>NZ_JBKGFP010000059.1:0-41643 GCF_046557535.1 Pseudomonas sp. S1(2024)
CTTCGCGGGCACGCCCGCTCCCACAGGTAATAGCTCTATCCCCCTGTGGGAGCGGGCGTGCCCGCGAAGGGCCGCATAGCGGCCCCATCTGTCACGCAACCTCAGCCGTGGTCTCGAAGTCGAACACCAGCTCGCCATCGCGCAGGTCGACGTGCACCACGCCACCATGCTCGGCCAGTTCGCCAAACAGGATCTCCTCGGCCAGCGGCCGCTTGATCTTGTCCTGGATCAGCCGCGCCATCGGCCGCGCACCCATCTGCACGTCATAGCCCGAGGCCGCCAGCCAACCGCGCGCATCATCGCTGACCTCCAGCAGCACACGCTTGTCTTCCAGCTGCGCCTGCAGTTCGATAAGGAACTTGTCGACGATGCTCTTGATCGTCTCGTGGCTCAGGCGGCCGAACTGGATGATGGTGTCCAGGCGGTTGCGGAACTCCGGCGTGAAGCTCTTGCGGATGACTTCCATGGCATCGGACGCATGGTCCTGATGGGTAAAGCCGATCGAGGCCCGCGCGGCGGTTTCAGCGCCAGCGTTGGTGGTCATGATCAGGATCACGTTGCGGAAGTCGGCCTTGCGCCCGTTGTTGTCGGTCAGGGTGCCGTGGTCCATCACCTGCAGCAGCAGGTTGAAGACTTCCGGGTGGGCCTTCTCGATTTCGTCGAGCAGCAATACGCAGTGCGGTTGCTTGGTGATCGCCTCGGTCAGCAAACCACCCTGATCGAAGCCAACATAGCCAGGAGGCGCACCGATCAGGCGCGACACGGTGTGGCGCTCCATATACTCGGACATGTCGAAGCGCACCAGCTCAACCCCCAGCGCCTTGGCCAGCTGCCGTGCTGCTTCGGTCTTGCCGACGCCGGTCGGGCCGGCGAACAGGAACGAACCGACAGGCTTGTCCGGCGACTTGAGGCCGGCGCGGGACAGCTTGATAGCGGTGGCCAGCGAATCGATCGCCTGGTCCTGACCAAATACGGTCAACTTCAGGTCACGCTCGAGGTTGCGCAGCAGTTCCTTGTCGGAACTGGTGACGTGCTTCGGCGGAATGCGCGCAATCTTGGCGACGATGTCTTCGACCTGCGGCACGTCGATGCGCTTGACGCGGTTGGCCTCCGGCTGCAGGCGCTGGTAGGCACCGGCTTCGTCGATCACGTCGATGGCCTTGTCCGGCATGTGCCGGTCATTGATGTAGCGCGAGGCCAGTTCAGCGGCGGCGCGCAAGGCTTCGTCGCTGTACTCGATGTTGTGGTGGCTTTCGAAGCGCCCTTTCAGGCCACGCAGGATGCCCACGGTGTCTTCGACCGACGGCTCGCTGACATCAACCTTCTGGAAGCGCCGTGCCAGGGCACGGTCCTTCTCGAAGATGCCACGGAACTCCTGGAAGGTGGTCGAACCGATGCAACGGATTTCACCCGACGACAGCAGTGGCTTGAGCAAGTTGGACGCATCCATCACCCCGCCCGACGCCGCGCCAGCACCAATGATGGTGTGGATTTCATCGATGAACAGGATCGCCTGTGGGCGTTTGCGCAGCTCGCCGAGCAGCGCCTTGAAACGCTTCTCGAAATCGCCACGGTATTTGGTACCAGCCAGCAGTGCGCCGAGATCGAGGGAATACACCACGCTCTGCGCCAGCAGGTCGGGCACCTGGCCATCGACGATGCGCTTGGCCAGGCCTTCGGCGATGGCGGTCTTGCCCACGCCTGCCTCACCCACCAGCAGCGGGTTGTTCTTGCGCCGACGGGCAAGGATTTGCGCCACGCGCTCCACTTCCTGCTCGCGGCCTACCAGCGGGTCGATACGGCCGGCACGGGCCAGCTCGTTCAGGTTGCTGGCATAGGCATCCAGCGGGTTGCTCGAAGAGGCGGTATCGCCGCCCTCTTCGTCCTGCATTTCCTGGTCGCTTTCGGAATGCGAACCATGGCCCGGCACCTTGGAGATGCCATGGGCGATGTAGTTGACCACGTCGATGCGGGCCACGCTCTGCTGCTTGAGCAGGAACACGGCCTGGCTTTCCTGTTCGCTGAAGATCGCAACCAGCACGTTGGCGCCAGTGACTTCACGCTTGCCGGAGCTTTGCACGTGGAACACGGCACGCTGCAGTACACGCTGGAAGCCCAGGGTCGGCTGGGTTTCACGATCTTCGTCGTTGACCGGAATCAGGGGTGTGGTGGAATCGATGAACTCTTGCAGGTCGTGCTTGAGTTTGTCGAGATTGGCGCCACAGGCGCGCAGAACGGTCGCGGCA
Organism: Pseudomonas sp. S1(2024); assembly: GCF_046557535.1. Taxonomy (NCBI): domain Bacteria; kingdom Pseudomonadati; phylum Pseudomonadota; class Gammaproteobacteria; order Pseudomonadales; family Pseudomonadaceae; genus Pseudomonas; species Pseudomonas sp. S1(2024). The sequence continues at coordinate 2,247 of NZ_JBKGFP010000059.1, forward strand.
GCCTCATTGTCAAGGAGTGCCAGCAGCAGATGTTCGACGGTCATGAACTCATGACGCTTCGAACGAGCCTCCTTGAAGGCAAGATTGAGGGTGACTTCGAGCTCGCGGTTTAACATAGCTTCACCTCATACCCAAGTGGTCGGCGATTAACCGTCCTTCTCGATTTCACAGAGTAGCGGATGCTGGCTTTCCCTGGCGTATTGGTTGACCTGCATAGCCTTTGTTTCGGCGATGTCACGGGTAAACAATCCGCACACTGCCCGCCCTTCGGTATGGACGGTCAGCATGATCTTGGTCGCCAGCTCGCGGTTCAGATTGAAGAACGTCTCGAGCACTTCGACGACGAAATCCATCGGCGTGTAGTCATCGTTGAACAAAACCACCTTGTACATAGGTGGCGCCTGCAGGATCGGCTTGGCTTCCTGAACTGCAAGACCTGAGCCGTCGTCCTCATTCGATTGCGGGCGATCCTGATTGAATGTTAGTCGAATCTCACTAGGTGCATGCATGGAAAGAATTTCATCATGAGCGACAGGTTAAGGTTGTGGGTTGACTGCGAAGGGCACGGCCAGCGCAGGCGCCGGGCGACCTTGACTATCGGCAAAACGGTGTTACAACCAATAAGAACCCACCGTGGTCGATAAAGATCCGCGCAGTCAACCAGATTTTTCGCATGGTTCGTATGCGGATGAGTGGATGATACTCCAGTGATGGAGTCCTTTGCAGAGGGACATAGGGATGGCAAGCGGTAAAGTCAAGTGGTTCAACAATGCCAAGGGCTACGGATTCATCAATGAAGAGGGCAAGGATGAAGACTTGTTCGCTCATTACTCAGCCATCCAGATGGACGGATACAAGACGCTCAAGGCCGGCCAGGCCGTGAGTTTCGAGATTATCCAAGGCCCCAAAGGCCTGCACGCAGTCAAGATCTGCAGCGCTTCCACTGCCGCGCCTGCGCCGACCAGCGCACGGCCAGCCGGCAGCACTGCCGACGCCTGATCTGCTGAGCCGCCTGCCGGTATACGAACAAAGCCGGCCGCTTCTTTAATGGAAGCGGCCGGTTTTCCATTGCCCTACATATGCTTGATCATTTCATCGCCAAAGCCTGAACTGCTCACCAGTGTGGCGCCGTCCATCAGGCGCTCGAAGTCATAGGTCACGGTCTTGGCGGCAATCGCGCCGTTGGTACCCTTGATGATCAGGTCTGCCGCCTCGGTCCAACCCATGTGCCGCAGCATCATCTCCGCCGACAGGATCACCGAACCCGGGTTGACCTTGTCCTGCCCGGCATACTTGGGCGCGGTGCCGTGGGTGGCCTCGAACATGGCCACGGTGTCGGACAGGTTGGCACCCGGCGCAATGCCGATACCACCCACTTCCGCCGCCAGGGCATCGGACAGGTAGTCACCGTTGAGGTTGAGGGTGGCGATCACGTCGTACTCGGCCGGGCGCAGCAGGATCTGCTGCAGCATGGCGTCGGCGATGGCGTCCTTGACGATGACCTCGCGCCCACTCTTGGGGTTCTTGAACTTCATCCACGGGCCACCATCGAGCAACTCGGCCCCGAACTCGTCGCGCGCCACTTCATAACCCCAGTCCTTGAAGGCACCCTCGGTGAACTTCATGATGTTGCCCTTGTGCACCAGGGTCAGCGACTCGCGGTCGTTATCCACCACGTACTGCAGGGCCTTGCGCACCAAGCGCTTGGTGCCCTCGCGAGACACCGGCTTGACGCCAATGCCACAGTCCTGGTCGAAGCGGATCTTGGTAACGCCCATTTCCTCCTTGAGGAACTTGATCACCTTGTTCGCCTCGGGCGAACCGGCCTTCCACTCGATGCCGGCATAGATATCCTCGGAGTTCTCGCGGAAGATCACCATGTCCACATCGCCGGGTTTTTTCACCGGGCTGGGCACGCCCTGGAACCACAGCACCGGGCGCAGGCACACGTACAGGTCCAGTTGCTGGCGCAAGGCCACGTTGAGCGACCGGATGCCACCGCCCACCGGGGTGGTCAGCGGCCCTTTGATCGACACCACGTAATCACGTACGGCATCGAGGGTTTCCTGGGGGAGCCAGGTGTCCTGGTCGTACACCTGGGTGGCTTTCTCGCCGGCGTACACTTCCATCCAGGCGATCTTGCGTTTGCCGCCGTAGGCCTTCTGCACGGCGGCGTCGACCACCTTGATCATTACCGGCGAGACATCGACGCCAATCCCGTCGCCCTCGATATAAGGAATGATCGGGTTGTCAGGAACGTTGAGCGAATGGTCGGCATTGACGGTGATCTTGGTGCCGTCGGTCGGAACCTTGATTTTCTGGTATCCCATGCTTGCACTACTCCGCTGTCGGGTGTGATTGGACATCATGCGATCCACTGAGCCTAAACCACATCTGCCGACCTGCAAGGCATGCGACAACCCGCCACATTGCCGCTTAGTCTTTGGTCTTATAAATGGGCCGATATCACTTGGCCTTGCTGATTAGCCCGAATGGTTTGGTATACTCCGCCGCGACCGAAGGGTCATCGGGGCGATCCCTTGGAAAAATGCGGACCGCCCTTGGCCATGAATGGACACAAAGCCTGGCCATAAAGCCTGGGTTGTTACCGCAGCTCAGCACTTGACGCTCGACTGATGCATCCACCATCACCGCTCGCAGCCTCTCGACTTTCCGCTCATGGCGCTGCCAGGGCGATGCGCCTACCCTGCGCACCACGAGACTCGAGCACGCTCAGCACACAGAGAGTTAACCCGCATGCCCACCCGTTCCAAGATCATCTATACCTTCACCGACGAAGCCCCCGCCCTCGCCACTTACTCGCTGCTGCCAATCATCGAAGCCTTCACCGCTTCGGCTGACATCGCCGTCGAAACCCGCGACATCTCCCTGGCTGGCCGCATCCTCGCCGCCTTCCCGGAGCAACTGGGCGCAGAGAAGCAAGTAGGCGATCACCTGGCGGAACTGGGCCAGCTGGCTACCACCCCGGAAGCCAACATCATCAAGCTGCCGAACATCAGCGCCTCGGTACCGCAGCTGAAAGCCGCGATCAAGGAACTGCAAGGCAAGGGCTTCAACATCCCTGACTACGCCGACGAGCCGGCCACCGCGGAAGAGAAAGAATCCCGCGCCCGCTACGACCGCATCAAAGGTTCCGCCGTGAACCCGGTCCTGCGCGAAGGCAACTCCGACCGCCGCGCGCCGCTGTCGGTCAAGAACTACGCCCGCAAGCACCCGCACAAGATGGGCGCCTGGGCTGCCGACTCCAAGTCGCACGTTGCCCACATGACCCAGGGCGACTTCTACGGCAGCGAGAAAGCCGCACTGATCGAAGCTGACGACAGCCTGCGCATCGAGCTGGTCGGCAAAGACGGCAACACCACCGTACTGAAAGAAAAGACTGCGGTAAAAGCTGCCGAAGTCATCGACTGCGCCACCATGAGCCGCAAGGCCCTGAAAGCCTTCATCGCCGAGCAGATCGCCGATGCCAAGGCTTCCGGCGTGCTGCTGTCGGTACACCTGAAAGCCACCATGATGAAGGTCTCCGACCCGATCATGTTCGGCGTCATCGTCGAAGAGTTCTACAACGACGTGCTGGCCAAGCACGCCGCCGCCCTGGCTGAAGTAGGCTTCAACGCCAACAACGGCATCGGCGACCTGTACGCCCGCATCAAGGATCTGCCAGCCGAGAAGCAGGCCGAGATCGAAGCCGACATCCAGGCCCTGTACGCCCAGCGTCCGGCCCTGGCCATGGTCAACTCCGACAAAGGCATCACCAACCTGCACGTGCCGAGCGACGTCATCGTCGACGCCTCGATGCCAGCCATGATCCGTGACTCGGGCAAGATGTGGAACGCCGCCGGCGAACTGCAGGATGCCAAGGCGATCATCCCGGACCGCTGCTACGCCGGCATCTACCAGGCCACCATCGAAGACTGCAAGGCCAACGGCGCCTTCGACCCGACCACCATGGGCAGCGTACCGAACGTCGGCCTGATGGCACAGAAGGCCGAAGAATACGGCTCCCACGACAAGACCTTCCAGATCAAGGCCGACGGTGTCGTGCGCGTGGTCGACAGCAAAGGCCAGGTCGTTCTCGAGCAGAACGTCGAAGCCGGCGACATCTTCCGCATGTGCCAGGTCAAGGACGCGCCGATCCAGGACTGGGTCAAGCTGGCCGTCAACCGTGCCCGCCTGAGCAACACCCCTGCAGTGTTCTGGCTGGACCCGGCCCGCGCCCACGACGGCGTGATGATCGAGAAGGTGCAGAAGTACCTGAAGGATCACGACACCACCGGCCTGGACATCCGCATCCTGGCACCGGTCGACGCCATCAAGTTCTCCCTGGCCCGCATCCGCGAAGGCAAGGACACCATCTCGGTGACCGGCAACGTGCTGCGTGACTACCTGACCGACCTGTTCCCGATCATGGAACTGGGCACCAGCGCCAAGATGCTGTCGATCGTGCCACTGATGAACGGCGGTGGCCTGTTCGAAACCGGCGCCGGCGGTTCGGCACCGAAGCACGTGCAGCAGCTGGTGGAAGAGAACTTCCTGCGTTGGGACTCGCTGGGTGAATTCCTGGCCCTGGCCGCTTCCCTGGAGCACCTGGGCAACACCTACGACAACCCGCGCGCCAAAGTGCTGGCCAATACCCTGGACCAGGCCACCGGCAAGTTCCTCGACACCAACAAGTCGCCTTCGCGCAAAGTTGGCGGTATCGACAACCGCGGCAGCCACTTCTACCTGACCCTGTACTGGGCCCAGGCCCTGGCTGCGCAGAACGACGACGCTGCCCTGCAGGCACGCTTCGCACCACTGGCCAAGACCCTGACCGAGAACGAGGAGACCATCGTCGCCGAGCTCAACGCCGTCCAGGGCAAGCCGGCCGACATCGGTGGCTACTACGCTCCGGATGCCGAGCTAACCGCCAAGGTGATGCGCCCAAGCCAGACCCTGAACAGCGCCATTGCCGCCCTGTAAGGTTCGCTTGAAGTAACAGCACAAACCCCGGCCACGCACCGGGGTTTGTGCTTTCTGGGAAATGGGGTTGCTCTGCAACCCATCGCCGGCAAGCCAGCTCCCACAGGTATTGTGAATGCCTCAAGCTTGCACTGCACCTGTGGGAGCTGGCTTGCCGGCGATTGGCCGAAAAACGGGCCCACCAAGCTGCAGGGAAGTACGACATACAAATGACCTGGCAACCCCACATCACCGTCGCCACCATCGTCGAACACGAAGGCAAGTTCCTTTTCGTCGAAGAGTTCAAAGCCAACCAGCACGTCTTCAACCAGCCCGCCGGCCACCTCGAACCCAACGAGACCCTGCCCCAGGCCGCCCTGCGCGAAACCCTCGAAGAAACCGCCTGGGAAGTCGAGCTCACCGGCGTGGTCGGCATCTACCTGTACACCGCCCCAAGCAACGGCGTGACCTACCAGCGCGTCTGCTTCGCCGCCCGCCCCGTGCGCCATCACGCCGACCTGGCATTGGACAGCGACATCGTCCGCGCCGTGTGGCTGACCCGCGACGAACTGCTGGCCGACCCCGCCCGCTGGCGCAGCGAACTGGTGCCACGCTGCCTCGACGATTACCTCAAAGGCCCCTTGCACAGCCTCGACCTGCTGCGCGACTGACGCGCCGCCGCAGGTTTGATAGAATCGGCGTTTTTCCCCCTTGATACACACCGGTAACCATGACCAGCCCAGCACTCAAAGACCCCGCCAAGACCCGCGTTATCGTCGGCATGTCCGGCGGCGTGGACTCTTCCGTCTCCGCCCTTCTGCTCATGGAGCAGGGCTACCAGGTGGAAGGGCTGTTCATGAAGAACTGGGAAGAAGACGACGGCACCGAATACTGCACCGCCCGTGAAGACCTGGCCGACGCCCAGGCCGTGTGCGACCGCATCGGCATCAAGCTGCACACCGCCAACTTCGCCGCCGAATACTGGGACAACGTGTTCGAGCACTTCCTCGAAGAGTACAAGGCCGGCCGCACGCCCAACCCGGACATCCTCTGCAACCGCGAAATCAAGTTCAAGGCGTTCCTCGACTACGCCCTGTCGCTGGGTGCCGACCTGATCGCCACCGGCCACTACGTGCGCCGCCGCGACACCGGCGAGCTCACCGAACTGCTCAAGGGCCTGGACCCGAACAAGGACCAGAGCTACTTCCTGCACGCCGTCGGCGGCAAGGAAATCGCCCGCACCCTGTTCCCGGTTGGCGAGCTGGAAAAGCCCGAAGTACGTGCCATTGCCGAAAAGCACGGCCTGGCCACCGCCAAGAAGAAGGATTCCACCGGCATCTGCTTCATCGGCGAGCGTCGCTTCAGCGACTTCCTCAAGCAATACCTGCCGGCCCAGCCGGGCAACATCGAGACCACAGAAGGTCAAGTGATCGGCCGTCACCACGGCCTGATGTACCACACCATCGGCCAACGCCAGGGTCTGGGTATTGGCGGCCTGAAGGACGCCGGTGACGAGCCGTGGTACGTGCTGCACAAGGACCTGACCCGCAACGTGCTGGTGGTCGGCCAGGGCAATGAACACCCGTGGTTGTTCTCCCGCGCCCTGCTCGCTTCGGAAATTTTCTGGGTCAACCCGGTCGACCTCGGCAGCCCGCGCCAGCTCACCGCCAAGGTGCGCTACCGCCAGAGCGACCAGCAGTGCACCCTGGAACTGACCGAAAGCGGTTACCGCGCAGTGTTCGACGAACCGCAACGCGCCGTTACCCCGGGCCAGTCGGTGGTGTTCTACGACGGCGAAGTGTGCCTGGGCGGCGGCGTGATCGAAGCCGCCGAGCCATGGAGCCCGCGCGCATGAGCAACCTGCAGGAGCAGCTGATTGCGTTGGGCGGTGTGTTCCAGGCCGCTGTACTGGTCGACCGCATCGCCCGCACCGGCCAGGCCAGCGAGGCCAACATCGGCTGCATGCTCGGCAGCCTGCTGGTCCGCGACCCCAAGGACACCCTGGAGGTGTTCGGCGGTGACGACCTGAACCTGCGCGACGGCTATCGCGCGCTGGTCGGCGCGCTGGAGCGCGACCCCAGCAGCCTGCAGCGCGAGCCGCTGCGCTACGCCCTGTCGATGCTGGGCCTGGAGCGCCAGCTGAACAAGCGCGGCGACCTGCTCGACACCATCGGCAACCGCCTGCCGCAAATCCAGTCCCAGGCCGAGCATTTTGGCCTGGTTCATGAAAACGTCATCGCTTCCAGCGGAGCCTTGTACCAGGACACCCTGAGCACCTTGCGCCAGCGCATCCAGGTGCATGGCGACATGCGCTTCCTGCAGCAGGCCAGCAATGCCTCGAAGATCCGCGCCCTGTTGCTGGCCGGCATCCGCGCCGCACGCCTGTGGCGCCAGCTGGGCGGGCACCGCTGGCAGCTGGTATTCAGCCGGCGCAAGCTGTTGAACGAACTGTACGACATGATGCGCAGCCCCTCCTGACAGGGGTTTGACAGTTCCGGCCTCATCGCCGGCCAGCCAGCTCCCACAGGATATGCACTGTGCTCAAGACCGGTGCAGTACCTGTGGGAGCTGGCTTGCCGGCGATAGGGCCAGAACAGGCAATGCACAATGCACAGCTGATTTATGGCCCGACCTTTGGTCAGCCACCCGACTCGGGCGCGAAATTCATGTATGATATGCGCCCTTCCAAAAGCCTGACTGTCCGAGAACACCCCATGCAGCTTTCTTCGCTCACTGCGGTTTCCCCTGTAGACGGCCGTTATGCCGGCAAAACCCAGGCCTTGCGCCCCATTTTCAGCGAATTCGGCCTGATCCGTTTCCGCGCCCTGGTCGAAGTGCGCTGGCTGCAGCGCCTGGCCGCCCACCCGCAGATCGGCGAAGTGCCGGCGTTCTCCGCCGAAGCCAACGCCCTGCTGGACAGCCTGGCCACCGACTTCAAGCTCGAGCACGCCGAACGCGTCAAGGAAATCGAGCGCACCACCAACCACGACGTCAAGGCGATCGAATACCTCCTCAAGGAGCAGGCCGCCAAGCTGCCTGAGCTGGCCAAGGTCAGCGAGTTCATCCACTTCGCCTGCACCAGCGAGGACATCAACAACCTGTCCCACGCCCTGATGCTGCGCGCCGGCCGTGACGAAGTGCTGCTGCCGCTGATGCGCCAGATCGCCGACGCCATCCGCGCCCTGGCCCACGCCCACGCCGACGTGCCGATGCTGTCGCGCACCCACGGCCAGCCGGCTTCGCCGACCACCCTGGGCAAGGAACTGGCCAACGTCGTGTACCGCCTGGAGCGCCAGATCGCCCAGGTTGCCGCCGTACCGCTGCTGGGCAAGATCAACGGTGCCGTTGGCAACTACAACGCCCACCTGTCGGCCTACTCGCAGATCGACTGGGAGCAGAACGCCCGCGCCTTCATCGAAGACGAGCTGGGCCTGCAGTTCAACCCGTACACCACCCAGATCGAGCCGCACGACTACATCGCCGAGCTGTTCGACGCCATCGCCCGCTTCAACACCATCCTGATCGACTTTGATCGCGATGTGTGGGGCTACATCTCGCTGGGCTACTTCAAGCAGAAGACCGTTGCCGGTGAAATCGGCTCGTCGACCATGCCGCACAAGGTCAACCCGATCGACTTCGAAAACTCCGAAGGCAACCTGGGTATCGCCAACGCGCTGTTCCAGCATCTGGCCAGCAAGCTGCCGATCTCGCGCTGGCAGCGTGACCTGACCGACTCCACCGTGCTGCGCAACCTGGGCGTGGGCTTTGCCCACAGCGTCATCGCCTACGAAGCCAGCCTGAAAGGCATCGGCAAGCTGGAAGTCAACGAAGCTCGCATTGCCGCCGATCTGGACGCCTGCTGGGAAGTGCTGGCCGAGCCGATCCAGACCGTGATGCGCCGCTTCAACATCGAAAACCCCTACGAGAAGCTCAAGGAGCTGACCCGTGGCAAGGGCATCACCCCGGAAGCGCTGCTGACCTTCATCGACGGACTGGACATGCCAGCCGAAGCCAAGGCCGAGCTCAAGCAGCTGACCCCTGCTACCTACATCGGCAACGCGGCAGCACAGGCCAAACGCATCTAAGCTGACCGTCGCGTTCAACGCCCGGCCTGGCCGGGCGTTTTTATTCCCGGACGAAAATTACATTTTTTCAATAGGTTGAACATGAATCCTGATACTCCACTGCAGCTGCTCGGCGGCATCTCGGCCCGCGAATTCATGCGCGACTACTGGCAGAAGAAGCCGCTGCTGGTGCGCCAGGCATTCCCGGACTTCATCAGCCCGATCGACCCCGACGAGCTGGCCGGCCTGGCCCTGGAAGAGGAAGTAGAGTCGCGTATCGTGCTCGAGCACGGCGCGCACCCGTGGGAGCTGCGCCGCGGCCCGTTCACCGAAGACACCTTCGCCGAGCTGCCGGAAAAGGACTGGACCCTGCTGGTGCAGGCCGTGGACCAGTTCGTCCCGGAAGTAGCCGAACTGCTGGAAAACTTCCGCTTCCTGCCCAGCTGGCGCATCGATGACGTGATGATCAGCTTCGCCGCCCCTGGTGGCAGCGTCGGCCCGCACTTTGACAACTACGACGTTTTCCTGCTGCAGGGCCACGGCCAGCGCAACTGGAAAATCGGCCAGATGTGCAGCAGCGACAGCTCGCTGCTGGAGCACGCCGACCTGCGCATCCTCGCCGACTTCGAGCAGAGCGATGAGTGGACCCTGGAGCCGGGCGACATGCTTTACCTGCCACCACGCCTGGCCCACTACGGCGTGGCCGTGGACGACTGCCTGACCTACTCGGTAGGCTTCCGCGCGCCAAGCGCCGCCGAAGTGCTGACCCACTTCACCGATTTCCTCGGCCAGTTCCTGCCCGACGAAGAACGCTACAGCGACGCCGATGCCCAGCCGGTCAGCGACCCGCACCAGATCCAGCACGATGCCCTCGACCGCCTCAAGGCGCTGCTCGACAAGCACATGGGCGACAAGGACCTGCTGCTGACCTGGTTCGGCCAGTTCATGACCGAGCCGCGCTACCCCGAGCAGATCGTCGGTGAAGAGCTGTCCGAGGAAGAACTGATCGATGCCCTGGAACAAGGCGCCATCCTGATCCGCAACCCGAGCGCGCGTCTGGCCTGGTCGGAGTTCGAAGAAGACCTGCTTCTGTTCGCCAGCGGCCGCAGCTGCCCGCTACCGGGCAAACTGCGCGAGCTGCTGAAGCTGGTTTGCGCGGCTGACGCCCTGCACATCGACAACCTGGGCGAATGGCTGCAGGATGAAGATGGCCTTATGCTGGTACAGCAGCTGGTCAAACAAGGAAGCCTGGGATTCGCCAATGAATAAGATTCGTGTGCGCCTCGCCGACTGGCACAAGGACAACGCCGACATCCGCCGCATCCGCGAAGCGGTGTTCATTGCCGAACAGCACGTGCCGCCGGAGCTGGAGTGGGACTCGGACGACCCGACCGCCGCGCACTTCCTGGCCCTGGAAGGCGACTACCCGATCGGCACCGCGCGCCTGCTGCCTGACGGCACCATTGGCCGGGTCTCGGTGCTGAAGGACTGGCGCGGGCTGAAGGTGGGTGACGCGCTGATGAACGCGGTGATTGTCGAAGCACAGAACCGCGACCTGAAGCAGCAGATGCTCAGCGCCCAGGTGCACGCCACGCCGTTCTACGAGCGGCTAGGCTTTCGCGTAGTCAGCGAAGAGTTCCTCGAAGCCGGCATCCCGCACGTGGACATGGTGCGCGACTCGCGCGCCTGATCCCTGTACCGGCCTCTTCGCGGGTTTGCCCGCTCCCACAAGGACCCCACAGATATTGAATGCTGTGCAGTACCTGTGGGAGCGGGCAAGCCCGCGAAGAGGCCGGCACAGCAAAATACATCTTCCCTGACAAAAACCTGTACATCCATCCAGATAAAACTTGCCTCCGCGCCCTTGCTTGCGCATCCTATCGCCCATCACCCCCGATGAAGCGTCCCCGGCCATGCGCCTGTTCCTCTGCGAAAAACCCTCCCAGGCAAAAGACATCGCCAAAGTGCTCGGCGCCAACCGCAAGGGCGATGGCTGCTGGCAAGGCACCGACGTCTGCGTGACCTGGTGCATCGGCCACCTGCTGGAAACCGCCCCGCCCGACAGCTACGACGAACGCTACAAGCGCTGGAACCTGGCCGACCTGCCGATCATCCCGGAAAAGTGGAAGATGCTGGTCAAGCCCAAGACCGCCAGCCAGTTCAAGGCGGTCAAGCGCCTGCTCGGCGAAGCGCGCGAACTGGTGATCGCCACCGACGCCGACCGCGAAGGCGAAATGATCGCCCGCGAACTGGTCGAGCATTGCCGCTACCGCGGCCCGGTGCAGCGCCTGTGGCTGTCGGCACTGGACGACGCGTCCATTCGCAAGGCCCTGGCGCGGCTGCTGCCGGGCCACGAAACCTTCAACCTGTACCACTCGGCGCTGGGCCGTTCGCGCGCAGACTGGCTGATCGGCATGAACATGAGCCGGCTGTTCACCCTGCTGGGCCGCCAGTCGGGCTATCAGGGCGTGCTGCCGGTGGGCCGGGTGCAAACGCCCACCCTGCGCCTGGTGGTCGACCGCGACCGCAGCATCGCCGACTTTGTGCCGGTACCGTTCTGGGCCATCGACGTGCAGCTCGAACACGCAGGCTTTGGCTTCAACGCCCAGTGGCGCGCCCCCGATGACGCATGCGACGACCAGGGCCGCTGCCTGAACCAGGCCCTGGCGCAGCAGGCTGCCGCCGACATCGGCAATGCGGGTACTGCCCGGGCCGTGAAGGTGACCACCGAACGCGTGCGTGAAGCAGCACCCCTGCCCTTCGACCTTGGCACCCTGCAGGAGCTGTGCTCGAAAAAGTTCGGCCTCGGCGCCCAGGAAACCCTCGACATCGCCCAGGCCCTGTACGAAACCCACAAGCTGATCACCTACCCGCGCAGCGACTGCGGCTACCTGCCGCAAAGCCAGCACGCCGAAGCGCCAGCCATACTCGCCGCCCTGCAACGTTCCGATGCCAGCCTGGCGCCGCTGCAGCCCTACCTGGAGCCGCAACGCCGCTCACGGGCGTGGAACGACGCCAAGGTCAGCGCCCACCACGGCATCATCCCCACCGCCGCCACCAGCGACCCGTCGCGCCTGCCGGCCAAGCACAAGGCGGTGTACACCCTGATCCGCGCCCGCTACCTGGCGCAGTTCCTGCCCAACCACGAGTACGACCGCACCCAGGCCGACTTCGACTGCGCCGGCCATGCCCTGCGTGCCGTAGGCAAGCAGATCGTCGAACCAGGCTGGCGCCGTGCGCTGCCCGAGGCGCTGACTCCGGCCAAGGGCCGCGAGGCACCACCGGCCCAGGTGCTGCCGGCGCTGCGCGAAGGCCAGGACTGCATGGTGCAGGGCCTGCAATTGAAAGACCTGTGGACCCAGCCGCCCAAGCCGTTTACCGAAGGCGACCTGATCAAGGCAATGAAGAACGTGGCCAAGCTGGTGGACGACCCGCGGTTGAAGCAGAAGCTGAAGGAAACCACCGGTATCGGCACCGAAGCCACCCGCGCCAGCATCATCCAGGGCCTGCTTGACCGCGGCTACCTGGTGAAGAACGGCAAGGCGCTGTCCGCCACCCCTGCGGCCTTCAGCCTGATCGACGCCGTACCTCGCGCCATTGCCGACCCTGGTACCACAGCTATCTGGGAGCAGGCGCTGGACATGGTGCAGAGTGGCGAGATGACGCTGGAAGAGTTCGTCGCCCGGCAGTCGGCATGGATGGGCAAGCTGGTCGAACGGTGCAGCGGCATGCGCATGACCATCAGCGGGCCGGCAGCCGGGGCTGCGCCGCCGTGGAAGAAGAAGCGTAGAGGGAGTGGGAAGAGTAAAGCGGCTGGAAGCAAGGCTGCCAGCAAGCCGCGGCAGCCCAAGAGAAAAGCTTCAACCTGAGGCTTTTGCACTGTCATTACGGCCCTATCGCCGGCAAGCCAGCTCCCACAGGTACCACACAGCTTTCAAAACCTGTGCAGGACTTGTGGGAGCTGGCTTGCCGGCGATAGTGCCAGGCCAGGAATACAGAGAATTCAGACAAACCACAAAACCTGACCAACATACTGGCGTCATGAATTTTTAATGCTAAATTTTCATGAAAATAATCAAAACAAATTTCATGAGACCCCTGCATGTTCAAACAATCCGCCCAGCACGTCGCCAGCTACTACGCCCAGACCTACCCCGCCAGCATTCCCCTGCACCCTACCCTGCAAGGCAGCCACGACACCGAAGTCCTGATCATTGGCGCCGGCTTCAGCGGCCTGCACACCGCCTTGCGCCTGACCCAGGCCGGCAAGCGTGTAACGCTGCTGGAAGCCAGCCGCGTGGCCTGGGCCGCGTCCGGCCGCAACGGCGGCCAGGCACTGCTCGGCTGGTCGTGCGACATGCCGCCGCTGGAAAAGGCCTTGGGCACCGAACGCACCCAACGCCTGTGGGCCAGCATGTGCTGGGCCGCCGATGAAATGCGCGAACTGCCCGAGCGCCATGGCTTCGACATCGACTACCGGCTGGGCAGCCTGTGGACCGCCGTGCTGCCGCGCCGGGTGAAGATGTTGGAAGAAGCCCTGCACGAGGCCGAACACAAATGGGGCTACGACGCCCTGCGCCTGATCGGCCGCGACGAGCTGCCGCAATGGATCGACAGCCCGCGCTACCAGGCCGCGCTATACGACGCCAAAGGCGCCCACCTCAACCCGCTCAAGCTGGCTCAGGGGCTGGCCAGCACCATCGAGGCGGCTGGCGGGCGGATCTACGAACAGAGCCAGGTGCTCAACTACCAGAAAGCTGGCGACGGCTATGTGGCCCGTACCGACCGCGGCGAAGTACGCTGCCAAGTGCTGGTGCTGGCCTGCAACGCCTACATCGACCGCCTCGACCGCAACCTGTCGCGCCGCCTATTGCCGGTTGGCTCCTATCAGGTAGCCACCGCACCGCTGGATGCCGACTTCGCCCAGTCGCTACTGCCGCGCAACAGTTGCGTGATCGACAACCAGTTCGTGCCCGACTATTTCCGCCTCACCCCGGACCATCGCCTGCTGTTCGGCGGCGGCTGCACCTACCTGGGCGGTATTCCCAAAGATGTCGCCAGCGCTACCCGCCCCTACCTGGAGCGGGTGTTCCCGCAGCTGGCCGGGGTGGCCATCGACTATGCCTGGGGCGGCCATATCGACTGCAGCATCCAGCGCACCCCGGATGTCGGTCGCGAGGGCCAGCGCTACTGGCTGCAGGGGTTCTCGGGCCATGGCGTGCTACCTACACTGGCGGCGGCGCGGGCGGTAAGCGATGCCATTCTTGGCGACGACGACCTGCTGGCGCTGTACCAAGGCATCGACAACGGCCGCTTCCCCGGCGGCGACCTGCTGGCAGCACCGCTGGAAGCCGCGGCCAAGGCCTGGTACCGGATGCGCGACCGCGTCTGATTAGTTGACACAACTCCCCTGTGGGAGCGGGCATGCCCGCGAAACAGGCGTCGCGATGGATGGCACCGGCTTCGCCGGTGTTCGCGGGCTCGCCCGCTCCCACAGGGGATGTGCAAATCCGCACCCATAATCTCCAGTGCCAAGCCAAATCCCTCCTATTCTCAATAGCTCCCTTCGCTTCCTGCACACAGGAGACCCGACCATGAGCTATGTAACCACGAAGGACGGCGTACAGATCTTCTACAAGGACTGGGGCCCGCGTGACGCGCCGGTCATCCACTTCCACCACGGCTGGCCGCTCAGCGCCGACGACTGGGATGCCCAGCTGTTGTACTTCCTCGCCCATGGTTACCGCGTGGTCGCCCACGACCGTCGCGGCCATGGCCGCTCCAGCCAGGTATGGGACGGCCACGACATGGACCACTACGCCGATGATGTGGCGGCGGTCGTCGCTCACCTGGGCATCCAGGGCGCCGTGCATGTCGGCCACTCGACCGGTGGCGGTGAAGTGGTGCGCTACATGGCCCGGCACCCTGAAGACAAGGTGGCCAAGGCCGTGCTGATCGCCGCCGTACCGCCATTGATGGTACAGGCTCCCGGTAACCCCGGTGGCCTGCCCAAATCGGTGTTCGACGGTTTCCAGGCCCAGGTCGCCAGCAACCGTGCGCAGTTCTACCGCGATGTGCCGGCCGGGCCGTTCTACGGCTACAACCGCCCCGGTGCAGAAGCCAGCGAAGGCATCATCGGCAACTGGTGGCGCCAAGGCATGATTGGCAGCGCCAAGGCCCATTACGATGGCATCGTGGCGTTTTCCCAGACTGACTTCACCGAAGACCTGAAGGGCATCACCCAGCCGGTGCTGGTGATGCACGGCGACGATGACCAGATCGTACCGTATGAAAATTCCGGGGTACTGTCGGCGAAGTTGCTGCCCAACGGCACACTGAAGACCTACAAGGGCTACCCGCACGGCATGCCGACTACCCATGCCGATGTGATCAATGCGGATTTGCTGGCGTTTATCCGTAGCTGATGTGATGGCCTGTACCGGCCCTTTCGCGGGCGCGCCCGCTCCCACAGGTACTGCACAAGTCTTGAAATGTGCAGGTAACCTTGGGAGCAGGCATGCCCGCGAAAGGGCCGGCACTGGCAACACACCTCCCCCCAGGATTACCATGTCACCCTTCTAGTGCGGCCCTTTGCCGCCCCCTGCCTCCCTGCCTGCCAAAACCCCATGCCCTTCGAACTCACCGTAGAACCCCTCACCCTGCTGATCCTGGCCCTGGTCGCCTTCGTCGCCGGTTTCATCGATGCCATCGCCGGCGGTGGCGGCCTGCTCACCACCCCGGCGTTACTCACCGCGGGCATGCCGCCGCACCTGGTACTGGGCACCAACAAGCTCAGCTCTACCTTCGGCTCGGCCACCGCCAGCTTCACCTACTACAGGCGCAAACTGTTCCACCCGGCGCAGTGGCGCCCGGCATTGTTCGCCACTTTGGCCGGCGCTTTGCTCGGTGCAGTGATCGCCCACTACATGCCGGCCGAATGGCTGAACAAAATGCTGCCGGTAATCGTCTTCGCCTGTGGCGTCTATCTGCTGTTCGGTGGCACGCCCAAGGCGCCGCTCGATGCCGATGCACCCATCAAGAAGAAATGGCAAATGCCGCAAGGCTTTACCTTGGGTTTCTATGACGGCGTGGCCGGCCCGGGCACCGGGGCGTTCTGGACGGTCAGCACCCTGCTGCTCTACCCAATCGACCTGGTCCGTGCCAGCGGCGTGGCGCGCAGCATGAACTTCGTCAGCAACATCGCAGCGCTGACGGTGTTCATCATTTCCGGGCAGGTGGATTACATCGTCGGCCTGTGCATGGGCCTGTCGGTGATGGTTGGCGCCTTCTTCGGCGCACGCACGGCGATCAGTGGCGGCAGCAAGTTCATCCGCCCAGTGTTCATCACCGTGGTGCTGGCACTGACCGTGCGTCTAGCGTGGCAGCACTGGTTCGGCCAAGCCTAGGCGGCGCGCAACGTACAGATCGATCAGGTAGCGGGCAATCGACCGCCCGGCCGGTAGCGGCGGCAGGTCGTGAACGCTGAACCACTTGGCGTCCTCGATCTCGTCCGGCTGCATGACGATCTCGCCGCCAGCGTATTCGGCGTGAAAGCCCAGCATCATCGAGTGGGGGAACGGCCAGCACTGGCTGCCGATGTACTGGATGTTCTGCACCTCCACCGCCACTTCTTCACGCACTTCGCGCACCAGGCAGTCCTCGGCCGACTCGCCCGGTTCGGCGAAGCCCGCCAACGTGCTGTACACCCCGGTTACAAAACGTGGCGAACGCGCCAGCAGGATTTCGTCGCCACGGGTCACCAGCACGATCATGCTCGGCGAAATGCGCGGGTAGCTGCGCAGGTCGCAAGGCTGGCAGTACATCGCCCGCTCCCAGCGAATCTGCGTCATTGCCTGGCCGCAGCTGCCGCAGAAGCGGTGCTCGCGGGCCCAGGTGCCGATCTGCGCGGCATAGCCCAGCACTTTGTAGGTGTCGAAATCACCCTCGAGCATGAATGCACGCAGGCCGCGCCAGGCGCAGCCGGGCACCTCGGTAGCGCTGCGCAGCTCCAGCAGGAACACCGGCTGGCCGTCGAAGTGGCCGATGCCGTGCTCGCACAGTACGTCGAGGTCCTGGCGCTTGAGCCAGTCGCGAGGGAACAGCGCGCCGTTGTCGTCCACCAGGAACCCTTCCGGGCTGCGGGCCACGGCCAGCCCCCCGGTAATCTGCGGGTCGAGTACTGCGGTAGTCCAGCGTGCTGACATGTCGGGGGTTCCCTTACTTCGCGTCCCCCGGCCTGATCAGTCGGCGAACGTCGGTTTCTGTTTGCTCATGTGCGCCGCCACCGCCACGCGCAGGTCTTCGGACTGCAGCATCGCGGCGTTCCAGGTGGCGATGTACTCCAGGCCATAATCGATGCGATGGTCACGCATGTAGCTGAGCATTTCCTTGGTGCCGGCCACGGCGATCGGCGATTTTGCGGCAATCTCGCCAGCGATGGCAAAGACCCCATCCATAAGCGCGGCCTGATCATCATAAACCCGGTTGACCAAGCCGATGCGCAGCGCCTCTTCTGCCTCGACATTGCGCCCCGTGTAAGCCAGCTCACGCATCATGCCGTCACCGATGATACGAGGCAAACGTTGCAGTGTGCCGACATCGGCGGCCATGCCCATGTCGATTTCCTTGATCGAGAACTGCGCGTCGCTGCTGCAGTAGCGCATGTCGCAGGCCGAGATCAGATCGATGGCGCCGCCAATGCAGTAACCCTGCACCGCGGCCAGTACCGGCTTGCGGCATTTGTCCACGGCATTGAACGACGCCTGCAGGCGCAGGATGGTGCTGCGCAGGAAGCGTGCATTACGGCCCACGTCCTTGCCCATCTGCCCGGCCAGCGAAGCCAGCATCATCAGGTCGATGCCGGCGGAAAAATGCTTGCCGGCACCGCTAATCACTACCGCTCGCACTGCATCGGTGTCGTCGACCCACTGGAAGATGTCGATGATCTCCTCCCAGAAGGCAGCGTTCATCGCATTGCGCTTGTCCGGGCGGTTGATCTGAACGTGGGCGATGCTGTTGGTCAGTTCGACCTTGAATGCGCTGTACTCGGTCACGGGCGGCACTCCTGCGGATAAAGGGTTCATGGCACGGATGTTAACCCAGCCCGATGACCGCACTTGTGCCAAAAACGGGACTATACGCCTTGCCTAAGAGGCGCTGATCCGGCACCGTGCGCCATCGCCGAATCATAAGGATACAAATTCATGTCGCGCTCCCTGACCGGCGCCCTCGCCCACAGCTTTCTGGGCCAGTCGCCGCTTTGGTACAAGGCAGTCATCTGCCTGTTCCTGGTACTCAATCCGCTGCTGCTGATGGCCGTCGGCCCGGTCGCTGCCGGCTGGGCACTGGTGCTCGAATTCATCTTCACCCTGGGCATGGCCCTGAAGTGCTACCCGCTCATGCCTGGCGGCCTGCTGCTGGTCGAAGCCCTGCTGTTGCAGATGACCACCCCGCAAGCCCTGTACGAAGAGCTGCAGCACAACTTCCCGGTGATCCTGCTGCTGATGTTCATGGTCGCGGGCATCCACTTCATGAAGGAACTGCTGCTGTTCCTGTTCTCGCGCATCCTGCTGGGGGTGCGTTCGAAGGCGATCCTGGCGTTGCTGTTCTGCGTGATGTCGGCATTCCTCTCGGCGTTTCTCGATGCACTGACCGTGACCGCCGTGATCATCAGCGCCGCGGTCGGTTTCTATGCGGTGTACCACCGCGTCGCCTCCGGGGCCAATCCGCGCGAAGACAGTGCTCTGGACAGCGACCAGCAGGTCGCACAGTTGCACCGTGAAGACCTCGACCAGTTCCGCGCATTCCTGCGCAGCCTGCTGATGCATGGTGCGGTGGGCACCGCCCTGGGCGGCGTGTGCACGCTGGTGGGCGAACCACAGAACCTGCTGATCGGCCACGAAATGGGCTGGCACTTTGCCGATTTCTTCCTGAAGGTGGCACCGGTGTCGCTGCCGGTGCTGGGCGCCGGCCTGCTGACCTGCGTGCTGCTGGAGAAGCTGCGCCTGTTCGGCTATGGCAAGCTGATGCCCGAGCCAGTGCGCCAGGTGTTGGCCGCCTATGCCGCCGAGGACGATGCTGCACGCACGACTGCCCAG
The DNA here is from genome assembly GCF_046557535.1 of Pseudomonas sp. S1(2024). Classification (NCBI taxonomy): domain Bacteria; kingdom Pseudomonadati; phylum Pseudomonadota; class Gammaproteobacteria; order Pseudomonadales; family Pseudomonadaceae; genus Pseudomonas; species Pseudomonas sp. S1(2024). The sequence continues at coordinate 21,370 of NZ_JBKGFP010000059.1, forward strand.
CGCATCGCTCTGTGGGTGCAAGGGTTCGCTGCACTGATCCTGATCTTCTGCCTGGGGCTGCACGTTGCCGAGGTCGGCCTGATCGGCCTGATGGTGATCGTGCTGATCACGGCATTCACCGGCATTACCGACGAACACCGCCTGGGCCGCGCCTTCCAGGACGCCATGCCGTTCACCGCATTGCTGGTGGTGTTCTTCGCGGTGGTGGCGGTGATTCATCAACAGCAACTGTTCAGCCCGTTGATTGCCTGGGTGCTGGCGCTGCCGGCCGAGCAGCAACCGGGCATGCTGTACCTGGCCAACGGCCTGCTGTCGGCGATCAGCGACAACGTGTTCGTTGCCACCATCTACATCACCGAGGTGAAGCAGGCGTTCCTCAATGGCAACATGAGCCGCGAGCATTTCGAGACGCTGGCGGTGGCGATCAACACCGGCACCAACCTGCCGAGCGTGGCGACGCCGAATGGGCAGGCGGCGTTCCTGTTCCTGTTAACTTCGGCAATCGCGCCGCTGATCCGGCTGTCGTATGGGCGAATGGTGTGGATGGCCTTGCCCTATACCGTAGTGATGGGTGGGCTGGGGTGGTGGGCGGTCACCTACTGGCTGTGATGTAGCTTGTACCGGCCCTATCGCCGGCAAGCCAGCTCCCACAGGTTTTACGCTGCACTCAAGGACTGTGGTGTACCTGTGGGAGCTGGCTTGCCGGCGATAGGGCCAGTGCAGACAAAGCACAAGGCCCTGTCGATTCTGCTGCCTGCCATTCGACTATCCCACGCCCCCAGCCACCCCGGCTGCCAACAGGAGAGTCCCCATGCGCAAACTCATCGTAGCCGCCTTCATCAGCCTCGACGGTGTCATGCAGGCCCCCGGTGGTCCGCAGGAAGACACCAGCGGCGGCTTCACCTACGGCGGCTGGATCGTACCTTACGCCGAGGAAGTCTTCGGCCAAGCCATGCAAGCCCTGTTCAGCCAGCCCTTCGAGTTGCTGCTGGGCCGGCGCACCTACGACATCTTCGCCGGCTACTGGCCAAAGGTAAAAGACAGCTCGGAAGACTTCTCCATCGCCAACCTGTTCAACAGCGTGCCCAAGCACGTGGCCACCCACACCCCCGCAACCCTCGACTGGCACAACAGCCATGCACTGGGCGCAGACATCACCGCAGCGGTCCACGCGCTGAAACAACAGGACGGCGCCAACCTGCTGACCCAGGGCAGCAGCGATCTGGTGCAGCAGCTGCTGGCGGCGGGCCTGGTCGATGAACTGCAACTGCTGATCCACCCGTTGCTGCTCGGCCACGGCAAGCGCCTGTTCGGCGACGATGCGGCAGCGGCGGCCTTCACACTGCAGCATTCGCAGGTTTCGCCCACGGGCGTGCTCATCGCCCGTTACGTGCGTGCAGGTGAAGTGCAGACCGGTTCGTTCTGAAAGGCATAATCCTGTACAACTTTTGCCTCTCGCTCGCATCGAAACCCAAGTAAGCCCCGTCCGTATCAAGGAGGTTCACCATGGCGCTACGCACCACGTTGCTGCTTTCCTGCATGACCTTGGCCCTGCTCGGCTGCGCCGGCAACGATCACCCGGCACCGCCGCGTACCCAGCAGGTCGACCTGCAACGTTACCAGGGCACCTGGTACGAACTCGCCCGGCTGCCGATGTTCTTCCAGCGCAACTGCGTGCAGTCCGAGGCGCAGTATGGCCTGCGAGAGGATGGTCGCCTCGACGTGACCAACCGCTGCCAGGAAAAGGACGGCCAGTGGAACCAGGCCAAGGGCATCGCCGAAGCCCAGCAACCGGGCAGCACCGACAAGCTCTGGGTGCGCTTCGACAACTGGTTCAGCCGCCTCGCGCCCGGCCTGACCAAGGGCGAGTACTGGGTGCTGTACCACGACCAGGACTACCGCGTAGCCTTGGTCGGCCACCCGAACCGCGAATACCTGTGGCTGCTTTCACGCACGCCTGCAGTCACGGACCAGATGCGCGAGCAACTGCTGACGATCGCCCGGGAGCAAGGCTATGACACCAGCAAGCTCATCTGGCGGCAGGCCGAGTAGGCAAGACCTGGCGGGCCATCGACGACATGCAGCAATCCGGCTAAGGTGTGCGCCCCGTATCATCTCGAAGGAACAAACCCGTTGAGTACCACGCCGCCACCAGCACCTTGCATCCGCCCGACACCCATCGGCCCGCTGGTGGAGACGTTACTGCTGGGCTGAAACAAGGAGCCAGACCATGGATTTGCTGTTCCTGGGCACCTCCGCCGGCGTGCCGACCAAGGCACGCAATGTGAGCGGTACCGCAGTGATCGAGGCCAGTGGCAGCCACTGGTACCTGGTCGACTGTGGCGAAGGCACCCAGCACCGGCTGCTGCACACACCGCTGTCGATCCGCGACCTGCGCGCCATCTTCATTACCCACGTGCACGGCGACCATTGCTTCGGCCTGCCGGGCCTGCTGGCCAGCGCCGGCATGAGCGGGCGCACCCAGCCGCTGGACCTTGTCCTGCCCGCCGCCCTGCACGACTGGGTGCGCCAGGGGCTGGTGGCCAGCGATACCTTCCTGCCGTTCGAACTGCGCCTGCTGGCCGTGGAGGAGCTGGTGGAATGGCACAGTGACGCCCTGGAAGTGACTAGCGTGCAGCTGTCGCACCGGGTGCCGAGCGTCGGCTTCGTGTTCACCGAGCTCAACCCCGAACCGCGACTGAACATCCCGCGCCTGGAAGCCGAAGGTATCCCCCGCGGCCCGCTGTGGGGCGAGCTGGCCAAGGGTTTGACGGTGCAGCATGGCGGGCGGCGGCTGCACGGCAAGGATTACCTGCGCCCTTCGCGCCCGCCGCGGCGGGTGATCGTGTGCGGCGACAACGACAACCCCGAGCTGTTGGCCGACGCCGCCAGGGGCGCGGACGTGCTGGTGCACGAGGCCACGTTCACCCAGGCGGTGGTCGAGCGCACGGGGGTCACCTTCGGCCACAGCACCGCGGCTGCAGTGGCGCGCTTTGCCGAAGCTGCGGGCGTGCGCAATCTGGTGCTGACGCACTTCAGCGCCCGCTACCAGAACGACCCACAGCGCAGCCCGAGCATCGACGATGTGCGCGACGAAGCCCTCGCCCACTACAGCGGGCAGCTTACCCTGGCGCAGGACCTGCAGCGCTATCACATCGGGCGCGATGGCTGTCTCGAACCGGCCGGATGATTTAGCATGGCCGGTTTTCCAAAAGGACTTGGCCATGCAACGCATCGTGATTCTGGGCAACGCCGGCAGTGGCAAATCGACCCTGGCCCGGCAGATAGGCGCACGCTTGGGCGTGCCGGTGGTGCACCTCGATACGTTGTTCTGGGAGACCGGCTGGGTCGAGCCGGATGCCGAGACCTTCCGTACCCGCGTGCGCGATGCGGTGGCTGGGGAGGCTTGGGTATGCGAGGGCAATTATGCCCGCCGCACGTTCGACCTGCGTCTGCCGCGGGCCGACCTTGTCATCTGGCTGGATACGCCGAGACTGACCTGCCTCAAGCGGGTGATCCTGCGCAGTGTGCTGAACAAGCCCCGACCGGACCTGCCGGCGGGATGTACCGAGCGGCTGGACCGGGCGTTTCTGACCTTCTTGAAGTTCGTATGGACGTTCGATCGGGGGTATCGGCCGGGGATCGAGGCGAGCCGCCAGGCCACAGGGCCGCAGGTGCCGGTGGTGCATTTGCGAGGTGAACGGCAGATTGCGGCGTGTCTGGCAGATCTTACCCAACCCGCCCCGGCAGCGCGGCCCCTGTAGGAGCGGCCTTGTGTCGCGAAAGGGCCGCAAAGCGGCCCCGGCGATGCCCGCGTCTACTTCAAGATCCTGGGGCTGCTGCGCAGCCCGATCGCGACACAAGGCCGCTCCTACAAAAAGCGCGTACTCCTGATACTGACGGCGCTAGGCCGCCAATCGGCCACTGGCAATCGCCTCCGACGCCGCCAGCATCGCGCGCAGCAACACTGCGCAGCCCGCAGCCAGGTCCTCGGGCGTGGCGTTCTCGATCTCGTTATGGCTGATACCGTTCTCGCACGGCACGAATATCATCCCCGCCGGCCCCAGTTCGGCCAGGAAGATCGCGTCGTGCCCCGCGCCGCTGACGATGTCCATGTGCGGCAGGCCCAGCGCCTGCGCCGATTTGCGCACGGCATCGACACAGGCATTGTCGAAGTACAACGCCGGGAAATCGGCTGTGGGTACCAGTTCGTGGCTCAGGCCATGCCTGGCACAGGTCGCCTCGATCACCGCACGCACATCGGCAATCATCGCATTCAGCTGCTCACCCTCCAGATGACGGAAATCCAGGGTCATGCGCACTTCGCCCGGGATCACGTTGCGCGAGCCCGGGTAGGCCTGCAGGCACCCCACCGTCCCACAAGCATGGGGCTGGTGGCCGAGGGCGGTGCGGTTGACTGCCTCAACCACTGCCGCCGCGCCGACCAGGGCGTCCTTGCGCAGGTGCATGGGCGTAGGGCCGGCGTGGGCCTCGACACCGCGCAAGGTCAGGTCGAACCACTTCTGGCCCAGCGCACCCAGCACCACGCCGATGGTCTTGGCCTGATCTTCGAGGATCGGGCCTTGCTCGATATGCGCTTCGAAATAGGCCCCCACCGGGTGGCCTGATACAGCACGCGGGCCGGCGTAGCCGATGGCGTTCAACGCCTCACCAACACTGACACCCTGGGCGTCGCGCTTGGCCAGGGTTTCCTCCAGCGTGAACTTGCCGGCGAACACCCCGGAACCCATCATGCACGGCGCAAAGCGCGAGCCTTCCTCGTTGGTCCACACCACCACTTCCAGCGGTGCTTCGGTTTCCACGCCGAGATCGTTGAGGGTACGAATTACCTCCAGCCCGGCCATCACCCCGAAGCAACCGTCGAACTTGCCACCGGTGGGCTGGGTGTCGATATGGCTGCCGGTCATCACCGGGGGCAGCTTGGGGTTACGCCCAGGGCGACGGGCGAAGATGTTGCCGATGGCGTCGATGGTGACCGTGCAACCGGCGGCCTCGCACCACTGCACGAACAGGTCGCGGGCCTGGCGGTCGAGGTCGGTCAAGGCCAGGCGGCACACGCCGCCCTTGGCGGTAGCACCGAGGCGGGCCAGGTCCATCAGGGACTGCCACAGGCGGGTGCTGTCGATGTGGTGGGCGGTGGTCTTCAGGATCTCTTTGACTGGGGTCACGGGTTTCTCCTTCAGGCTTTTTGTTGTATGTGCCGGCCTCTTCGCGGGCATGCCCGCTCCCACAGGATCACCACAGGTCTGGAAAACCGTGCAGTACCTGTGGGAGCGGGCGAGCCCGCGAAGAAGCCGGCGCGGTCTCACGGCAAAGGCTTGACCACCCGCGCCGGGCTGCGCGCGACCACACGGGCCAAGAGGTAATACAGCGCCCCACCCAGCAGCGAACCGGTGAACCAACCGTAGTCGTAGAACCAGCTGAAACTGCTGTTGCCAATCGCCATGACGGTCAGCGCCACCGGCAACGCAAAGGCGGCAAAACCGGCCCAGTTCCATGCCGGGTATACGTCGTCACGGTACAGCCCGGCCAGGTCCAGCTCCTGCCGGCGGATCAGGAAGTAGTCCACCACCATGATCCCGGCGATCGGCCCCAGCAGGCTCGAATACCCCAGCAGCCAGTTGGAGTACACGCTCTCCAGGCTCAGGTCGGAAACGATCCAGCCCAGCTTCTTCAGCAGCTCATGGCCCATCAGCGCCAGGCCGATGAAGCCGGTCAGCCACACCGCGCGGCTGCGCCCGATCAGGCGTGGGGCGATGTTCTGGAAGTCGTTGGTCGGCGACACGATGTTCGCCGCGGTGTTGGTCGACAGCGTGGCGATCACGATCAGCGCCATGGCCAGGGCCACCCAGAACGGGCTGTGGATCTTGCCGATCAGGCTGACCGGGTCGGACACGGTCTCGCCAACCAGCGATGCCGAGGCTGCGGTCAGCACCACGCCCAGCGCAGCAAACAGGAACATGGTCAGCGGCAAGCCGAAGATCTGCCCGAGAATCTGGTCCTTCTGGCTGCGGGCATAGCGGCTGAAGTCGGGGATGTTCAGCGATAGCGTGGCCCAGAAACCGACCATGGCGGTAAGCCCGGCGCAGAAGTAGCCGAGCATGTTCGCCCCTTCCGGGCGCTTGGGCGGCTGGGCCAGCAGTTCGGTCATCGACATGTGCGGCAAGGCCCAGAACAGTAGGCCGACGCCGACCGCCACCAGCAGCGGTGCCGAAAGCGTTTCGAGCCACTTGATCGACTCGGCGCCGCGCAGCACCACCCACAGGTTCAGGCACCAGAAGATCATGAAGCCGATCACCTCGCCGGTGCCGCCCAGGGCTTTCCAGCCGTCGAACACCGAGCCGAGGAACAAATGGATGGCCAGGCCACCGAACATGGTCTGGATGCCGAACCAGCCACAGGCGACCACCGCCCGGATCAGGCATGGCACGTTTGAGCCGAGTATGCCGAACGACGAACGCAGCAGCACCGGGAACGGAATGCCATACTTGGTGCCAGGGAAGGCGTTGAGGGTGAGCGGGATCAGCACGATCAGGTTGGCCAGCAGAATAGCCAGCAAGGCCTCGCCCACGCTGAGGCCGAAGTAGGCGGTCAGCACGCCACCGAGGGTGTAGGTGGGCACGCAGATGGACATGCCCACCCACAGGGCGGTGATGTGCCATTTGTTCCAAGTGCGCTGGTGCACCTTGGTCGGGGCGATGTCGTGGTTGTAGCGCGGGCTGTCGAGGACATCGCTACCTTCGGACAGCTCGAACAGGCCATCGCGCTCGACCACTTCCGATCTGCTCTGCTGCATGGGGGCTCTCCAGATTTTCTTCTAGTTGCTGCCCATCGGGCTGATGCGATGGCCGGAGTACTCACGGTTCATGTGCTTGAAAATCTCGACCAGATTTTCATCTTGTCAAGTAAGTCAAAGCATCAGAAAGCTACGCAGCCAGCACCAATAATTAAATTAACCCATTAATTTCAATCAGTTAAAAACCACAAAATTAATGGGAAAATTTTCTTGCCGAATCCCGGATCAGCATCTAGCCTCGAATCTTGTCAGGCCTGACAGGATTAACCGCCCTGCCCGCCCTACATCAAGAAAACTCCAAGAACCGGCCCAGACCGGTCAGCCTGCGAGGAAAACGGCATGTCCCTGTTGATCCGTGGCGCCACCGTGGTCACCCACGAAGAGAGTTACCCCGCTGATGTCCTGTGTGCCGATGGCCTGATCCGTGCCATTGGGCAAAACCTCGAACCGCCCACCGACTGCCAGATCCTCGACGGCAGTGGCCAGTACCTGATGCCCGGCGGCATCGACCCGCACACCCACATGCAGCTGCCGTTCATGGGCACGGTGGCCAGCGAGGATTTCTTCAGCGGCACCGCCGCGGGCCTGGCCGGTGGCACCACCTCGATCATCGACTTCGTCATCCCCAACCCGCAGCAGTCGTTGCTTGAGGCCTTTCACACCTGGCGCGGCTGGGCGCAGAAAAGCGCCAGCGACTACGGCTTCCATGTCGCCATTACCTGGTGGAGCGAGCAGGTAGCCGAAGAGATGGGCGAACTGGTGGCCAAACATGGGGTGAACAGCTTCAAGCACTTCATGGCCTACAAGAATGCGATCATGGCCGCCGACGACACCCTGGTGGCCAGCTTCGAGCGCTGCCTGCAACTGGGTGCAGTACCCACCGTGCATGCCGAGAACGGCGAGCTGGTGTACCACCTGCAAAAAAAACTGCTGGCCCAGGGCCTGACCGGGCCGGAAGCCCACCCGCTGTCACGCCCATCCCAGGTCGAGGGTGAAGCGGCCAGCCGAGCCATCCGCATTGCCGAGACGCTGGGCACACCACTGTATCTGGTGCACGTTTCCAGCCGCGAAGCGCTGGATGAAATCGCCTATGCCAGAGGCAAGGGCCAGCCGGTCTACGGCGAAGTCCTGCCCGGCCATCTGCTGCTGGATGACAGCGTCTACCGTGACCCTGACTGGGCCACCGCCGCAGGCTACGTGATGAGTCCCCCGTTCCGTCCGCGTGAACACCAGGAGGCGCTGTGGCGTGGGCTGCAATCGGGCAACCTGCACACCACCGCCACCGACCACTGCTGCTTCTGCGCCGAGCAGAAAGCCATGGGGCGCGACGATTTCAGCCGCATCCCCAACGGCACTGCCGGCATCGAGGACCGCATGGCAGTGCTGTGGGATGCAGGGGTCAACAGCGGGCGCCTGTCGATGCATGAGTTCGTTGCGCTGACCTCCACCAACACCGCGAAAATCTTCAACCTTTTCCCTCGCAAGGGTGCCATTCGTGTTGGTGCCGACGCCGACCTGGTGCTGTGGGACCCGCAAGGCACGCGCACCATCTCGGCCAAGACCCACCACCAGCAGGTGGACTTCAACATCTTCGAAGGCCGTACCGTGCGCGGCATCCCCAGCCATACCATCAGCCAGGGCAAAGTGCTCTGGGCCGATGGCGACCTGCGTGCGGAAAAAGGCGCGGGGCGGTATGTGGAACGGCCGGCGTATCCGTCGGTGTATGAAGTGCTGGGGCGCAGGGCCGAAGTGCAGCGGCCGACGCCCGTCCAGCGCTGAAGCCATTGGGGCTGCTGCGCAGCCCATCGCGACACAAGGCCGCTCCTACAGGAGTGCGCGGTTCCTTGTAGGAGCGGCCTTGGGTCGCGATGGGGCGCGCAGCGGCCCCAGAAACCACCGCAATGCTTGTCGCCTGCATCCATAAAAAATAGAGAGGCTACAACCGTGATCGACGCCCTGAACCACTTGCCGCGCCCACGGGCCGGCGCCGACCAGCTGGCCGAGCGCTTCAGCGACCTGGCCCCACCCCTCACCGCCCGCCAGGCCGCCGTCGAAAGCGCACGCTGCCTGTATTGCTATGACGCCCCCTGCGTCAACGCTTGCCCCAGTGACATCGACATCCCGTCGTTCATCCACCGCATCAGCGACGAAAACCTGCAAGGCGCCGCCGAGCGCATCCTCTCGGCCAACATCCTCGGCGGCAGTTGCGCCCGCGTCTGCCCCACCGAAATCCTTTGCCAGCAAGCCTGCGTGCGCAACAACGCGCAGGAATGCGCACCGGTGCTGATCGGCCAGCTGCAGCGCTATGCTCTGGACAACGCCCACTTCACCGAGCACCCGTTCCAGCGCTCGCCGGCCACCGGCAAGCGCATCGCCGTGGTCGGTGCCGGCCCTGCCGGGCTGTCGTGTGCCCACCGCCTGGCCATGCACGGGCATGATGTGGTGGTGTTCGAGGCCAGCGACAAGGCCGGTGGCCTCAACGAGTACGGCATCGCCCGCTACAAGCTGGTGGACGACTATGCCCAGCGTGAAGTGGAATTCCTGCTCGGCATCGGCGGCATCGAGATCCGCCATGGCCAGCGCCTGGGCAGCAACTTTGGCCTGGGCGAGCTGCGCGACCAGTTCGACGCAGTGTTCCTCGGCCTGGGCCTGAATGCCGTGCGCCAGCTCGGCCTGCCTGATGAAGAAGCCCCCGGCCTGCTCGCCGCCACCGCATACATCCGCGAACTGCGCCAGGCCGACGACCTGAGCCAGTTGCCCCTGGCCGACCGCTGCCTGGTGATCGGCGCCGGCAACACCGCGATCGACATGGCCGTGCAGATGAGCCGCTTGGGTGCCCGCGACGTCAACCTGGTGTACCGCCGTGGCCATGCCGACATGGGCGCCACCGGCCACGAGCAGGACATCGCCAAGGCCAACCAGGTGCGCCTGCATACCTGGGCCCGCCCCGATGCCGTGTTGCTGGACGACAGCGGCAAGGTGCGCGGTATGCGCTTTGCCCGCACCGAGCTGGTAGACGGCCGCCTGCGCGACACCGGCGAAACCTTCGAACTGGCTGCCGATGCCATCTTCAAGGCCATCGGCCAACGCTTCGACGACGCCAGCCTCGTCGACCCGGTGGCCGCACAACTGGCGCGCGACGGCGAGCGCATCCGCGTCGACGAAACGATGCAGACCAGCCTGCCGGGCGTCTATGCCGGCGGCGACTGCACCGCCCTGGGCCAGGACCTTACCGTCCAGGCCGTGCAACACGGCAAGCTGGCCGCCGAAGCCATCCATGCCCAACTCATGCTCAACGTGGAGGCTGCGTAAATGGCCGACCTGTCCATCGAATTTGCCGGCATCAAGGCACCCAACCCCTTCTGGCTGGCCTCCGCTCCGCCAACCGACAAGGCCTACAACGTGGTCCGCGCCTTCGAGGCCGGCTGGGGTGGCGTAGTGTGGAAAACACTCGGTGAAGACCCGGCGGCAGTCAACGTGTCGTCGCGCTACTCGGCGCATTACGGCCCCAACCGCCAGGTGCAGGGCATCAACAACATCGAGCTCATCACCGACCGCTCACTGGACATCAACCTGCGCGAAATCACCCAGGTGAAGAAGGACTGGCCCGACCGCGCACTGATCGTGTCGCTGATGGTGCCCTGCGTGGAAGACTCGTGGAAGTTCATACTGCCGCTGGTGGAAGCCACCGGGGCCGATGGCATCGAACTGAATTTCGGCTGCCCGCACGGCATGCCGGAGCGCGGCATGGGCGCGGCGGTCGGCCAGGTGCCGGATTACGTGGAAATGGTCACCCGCTGGTGCAAGACGTACTGCTCGCTGCCGGTGATCGTCAAACTCACGCCGAACATCACCGATATCCGCCAGTCGGCCCGCGCCGCGCACCGTGGTGGGGCCGATGCAGTGTCGTTGATCAATACCATCAACTCGATCACCAGCGTCGATCTGGACCGTATGGTCGCCCACCCCATCGTTGGCGACCAGAGCACCCATGGTGGTTACTGCGGTTCAGCGGTCAAGCCGATTGCCCTGAACATGGTGGCGGAAATCGCCCGCGACCCGCAAACGCTCGGCTTGCCCATCTGTGGTATTGGCGGCATCGGCAGTTGGCGTGACGCAGCCGAGTTCATGGCCCTGGGCAGTGGCGCTGTACAGGTGTGCACGGCAGCGATGCTGCACGGCTTCCGCATCGTCGAGGACATGAAGGACGGCCTGGCGCGCTGGATGGACCAGCACGGGCACCCCAACATCGAAGCGTTCCGCGGCCAGGCGGTGGGGCATACCACCGACTGGAAGTACCTGGACATGAACTACAAGTCGGTGGCGCACATCGACCAGCAAGCATGCATAGGCTGCGGGCGCTGCCACATTGCCTGTGAGGACACTTCGCACCAGGCGATTGCCAGTACGCTGAAGGCCGATGGCACGCATGCCTACAGCGTGATCGAGGAGGAATGCGTGGGCTGCAACCTGTGCCAGATCACCTGCCCGGTGGAGAGCTGCATCGAGATGGTGGCTCAGGATACCGGCAAGCCGTACCTGAACTGGACGCAGGACCCGCGTAATCCCTACCGCGAGGCCAGTTGAGGTAATTGGGGCTGCCTTGCAGCCCTTCGCGGGCACGCCCGCTCCCACATGGATCGCGCCGCTTGGGAGGGCAGCGAAACACCTGTGGGAGCGGGCGTGCCCGCGAAGGGCCGCAAAGCGGCACCAATCGCTCAGCGTACACCGACCTCAAGGCTCCAGCCCGATCCCCCGCAAGATCACGCTGGTCACCGTCTGCACGGCATTTTCAAAGGCCATGTCCGACAACGCCTCCCCGCCATTGAGCAACGTCACCTGGTAACCAAAGTCGGCATAGTGCTGGGTCGAGGCCCAGATCATGTACAAAAGCGCCGAGGGCTCCACGGGCAGGATGCGCCCCTCCTCCACCCAGCGACGGATCTTGGCTTCCTTCAGCTTGGCCCAGGGCACCAGGCTTTCATCCAGGTTCACCCCCAACACCGGCGCCCCGTGCAGCATCTCTTCGGCCCAGATCTTCGACCCCAGCGGCCGCGAGCGCGAGTGGCCCATCTTCGCCCGGATGTAACTGGTCAGCACCACGCGCGGGTCGTCGAAGTTCTCGAAGCACAGCGCGTCCTGCTTCCACACATCCAGCAGGTCCTGCAGCACTGCGCGGAACAGATCGTCCTTGGTGCTGAAGTAATAATGCAGGTTGGAACGCGGCAGCTCGGCCTGCTCGGCGATATCACCCATCGACGTGGCGCCGTAGCCCTTCTCGGCGAACACCTTTTCCGCCGCCTGCAGGATCTTCTCGATATTGCGCCGGCGGATTTCGATCTTGTGATTGGCCATCAGGCTTGGGCCGTCCACACCGCCAGCTCATAACCGTCTGGGTAGATGAAATTGAACTCGATGTTGTCGATCTGCCGATCAGTACCGCGAATGCCCATGTGTGCTCCGTGCCAAAGGGGTTTGCCCTAGTCTACTCCGCTTACTCCAAGCCAGCGCAATCCCTGTAGGAGCGGCCTTGTGTCGCGAAAGGGGTGCGTAGCGCCCCCGGGATTTCAGCCTCACTGCATGAATTGCCGGGGCTGCTTTGCAGCCCGATCGCGACACAAGGCCGCTCCTACAGGGGGAGACCGCCATCTGACTTAGCTACAGCTCGCCCGATCACGCACTGGGCACTGTGCGCGGTGCAGGTTCAGTGCGGTGTTGATGATGCCGATATGGCTGAACGCCTGGGGGAAGTTGCCAAGCATGCGCTGGCCCGCCGGGTCGTACTGTTCGGCCAGCAAGCCAAGGTCGTTGCACAGGCCGGTCAGGCGTTCGTACAGTGCCTGCGCTTCTGCCTGGCGACCTAGCAGAACATATACGTCGGCCAGCCAGAACGAACACACCAGGAAGGTGCCCTCCCCTGGAGTCAGGCCATCGCTGCAGCTGTCGCTGTCATAGCGCAGCAGAAGACCGTTTTTCATCAGGCGCTGTTCGACCTGTTCAAGCGTGCGCAAAAAGCGTGGGTCATCCGCCGGCAGGAAGCCGGTAAGGGCGATGTGCAACAAACTGGCGTCCATCTCGGTCGAGCCATAGGCCTGGACGAAAAAACGGCCGCTGGGGTCCAGGCCCCGCGCGCATACTTCACGACGAATCTCGTCAGCCACCTGGCGGTAGTGCTGCCCACGCTCGCGGCCTTCCTCGGTGGTGTCGGCCAGCCCTGCGGCGCGGTCGAAGGCAACCCAGGCCATGACCTTGGAGTGCACGAACTGCTGCCGGCCGCCGCGCACTTCCCAGATGCCCTCGTCCGGCTGGCGCCAGATGCGCTCGACGTAAGGCAGGATCAGTCGTGAGATGGCGGCGCTACGTGGATGGCGGGGCAAGCCACCCTTTATTGCCTGGGTCATGGCATCGGCGAGTTCGCCGTAGATGTCCAGTTGCATCTGCCCTGACGCTGCATTGCCCACCCGCACCGGTTGCGAGTGCTCGTAGCCGGCCAGCCACGGCAAGGTGTATTCCTGCAGGTCGCGCTCACCGGCCAGGCCGTACATGATCTGCATCTGCTCGGGGTTGCCGGCCACCGAGCGCAACAGCCATTCCCGCCAGGCCTGGGCTTCGTCGAAGTAGCCGAGGTTCATGAAGGCCAGCAGGGTCATGGTCGCGTCGCGCAGCCAACAGAAGCGGTAGTCCCAGTTGCGCTCGTGGCCGATGCGCTCGGGCAGCGATGTGGTGACGGCGGCAACGATGCCGCCGGTGGGCGCGTAGGTCATGGCCTTGAGGGTCAGCAGCGAACGGCGCACCAGGGCGGAATATGGGCCCACCTGTGGGCAGCGGGCGGCGAAGGCCTGCCATTGGTCGATGGTCTGCGCCAGCGCTTGGTCGATATCACAGCCGGGCTGCACCGGCAGGTGCGAAGGCTGGTGGCGCAGGCTGAACACCTGGCGTTCGCCCGCGCCAACGCGAAAGCGGGCGACCGTGTGCTGGTCGCGGGCATGCGGGGGGACGGTGCTGCACAGGATCAGCCGGTCGGGGCCGGCGACGGCGCTGAGGGTCCGCGGGTCGAGCCGTTCCACCCAGGGCACGCTGCGGCCATAGTCGAAGCGCATCACCAGGTCCATTTCGAAGTTGGTTTCGCCAGCGAGGCCCTCGACGATGCGCACCAGCGCGTTAACCTCGCCCAGCGGCATGAAGTCGAGCACACGGGCGCGGCCGGTGGCGGTCACCCAGGTGGTTTCCAGCACCAAGGTGTCGTCCACATATTGGCGGCTGCTGTGTTCGACCGGGTCGCAGGGGGCCAGGCGCCAGCGGCCGTTTTCTTCGTTGCCCAGCAGGGCGGCGAATACCGCGGGGGCGTCGAAGCGTGGCAGGCACAGCCAGTCGAGCGAGCCATCGCGGCTGACCAGGGCGGCGCTGCGGCAGTTGCCCAGCAGGGCATAGTCTTCGATGTGGGCAGGCATTGGGGCTCCTTTGTGTGTTTGCCTGTGACGGCCTCTTCGCGGGCACAGGCTCTACAAAAAACTCACCCCAACCGATGCCACTCGCGCTTGTCCCGCGCCAGCAATTCATTGCCGGCCTCGGGCCCGTCTTCACCGGCCGGGTACTCATGCACCTCGCCGCCCTGGGCCCAGGCATCGAGGAACGGCTGCACCGCGCGCCAGCCGTTCTCGATGTTGTCAGCCCGCTGGAACAAGGTCTGGTCACCGGTCAGGCAATCGTAGATCAGCGTTTCGTAGCCGGTCGCCGGGGTCATCTTGAAGAAGTCCTTGTAGGCAAAGCCCAGCTCGACATTCTCCATTACCAGCTCCGGCCCGGGGCGCTTGGCCTGCAGGTCGAACCACATGCCTTCGTTGGGCTGGATCTGGATCTTCAGGTAATTGGGCTTGGGCCGCTCCAGCTCCGACTCGCGGAACTGCGCATAGGGCGCAGGCTTGAAGCAGATGGCGATTTCGGTATCACGCACGCTCATGCGCTTGCCAGTACGCAGGTAGAACGGCACGCCGGCCCAGCGCCAGTTGTCGATCATCACCTTGAGCGCCACATAGGTCTCGGTCTGGCTATCCGCCGCGACGTTGGGCTCGTGGCGGTAGCCAGGCAACTGCTTGCGCCCCTGTTTGCCGGCGCCGTACTGGCCACGCACGGAATTTTTCAGGGCCATCTTCGCCGACCATGGGCGGATGGCGCCGACCACCTTGGCCTTTTCGCTGCGCACGGCATCGGCGGCGAACGCGGCCGGGGGCTCCATGGCCACCATCGCCAGCAACTGGAACAGGTGGTTGGGCACCATGTCGCGCAGCGCACCGGTGCTGTCATAGAACGCACCACGGGTCTCGACGCCGACGGTTTCCGCGGCGGTGATCTGCACATGGTCGATGTAGTGGTTGTTCCAGAACGATTCGAACAAGCCGTTGGAGAACCGGCTGACCAGGATGTTCTGCACCGTCTCTTTGCCCAGGTAATGGTCGATGCGGTAGATCTGCCGCTCACCCATCACCTTCAGCAGGCAGGCGTTGAGCGCCTCGGCGCTGGCCAGGTCGGTGCCAAAGGGCTTTTCCACCACGACCCGGCGAAAGCCACCGGCCGATTCGTCGAGCAGCCCGGCCTGGCCCAGGCGCTGCGCCACTTCGGGGAAGAAGCGCGGCGAGGTCGCCAGGTAGAAGATGGCGTTGCCATGGCGGGTCGTGTCGATGCGCTTGGCGAGGGTCTGGTAGGTGGCCGGGTCGAGGAAATCGCCGGTCTGGTAATCCAGGCGCTTGGCCAGGCGTGCCCAGAGCTTCTCATCCAGGCACTTGGCCGTGCCCTCGCCGCCTTTGTCACGCTCGACCATGAACGCGTGCAGGCGTTCGGCGAATTCCTCGGCAGTGGCCGGGTTATGGTCGACGCCAACAATGCGCAGGTTGCGGTCCAGCAGACCGTCACGGCTGAGGTTGTAAAGCGCCGGCATCAGCAGGCGCTTTACCAGGTCGCCATTGGCGCCGAACAGGAACAGGGTGCATGGCGGAGCAGCCGGAATGCTCTGTTTGGTCATTCGGCTTTTTTCTCGACGTGGCCACCGAAGCCCAGGCGCATGGCCGAGAGAATCTTGTCACCATAGGTGCCTTGCTGCTGGCGCGAGCGGAAGCGGGCGAACAACGCGCTGGACAGCACCGGCACCGGCACCGCCTGCTCGACGGCGGCGTCGATGGTCCAACGGCCCTCACCACTGTCGGACACCGAGCCACTGAATTGCGACAGCTGCGGGTCGGCCACCAGCGCATCGGCAGTGAGGTCGAGCAGCCACGAGGTAACCACGCTGCCACGCCGCCACACTTCGGCGATTTCGGCCACGTTCAGGTCGAAACGCTGGTCTTCCGGCAGTTCGTTGCCGCCCTTGCTGCGCAGCAGGTCGAAGCCTTCGGCGTATGCCTGCATCAGGCCGTATTCGATGCCGTTGTGCACCATTTTCACGTAGTGCCCGGCACCGGGTGGGCCGGCATGGATGTAGCCGTGCTCGGCACGCTGGTGCTCGCCGCTGCGGCCATGGGTACGCGGGATGTCACCCACGCCCGGGGCCAGCGCCTTGAACAGCGGCTCCAGGCGCTCGAACACTTCCTTTTCGCCACCGATCATCATGCAGTAGCCACGGTCCAGGCCCCACACACCGCCCGAGGTGCCGACATCCAGGTAATGCAGCCCGCGCTTGGCCAGTTCGGCGGCGCGGCGCATGTCGTCCTTGTAGAAGGTGTTGCCGCCGTCGATGATCGCATCGCCCGGCTCCAGCAGTTCGGCCAGTTGGGCGATGGTCTGCTCGGTGGGCTCGCCGGCGGGCAACATGACCCACACCGCGCGCGGCGCTTTCAGCTTCTGTACCAGCGCACCGAGGTCGTGCGCACCCTGGGCGCCCTCGCCCTCCAGACCGGTGATGGCCTCACGGTTGCGGTCATGCACCACAGTACGGTGGCCGGCGCGCATCAGGCGCCTTGCGATATTGCCGCCCATGCGGCCCAGCCCGATGATTCCCAGTTGCATGAGCCGATGCTCCCCTTTCGAAATAAATGACAACACAATCCAGCTTTTCAGATTAGTCCAGCGTACCGCTCGAGGGTTCAGCGACGAACGGCGGGACCACGATAAACAAAAAAGTTCCCAAGACCTGCGAAAGAATTCAGAATGCGCCCGCGTGAAGCGTCTACGCTTTAACTTGTCACCAGCCAAAACCGCGAGGTGTGTCCATGGGTACTTTGATGCCTGCAACCCCAACCCAGACCCTCTATGTCTCCGTGCGCCGTGATGAGCTGCGTAAACTGAAGGATGAACGTGACCAGCTGCGCCAGCAGGTCGCCCAACTGAACCTGCTGCTGGCGCAGGCGCGCACAGACGGCAAGGCCGTTACCCTCTGAGTTTGCCCCTCCCCTGTGGGAGCCGAACTGCTCCCACATCGCTCAATCGAGCAGCCAGCTATTATCCCCATTTTCCAAGGTACCGCCATGACTGGTGGCATCGCCGACCCTGGCAAGCGGCTGCCCATCATCCATCATCAGTGCCGAGCCGCTGGTAATCACCGCCCCACACCCAAGCCTGTCGCCAACCCTGGTGGCTGCCCTGCCGTTGACGAAGAACAGACTGGAGCCGCTGCTGATGCTGGTCGGGCCGCACAATGGGCAGTGGTGAGTGTGACCCAGCAGAACGATGGCAGGCATTGTTGCCACTCCCGAATCATGTGAGGCGCCAGGCACGCATGCCGGCAGCGCCAATCAGAACGTTCTCGACAGCCGCCAGTGCACGACCTGGCCATCGATCTCAGGGAAAGGTACCTGGTGCATGAACACTTGTTCGCCCACCATGCGCTCGACGCAGACGTAGTAACCGGGCCATGGGCAAGGCGTGCCGGAAGGCCAGCCTGGGGCATCCTCGCGCCTGGCGGTTTCCGGGTCGCGGAACTGCTTGCCCAGGCGTCGGTAATACGCCCTTTCGACGAGTGCCTGCGGGTAAAAGCGGGGAGCGCTTTCCAGGGCATCACCCTGCACAGACCATAAAAACGCCACCAGTGCCGCCTCGAAGGCCCAATAACCCAAGTGGTCACTCCGTGCCCGGGTGTGGCGCTCGTGCCAGTAGCAACCGTGCGCATTGGCGTACCACTGCCCGAGATAGTGCATGAGCGCGTCATGCTGCGCGGGGCCTTTCAGGTCGAGGCACTCCGACAAGGCGCCGTAAGGTTCGGGGTGAAGCAATGAGGTGCCTGGGTAGGCCTTGCCCAGCCGCTGGAACAGGCGATGCAGCAGCAGGTCGGGGCTGCGCTCGTCGTCCTGGTTCAGCCAGCCCAGTACCTGGTCGACACGCTCGGGGTAACCGCACAGCACCGCCAGCGACAGCAGCCACAAGGCAAGCCGGTATTCATCCGACACCCACGGGCGCAACTGCTCGCTGGTTGCCGGGTACGCCGAAAAATGCCGGGCGAACTGGGCGAACGCATAGTCTGCATAGGCCTCCACCAACTCCATCGGCTCGCCACCGGAATACCGCTGCACTGCCAGCTCCAGTGCCATGTGTGCCCAGTCGCGGCTAAGGCCACGGTAGTGATGCCTGTGCTCGGCTGGCCCGATCAGCAATGCCTGGGCGTCAGGGTCGGCGAATTCCTGCTCTTTTTCACGGGTCGAGGCCAGGTAATGCTGCTCGACCATCCACGGGTCGCGCTTGATGCTGTCGAACTGGCCCATTGGCCCTCCCGCACGCTATAAGCCTTTCACCAAGCGCCAAACCAGAGAGCGCCCATTTTCGCTCGGCATCTCTACGCCTTGCATGAATGTCTGAGGCCCGACCGCCCACTCATCGCATACCCAGACCCCCGTGCGCGGGCAAATTTCGCCCGACCTGGCAAGCGCATCCGAATACGGCGCGCTTTGCAGTTGTTCAGGGAAGCTTTTGATAACTTGACGCTTGCGAGCATCGTCTACCAAATCCTTCGGGTAGAAAGGAAGATCTCTATAGGGCGTATCGTCGACGCCCCACAACACAGTGACCAATCCTGCCTCAAAGGCCCAATAGCCAAAGAAACCCGCATCGCTTCGTGCCTTGTGCCGGTCATGCCAATAACAGTTGCGCATGCCGCGATACCACTGCTTCAGGTAACTACGCACTGCCTGTTGCTGCTCATCCTTCACAGTAGTTACGGCATTGAGCAATTCATGGTAGGGGCACTCATGAATCAACGTACTCCCGGGGATCGTCACCCCCACACGGGAAAACAGTTGCCGCAACAGGATGTCCTCACCGTCATCTGGGTCTTGACTCAAAAAACCTGCGATTTGCCTGATGCGACCGGGCTTGTTGAACAGCACTGCAAACGACAGAAGCCAGAGTGTGTACTGATAGGCATCCGGCTCCCACAGTTTCAAGCTGAAAGCCGGATAAGCTTGCTTGTGACGTTGAAATTGGGAAAACATGTGATCCGCGTAAAACTCAAGCGCTTCAATGGGTTCCCCTCCCGAATATAGAGCAATGAGCAACTCCATAGACTGAAAGCACCACCTCCAGCTCAACATCTTGACATTTACATACTCGGGACGCTCAATTTCGAGAAAAGACTCAGTCTGGCGCTCTACATAATTCTCCTTCCAAAAAGAAACACTATCGAGATAGGCTGCCTCTTGCAAGAAAGGCTCACGCTTGACCCGATCAAATCCAGTCATTACACACCCCTATTGGATCACATCACAGATAAATTTAGCATTTTCGTCGAGCTTGACTATTTTCGTTACCACGCCACCTTCATCTACGATCATTAACCAACGGTCATATCCGGCGAATGCAACTTCTTCCGCCTGTTTTTTTCCCAAGTTCCAAGTCAAGTCTCGGCTCAATCCACGCATCACTCATCTGCCTGGCACTCGGAAACCCCTTACTCCCCTTTGTAACCGGCAAACTACCCGGCGAAAACGCGCCCCCGTTCAGGGTTGGCGAACTCCCGCTCTTTTTCACAGATCGAGGCTAGGTAACGCTGCTCGTCCATCCACGGGTCGCGCTTGATGCTGTCGAACTGGCCCATTGGCCCTCCCGCACGCTATAAGCCTTTCACCAAGCGCCAAACCAGAGAGCGCCCATTTTCGCTCGGCATCTCTACGCCTTGCATGAATGTCTGAGGCCCGACCGCCCACTCATCGCATACCCAGACCCCCGTGCGCGGGCAAATTTCGCCCGACCTGGCAAGCGCATCCGAATACGGCGCGCTTTGCAGTTGTTCAGGGAAGCTTTTGATAACTTGACGCTTGCGAGCATCGTCTACCAAATCCTTCGGGTAGAAAGGAAGATCTCTATAGGGCGTATCGTCGACGCCCCACAACACAGTGACCAATCCTGCCTCAAAGGCCCAATAGCCAAAGAAACCCGCATCGCTTCGTGCCTTGTGCCGGTCATGCCAATAACAGTTGCGCATGCCGCGATACCACTGCTTCAGGTAACTACGCACTGCCTGTTGCTGCTCATCCTTC
>NZ_JBKGFP010000060.1:0-146291 GCF_046557535.1 Pseudomonas sp. S1(2024)
GAAGCGGGCTTGCCCGCGAAGCCAACACCGTGGTGGATGGCACGGGCTTCGCCCGTGTTCGCGGGCAAGCCCGCTCCCACAGGGATCGCGCCAGCTTTTTGAAATTGAGCAAGACAGTTGCTCCCACAAGTACCGCGTGATCTCAAGTGCGACGCCGTCCCTGTGTGCGGTTTTACCCGCGAATGGGCCGGTGCCGGGTGTCTGGCGGGCACCTGGGCTTTGTTGAAATCAAGCGGCAGCCGTGATCGACCTCGTGGAACCCGCTCCCACAAAGCTTGCGCAAGCTTTCAGATCTTGAGCAAGGCGGTGCTCCTGCCTGTCCCTTTACGTAAACGTCACCATATGCCACCTTCTACCTCAGCCTGATGACGGCCAGGGATTTCTCCCGCACACTGCGGAAAATTCCCAAGCCCGTTCTCCGCCACCTTGCGGGGCACAGCCGGAGTAGAAAATGGCGCGACAACTAATAACAAACGCCCACGACCCGCTGCACGAATCCCGCCAGGCCCGCCTGAAGCTGGCCAGCGAAGGCGAGCTGCCACTGGGCATGCTGCGCGACGAGATCGATGCCTCCTGGCGCCGCAGCCTGGGCCATGGCCTGGATTGCCTGCAGGGCGAGCAGGTCGGCCTGGGCCTGGAGCAGGGCCACGACCTGCGCATGCTGCTGGAGCGCAACCGCCTGCTGGTCGACGCCGTTACCCCGGAACTGGACTACCTGGTCGCGCGTCAGGGCAAGGCCGGCATCGTCATCCTCGGCGACGCCCAGGCCAACGTGCTGGCCATCGAAGGGCAGAAGCACGTGCTGCAACGCGAGGGCCTGCGCGACCTGCACCCGGGCAGTTGCTGGAGCGAATCACTGCGCGGCACCAACGCCATCGGCACGGCAGTGGTGGAAGGCCGGCCGACGCTGATCAACTGCGGCGAACATTACCTCGACCGCCTCAGCCCGTTCTCCTGTACTTCGGTACCCCTGCGCGACCCGCGCGGCGAGGTGATCGGCGTGCTCGACATCACCCGTGAAGGGGTGATGGCGCAACCACAGGACAGCCTGTCGACGCTGATGCTGGCGGCCGGCAACATCGAAAGCCGTATGTTTGGCCTGTGCCACCCGGAGCAATTGGTGCTGGCCTTCCACAGCCGCCCGCAATACCTCAACAGCGCCTGGCATGGCCTGCTGGCGCTGAGCCTGGACGGTGAAGTGCTGGCTGCCAACGACAGTGCCTGCCAGCTGTTGCAGGTGCCGCGCCATGAGCTGTTGGGCCGGCGCAGCAGCGACCTGCTGGGTGAACGGTCACCGGCCTTCATCGCCCGCCTGTGGCAGGGCGGGGTGAGCAGCGTGCAAACGGCCAAGGGCGAGTTCTACTTCCGCGCCCTGCAGTTGCCGCGCCATGGCCGGGTCAACGGCAGCACGCCGGTGAGCAAGCCGGCGCCGGGCAAGCAGTCGCCGGCCCTCGACGCGCTGGCCGGTGGCGACCCGCGCCTGGCGCGCAACCTGCGCATGGCCCGCCAGGGGCTGGGCAATGACCTGCCGGTGCTGCTGCTGGGCGAGACCGGTACTGGCAAGGAAGTCGTCGCCCGGGCCCTGCACCAGGCCAGCCCGCGCGCCGACAAACCGTTCGTGGCCGTCAACTGCGCGGCCATCCCCGAAGGGCTGATCGAGTCCGAACTGTTCGGCTACCGTGAAGGTGCGTTCACCGGCTCGCGCCGGGGCGGCATGGTCGGCCGGCTGATGCAGGCCCATGGCGGCACGCTGTTCCTCGACGAAATCGGCGACATGCCGCTGGCGCTGCAGGCGCGCTTGTTGCGGGTACTGCAGGAACGGCGAGTGGCACCGCTGGGGGCGGGCGACGAGCAGGACATCGACGTGGCATTGATCTGTGCCACGCACCGCGACCTCAAGCGCCTGGTGCAGGAGCAGCACTTCCGCGAAGACCTTTACTACCGGGTCAACGGCGTGTCGCTGCGCCTGCCGGCACTGCGCGAGCGTGATGACCTGGCGGCGATCATCCAGGGGCTGCTGGACAAGTCCGATGCCCGGGGCGTGACCTTGGACCCGGCCCTGACCGCGTTGCTCGAAGGCTTCGACTGGCCGGGCAACATCCGCCAGCTGGAAATGGTCGTGCGCACCGCGCTGGCCATGCGCGAGGACGGCGAGCAGGTGCTGACCCTGGACCACCTCACCGACTGCCTGCTGGACGAACTGGCCAGTGGCACGGCGCCTTCCGGCAGCCTCAAGGACAACGAACTGGAACTGATCCGTGGCGCCTTGGCGCGCCATCAGGGCAATGTGTCCGCGGCGGCCGAGGCGCTGGGTATCAGCCGGGCGACGCTGTACCGCAAGCTCAAACAGTTGCGCGGCTGACGTGGGCGGCCTGTTCGCCCGGCTGGTGGAGTCCAGCGACCCTGTGCTCATGCGCCAGGCGTTGGCCTGGCTGTATGGTTTCGTGCGCCCCCATCGACGCGCCATCGGCCTGTTGCTCGGCTTGTCGCTGGGCGCCTCATTGCTGGCGCTGGCGCAACCCTGGCTGGTCAAGACGCTGATCGACGAGGGGCTGCTGGCCAAGGACTACCAGACCCTCTGGCACATGGCCGCGATCATGATCGGCGCGGGCCTGCTGGGTACCGTGCTGGCCGGGGTCAACCGGTACCTGCACACGCGCTTGTCGGGGCGCATCCTGTTTGCCCTGCGCGATGACCTTTACCGCCACCTGCAGCAGCTGTCACCGACGTTCTACGGGCGGCGGCGCATCGGCGACATCCTTTCGCGGCTGGATGGCGATGTGGCGGAAATCCAGCGCTTTGCCGTGGATTCGCTGTTTTCGGCGGTGTCGGCGGTGATCGGCCTGGTGGGCGCGGTGGTGTTGATGCTGATGCTGTCGTGGCAACTGTCGCTGCTGCTGGCGCTGCTGGTACCGATAGAAGTGCTGTGGCTGCGCTGGATGCGGCGCAAGGTGGAGCGCGAAGTACGCAACCTGCGCGAACGCTCGGCAGATGTGTCGTCGTTCCTGGTTGAAACCCTGCCGGCAATGAAGTTCATCCAGGCCGCCGGCCAGCAAGGCCGCGAGGCGGGGCGCCTGGACCAGCTGGGGCAGGGCTACATGCGCCAGCTGCTCAAGGTGCAGGTGACCGAATTCTTCACCCAGGCCATCCCCGGCACGCTGACCTCCTGGTGCCGCGCCTGCGCGTTCCTGGTCGGCGGTTGGTGGGTGATTCAGGGGACCTGGCAGTTGGGTGCGCTGATCGCCTTTTCCACCTACATGGGCATGGCGGTAGGGCCGGTGCAGAGCCTGCTGGGCCTGTACGTGGCGGTGCAGCGCATGGCGGTGAGCCTGGGGCGGGTGATGGAACTGAAGCAGGAGGCCGTGGCCGTGCGCCCGGCAGCCAACCCGCAGCCGGTGCCCGACGGGCCGGGCGAATTGCGCCTCGAGGGGGTGAGTTTTGCCCATGAAGGGCGCCAGGGCGCGGTGCTGAACGACGTGCAGGTGTGCGTGCCGGGTGGCCTGAAGGTGGCCATCAGCGGTGCCTCGGGGGTGGGCAAGTCGACCCTGATCGACCTGCTGCAGCGCTTCTACGACCCGGACGCCGGGCGCATCCTGCTGGACGGCACCGACCTGCGCGAACTGGACCTGGCTGCGCTGCGCCGGCGCATTGCGGTGGTCAGCCAGGATATCGTGCTGTTCCGCGGCACCCTTGCACAGAACCTGGCCTACGGCGTGCCCGAGGCCAGCCGTGAGGAACTGGAGCGGGTGGTGCGCCTGGCGCGGCTGGACAGCCTGGTCGACAGCCTGCCGCTGGGCCTGGACGGCCTGCTGGGTGAGCGTGGCCAGCAGTTGTCCGGCGGGCAGAAACAGCGCATAGCCATCGCCCGCGCGGTGCTGCAGGCGCCGGCGATCCTGGTGCTGGACGAGGCCACCTCGGCGGTGGACGAAGCCACCGAGCGCGAAGTGATCGCGGCCATCGACCAGTTGTTCGCCGGTCGCACGCGCATCCTGATCAGCCATCGCGCTTCGACCCTGGCCGATGCCGACCTGCACCTGCAGCTGCACGCTGGCCAGTTGCAGGTGCTGCCCGAGGAGGTGATCAAGCATGGGCACTGACGTGCGTGTTGGCGTGATCGACAGTGGTTGCACGCCGGAGCAGGCCAGCGCCTTGCTGGGCGCACGCCGCTTCTGGCTGGAGGACGGCCAGTTGCGCGAAGGTGACATGCTGCCCGACCAGCTCGGGCACGGTAGCGCGGTGCTCGCCGGCTTGCAGCGGGAGGCCGGGCCGGTGCCTGTGCTGCTGGCCCAGGTTTTCGGCGCCCAGGCCAGCACCAGTGCCTTGCAGGTGGCGGCCGCGCTGCTGTGGCTGGTGGAGGCGGGGGTTACGCTGGTCAACCTCAGCCTTGGCCTGCAGCAGGACCGGCCTGTGCTGCACCAGGCCTGTGCCGAGGCTTTGGCTGCGGGTGTGCTGATGTGCGCCTCCAGCCCGGCCCAGGGCGGGCCAGTGTATCCGGCCAGCTACCCCGGGGTGATACGGGTCACAGGCGACGCCCGCTGTGCGCCTGGCCAGTGGTCCTGGCTGGGTACCCGGCAGGCGGACTTTGGCGGTTATGTAGGGGCGGGCGGCAGGGCGGGCGCGAGCCTGGGCTGTGCGGCCCTGAGTGGCAGGATCGCTGCGTTGCTGCGTGACGAGCCGGGCATGGACCACCAGCAGGTTCATGACTGGTTGCGCCACCACGCGGCGTTTACCGGCCCAGAGCGACGAGGTGTCGGCCATGGCTGAACCGCGCATTGTAGTGTTGGGGGCAGGCCCTGCGGGTGCGGCCACGGCCATTGGCCTGCGGCGGCTGGGTTATGCGGTGACGGTGGTGTCCGAGTGGCGCCGGTTCGCGGCGGTCGAAGGGGTTTCGCAGCGGGTGCTGGACGGGCTGCGCCATGCCGGCCTTGGTGGGGCGTTGCGCCAGGCGGCGATGCCGGCGACTCGGCAAGTGCACTGGAACGGCCAGCAGTTGCACCTGAACCAGGAGTTTCTGCTCGATCGGCAAATGTTTGACCGGGCGCTGCGCGATGACCTTCAGTGCGCGGGTGTGAGCGTGGTCGAGGGACGGGTGCGTGAGGTCGTACGCGAAGGCGGCCACGATATTCGCCTGGACGACGGGCAGGTACTGCAGGCCGATTTCCTGGTCGAAGCCCGAGGCCGCCAGGCCCCGTTGGCCGCCGACCGCCTGCGCGGGCCGGAGACGGTCAGCTTGTTGAATGTCTGGCAGGCCGCCCCCGGGGCGCCAGCGTCGGCGGTGGAGAGCCTGGCAGATGGCTGGGCGTGGATGGCGCGCCTGGAGGACGGCCGCTGCTACTGGCAAGTCACCCTGGACGCCGTCGGGCTGCCGGGCAAGGCCGGATTGGCGGATTACTGTGCGGCGCGGCGAGCCGGCAGCGTGCTGGTGGCCGAGCTGTTCGATGCCAGGGCCTTGGCGCCGGCAGAGGTGCATGCGCGCAGCAGTACCGCGATTCTGGCCGGTGAGTGCGTCGGGCAGGACTGGATACGCGTGGGCGATGCCGCGATGGCCGTTGACCCGCTATCGGGTAACGGGATCTTCCAGTCGCTGTCTTCGGCGCTGCAGGCGCCGGTGGTGATCAATACCTTGCTGCGCAGGCCCGAGCGGGCCGGGTTGGCGCGGCAGTTTCACCAGCAGCGGATCGAACAGCTGTTTTTGCGTTTTGCCCGAATCGGGCGGGATTTCTATGGGCAAGAGCAGGGTCGGGTGGGGCAGCCGTTCTGGGCGCGTCGGCAGGGTTGGCCGGACATGCAGGCATTGCACGTGGCGGCGGACTGGAGCGCGGTGAGGGTCGAGCGGCGGCCGGTGTTGCGTGACGGGCTGGTGGATGAGGCCGAGGTGGTGGTGACGGCGGATCAGCCGTTGGGGGTGTGGCATTTGCAGGGGGTGGAGTTGGCGTCGGTGGTGCGGGGGCTGCGTAGCGGCCGACCTCTCGAGGCAGTGTTGTCAGGCCTGCCAGGGGAGCAGCAGATGATGGTGCGGCGGTGGTTGTTGGAGCAGGGCTTGGCTTGAGATTGCCGGCGATAGGGCCCTTGAATCAGAAGAAAGTCCCGACGATCAGCTGCATATAGGTCCCGGTATCCCGCCCACCCAGCTGCGTCCCGCCATTGGCCGCGCTGCGTTCCGGCTCCCACAGGTTGCCACAGAGCCAGAGGCATGTGCTGTACTTGTGGGAGCTGGCTTGCCGGCGATAGGGCCCTTGAATCAGAAGAAAGTCCCGACGATCAGCTGCATATAGGTCCCGGTATCCCGCCCGCCCAGCTGCGTCCCGCCATTGGCCGCGCTGCGCTCCGGTTTGTAGAACCCTACCAGCGGGCTGATCAGCAGATGGTCGTTGACCATCCATTCCACGTACAGGTCCAGCTCCCGTCCGCCCAGGTTGCCTTGGTCGGTGTCCAGCGTATCGAAGTCGAAGTACAGCGCGCCGACGGTCAGGTTGTCCCGTGGCTTGCCTTTCAGCGCCACGTGGTGCACCTGGCTGTTGCTGTTGAACGGCCCGGCATAGTTCGCCGCTACCTCACCCTGGAACCAGGTGCCATAGCCACGGCTCAGGCCATAGAACAGCGGGTCGAAGTCTTCGGAAAAGCGGCTGTAGCGGTAGGTGGCGGTGGGGGACCAGGGCAGTTCGGAGAAGGTCCAGTTGCCTTCCAGGTACCAGGCGTTCTCCCGCCCGCCGGTTTTGTCCTGGGTCACGTACTCGGCGGCCAGCTCCAGGTCTTTCACCCCCAGGTTGCCACGCCCGCGCAGGCTGGCGGTGTCCATGCCGTCGCGGTGTTCCAGGCCCATGATCTGCGCGTAGCGCTGGTCCACGTCGAGGCCGCGGATCCAGCTCAGGCCGACGGTGCCGGCGTCGGCGACGTGCTCCAGGTTGGCCACCGCCAGCGAGGTGTCGGCCTGGTAGTGGTTGTCGGACTTCAGCCACATCAGGTCGCTGCGCCAGCCTTGCTTGCCGCCCAGGCGCAGCACGGCGGTGCGGTCGAAGGCCTTGCGTGCGGCCAGGTAGTAGGCGCCGCCGCGGTCGAAGTTGGCGCCCAGGTCGACCTTGCCCAGGTTCACCGGGTCGCCCTGGATCAGGAAGCCGTCGCCCAGGGTCAACACCTGGCGGCCGCCGGAAATGTCCACGCCGTCTTCGCCCAGGGCCGGGAACAGGTTGGCCGAGCGCCAGCCCAGGTACAGGTCTTCGATGGCGGTGCGGCGCTCGTCACCCAGGGTCAGGCCGGCGGCATCGCCGTCGCCCCAGGTGGCGGAGCTGAGCAGGTTGAAGGCGCCGTAGAGCGCGCCGCTGTCAGCCAGGGCCTGGCTGCCGCTGAGGCCATATTTGACGTAGCCTTCCTGCCAGGCGGTACTGCCGGGCTTGCGGTTGCCGGCCAGGTTGAAGCTTTCGTCGCTGTGGAAGGCGCCGAACAGGGCTTCGAGGTCGGCGTTGAGGGTGGTGCCGTCGTGGTTGTACAGCTCGTAGGCCTGGGTGACCGGGGCGGCGAACAGCAGGGCCAATGTGCAGGCGAGTTTGTGCCTCATGGTGTGCTCCATGTTTTTGTTGTTTTTGGGGTTGCCTGTACCGGCCTCTTCGCGGGCTTGCCCGCTCCCACAGGATTTCCTCAGGTCGTGAAAGGAGTGCAATACCTGTGGGAGCGGGCGAGCCCGCGAAGAGGCCGGTGCAGGAAAATGATCAGAGCTTGATCAACACCGATTTCAGCTCGGTGTAGTGCTCGATGGCAGCCGCCCCCATCTCACGGCCGACGCCGGACATCTTGTAGCCGCCAAACGGCAAGGCAGGGTCGAGGGCGCTGTGGCAGTTGACCCACACCGACCCCGACTTGATGCGCGGGATCATCCGGTGCACGGCGGCCAGGTCGTTGGACCAGATGCTCGCACCCAGCCCATAGGGGTTGTCGTTGGCCATGCCGATCACTTCGTCGATGTCATCGAACGGCATCGCCACCAGCACCGGCCCGAAGATCTCTTCCTGTACCAGGCGGTGGCGCTGGTCGACATCGACGATCACCGTCGGCTTGACGAAGTAGCCCGGCCCGAAGCCTTCGCCACCACAGGCGATGGTCGCGCCCAGCTCGCGGCCAAGCTCGATGTAGCCGGTGACGCGGTCCTGCTGCTTGGCCGAGATCAGCGGGCCCATCTGCACCGCAGGGTCCAGGCCGCTGCCCAGCTTCATGCCGTTGGCGATGCCGGCGATGTCGGCCACCACGTTGTCGAAGTGCTTGCGGTGCACGTACAGGCGGGACCCGGCGCAGCACACCTGGCCCTGGTTGAAGAAGATCGCCGTGGCGGCGCCGGCGGCGGCTTCCTGAAGGTTGGCGTCGGGCATGACGATGGTCGGCGACTTGCCGCCGAGTTCCAGGGTGACGCGGGTCATGTTGTCCATGGCCGCCTTGCCGATCAGCTTGCCGACCTCGGTGGAGCCGGTGAAGGTCAGCTTGTCCACGCCGGGGTGGCGGCTGAGTGCGGCGCCGGCGTTCAGGCCGGTGCCGGTGACTACGTTGAACACACCTGCCGGGTAGCCGGCTTCGTCCACCAGCTCAGCCAGCTTGAGCACGCTCAGCGGTGTTTCGTCGGCGGGCTTGAGCACGACGGTGCAACCGGTAGCCAGGGCCGGGCCGAGCTTCCAGCAGGCCAGCAGCAACGGGAAGTTCCAGGCGACGATGGCGCCGACCACGCCCACTGCCTCGCGCCGCACGAAACCATGGAACTGGTCGTTGGGCATCAACGGCATCGAGGCTTCGACGGTGCTACCCTCGATCTTGGTGGCCCAGCCGGCCATGTAGCGCAGGAAGTCGATGGCCAGTTGCACGTCCATCACCTGGGCAACGGCGGCGCTCTTGCCGTTGTTCAGGCATTCCAGTTCGGCCAGCTGGCGGGCGTCGCGCTCCATCAGGTCGGCCAGGCGCCATAGCAGGTTCTGCCGTTCGCGTGGGCGCAGGCGGCTCCACGGCGAATCGTCGAAGGCCTGGCGAGCGGCGCGCACGGCGCGGTCGACATCTTCGGCCTCGGCGGCGGGCACTTCACCCAGTACCTCGCCAGTGGCCGGGTTGCGGAACGACAGGGTGCGACCGCTGGC
Organism: Pseudomonas sp. S1(2024); assembly: GCF_046557535.1. NCBI lineage: Bacteria > Pseudomonadati > Pseudomonadota > Gammaproteobacteria > Pseudomonadales > Pseudomonadaceae > Pseudomonas > Pseudomonas sp. S1(2024). Next base: position 9,111 of record NZ_JBKGFP010000060.1, read on the forward strand.
GGCGTCCTGCCAGTCGGCGCCGATGCGCATCTTCAGCTTGCGTTCGAGAAAGGCGCGGGTGGCGGGCAGGATGGGCAGTTCGGAAAGCATGGGACGGTGCCTCTTGTCATTGGATGTGACAGGCATAGGCGCAATGGGCGTGCCAAGGTCGATAGATGGCCGCAAACCCTTGAGCGGGTTGGTTTTTGTCCTGGTGCAAGGTTGGGATTGCAGGGTTGCGCTGTTGCACATTGAGACGGTGTGAGACGGTGGTGAAACAGTGGCATCAAGGGCCAATCGCCGGCAAGCCAGCTCCCACAGGTTAAACACTGCCTTGAAGACCTGTGCTGTAACTGTGGGAGCTGGCTTGCCGGCGATTGGCCTGCGCAGCAGGCCCCTGTCTCAGGATGAAACACCCCTGTCGCGAAATGGCACGCTGCAATTGGCCATACCTGCTCCTGGCCAAGGCCGAAAAACCGGCTAACAGGTTGAAAGAAAACGCTTTTACAGCACCTGGCACAGTTCCTGTATCACAACCGTCACATGCACACCTGCTGTACCAAAGCGTGCGAAAACGATAAGAACAACAACCGTGGAGGTCTGACCTTGAAGACGACTCGACTCCGGCGGCATGCGGGCAAACTGGCGCTGGTCGCCGCCGCGCTGCTGAGCACCCAGGCCATGGCGGCCGAGCAGGGCCCGAGCCTGTTGCAGAACAAGTGCATTGGGTGCCATATCCCCGAAGGCAACGACACCTACAGCCGCATCAGCCACCAGCGCAAGACGCCGGAAGGCTGGCTGATGAGCATCGCCCGCATGCAGGTGATGCACGGCCTGCAGATCAGCGACGACGACCGCCGCACCCTGGTCAAGTACCTGGCCGACAAGCAGGGCCTGGCGCCCAGCGAAACCGATGGCGTGCGGTATGCCATGGAGCGTCGGCTGAACACCGTCGAGCAGTTCGACACCCAGCTCAGCGAAACCTGTGGCCGTTGCCACTCCGGTGCCCGTGTCGCCTTGCAGCGGCGCCCGGCCAAGGAGTGGGAGCACCTGGTCAACTTCCATCTCGGCCAGTGGCCGTCCCTCGAATACCAGGCCCAGGCGCGTGACCGCGACTGGCTGCCGATCGCCCTGCAACAAGTGGTGCCGGACCTGGCCAAGCGCTACCCGCTGGAAAGCGCGGCGTGGGCCGAATGGCAGAAAGCCAGGCCCAAGGCCAATGCGCTGCCGGGCCAGTGGGCATTCAGCGGCCACATGCTGGCCAAGGGCGATGTGCGCGGGGTGATGAGCGTCACGCCTGACCAGGGTGACACCTTCAAGGTCGAGGTCAAGGGCGCTTATGCCGACGGCACGCCGTTCAATGGCAGCGGGTCGGCGATCCTCTACAACGGCTATGAGTGGCGTGGCAACGTCAAGGTCGGCGACGCCAACCTGCGCCAGGTGTTCGCCGCGCTGGATGGCGAAATGAAGGGCCGCATGTTCGAGGCCGAGCACGACGAGCGTGGCCTGGACTTCACCGCAGTGAAGGAGGGCAAGGCGCGCCTGCTGGCGGTACAACCGGCATTCATCAAGGCCGGTGGCGAAAGCGAGATCACCCTGGTCGGCAGCGGCCTGGCCGGCAAACCGGACCTGGGCGCTGGCGTGGAAGTGACCGAGGTACTGGAGCAGACCCCAACCCTGGTACGGGTGAAGGCCCGCGCCGCGGCCGATGCCAAGCCTGGCCAGCGCGAAGTCGCCGTAGGGGCGCTCAAGGGCGTCAACCTGGCGGTGTACGACAAAGTCGAGGAAGTGAAAGTGGTGCCGGCGTTCTCCATCGCCCGCATCGGCGAAAACGGTGCCTCGGTGCCCAAGGTGCAGGGCCGCTTCGAGGCCGAAGCCTGGGGCAAGGACGCCAATGGCCAGCCGCTGCGCATCGGCTACTTGCCGGCCAGCTGGAAGGTCGAGCCGTTCAACGAGCGTGCGATCGAGGACGAAGACGTGAAGTTCGCCGGGAAGATGCAGGCCGATGGCGTGTTCGTGCCAGGCGGCGCTGGCCCCAACCCGGAGCGCAAGATGATGACCAACAACGCCGGCAACCTGAAGGTCATCGCCACCCTGGCCGACGGTGGCCAGACTGGCGAGGGGCACATGATCGTCACCGTACAGCGCTGGAACAACCCGCCGCTGCCGTAACGGCAGGGGGCTTACGGTTTTCCAACGGATCGATTATCGGGAGGTCGCCATGGGCGCGCTACTGAACCTGGTCGAACGCAACCTGCATGAAGTGCAGGTCGACGCCGACCGCATGCTGTTCCATATCCCCAGCAGTTCGCTGTTCACCGCCGACGCGGTGACCGGCGGCATCATCGACACCCTGCGCCAGCAAGGCTGCTCGGCCGAGGAGCTGATGCAGCGCCTTGGCCAGCGGTTTGCCGGCAGCGATATCCAGGACACCCTGCGCGAGCTGATCGCGCTGGAACTGGTCAGCGACGGCTCGCCGCTGACCCCGGAAATCGCCCTCAAGCAGGTCGAGCGCACGGCGCTGAACACCGTGGTGCTCAACGTCAACACCGGCTGCAACCTCAGCTGCACCTACTGCTACAAGGAAGACCTGGACAAACCGTCCGCGGGCAAGAAGATGAGTACTGCCACCGCCGAGGCTTCGGTGGAGATGCTGCTCAAGGAGTCGCCCGACGAGCAGCGCTACAGCGTGGTGTTCTTCGGTGGCGAGCCGCTGTCCAACCGGCCACTGATCGAGCACATGGTCGCCTACTGCGAGCGGCGCTTCGCCGAGGCGGGCAAGCAGGTGGAGTTCATCATGACCACCAATGCCACCTTGCTCAACGAAGAGATCGTCGACTGGCTCAATGCCCATCGCTTCGGCCTGTCGATCAGCATCGACGGCCCCAAGACCGTGCACGACCGCAACCGCATCACCGTGGGCGGGCAGGGCACCTATGACGTGGTGCGGCGCAAGGTCGACATGCTGCTGTCGCGCTACCACAGCCGCCCGGTGGGCGCGCGGGTCACGCTGACCCGTGGCATCACCGATGTCGAGACCATCTGGAACCACCTGTTCAACGAACTGGGCTTCGCTGAAGTCGGCTTTGCCCCGGTCACCTCCGGCGACATGGCCAACTTCAACCTGACCGGCGAAGAGCTGGTGCAGGTGTTCGCCAACATGAAGGCGCTGGGCCGGCGTTATCTGGAGGCTGCGCTGGAGCACCGCAACATCGGCTTCTCCAACCTGCACCAGCTGATCACCGACATCCACGAAGGCCACAAGAAGGCCCTGCCGTGCGGCGCCGGGCTGAAGATGCTGGCCGTGGACCATGAGGGCGAGTTGAACCTGTGCCACCGCTTCACCGGCTCCAGCCTGCCGACCTTCGGCAATGTGCACCAGGGCGTGAAGCAGGCGCAGCTCAACGACTTCCTGTCGCAGCGCCTGGACCGCAGCAACACCGGCTGCGACAGCTGCCGCATCCGCAACCTGTGCTCCGGCGGCTGCTACCACGAAAGCTATGCCCGCTATGGCGACCCGCAGCACCCGACCTACCACTATTGCGAACTGATGCGCGACTGGGTCGACTTCGGCATCGAAGTCTACAGCCGCATCATGGCCGCCAACCCGGCCTTCATCGATCGCTACATCACCCCGCGGAAGGCGCACTGACATGAAGCACTTGAAGCCCCTGAACAACAAGGCGCGCATCCTCGAGCAGGCCGCCGCCGAAGACCGCGTCGAAGAAGTCATGGCCATGAGCGCAGTGGCGGGCTGCACCGCCACCACCGACCCGGGCTGGGAAGTGGACGCCTTTGGTGGCGTGAGCTCGCTGTGCCAGCCGATGGAGGCCGACCTGTATGGCTGCTCCGACCCTTGCTGGTGGCCGGCCCAGGTGCCGGACATGATGAGCACCTACCAGGACTGGAACGCCCAGGCGAGCAACTCGGCGGAAGACTGGCGCAACCTCGGCACCGTGTTCCCGAAAGACAAGTGACCGGCCCAACAAGAATGACAAGGGGAAACCGCATGAAAGCTGGACGCTGCGCGTCACTCGCGCTCACCATCGCCGCCACGGCGTGTGCCGGGCTGGTACAGGCCGCCGACACCGGGCCTGCGCTGAAGGCTGGCCACGAATACATGATCGTGACCAACTACCCGAACAACCTGCACGTGGTCGATGTGGCCAGTGACACGGTGTACAAGAGCTGCGTGATGCCCGACAAGTTCGGCCCCGGCACCGCGATGATGGCGCCGGACAACCGCACCGCCTACGTGCTCAACAACCACTACGGCGACATCTACGGCATCGACCTGGACACCTGCAAGAACACCTTCCACGCCAACCTGTCCAGTGTGCCGGGTGAGGTGGGCCGGTCGATGTACTCGTTCGCCATCAGCCCGGACGGCAAGGAAGTGTACGCCACGGTCAACCCGACCCAGCGCCTGAACGACCACTACGTGGTCAAGCCGCCGCGGCTGGAAGTGTTCAGCACCGCCGATGGCCTGGAGGCCAAGCCGGTGCGCACCTTCCCGATGCCGCGCCAGGTGTACCTGATGCGTGCGGCGGACGATGGCAGCCTGTACGTCGCCGGGCCGGACATCTACAAGATGGACGTGAAGACCGGCAAGTACACGGTGGCCTTGCCGCTGCGCAACTGGAACCGCAAAGGCTACAGCGCCCCGGACGTGCTGTACTTCTGGCCGCACCAGAGCCCGCGCCACGAGTTTTCGATGCTGTACACCATTGCCAGGTTCAAGGATGACAAGCAGGACCCGGCCACCGCCGATCTGCTGTATGGCTACCTGAGCGTCGACCTGAAGACCGGCAAGACCCACACCCAGGAATTTGCCGACCTGACCGAGCTGTACTTCACCGGGCTGCGTTCGCCAAAAGACCCGAACCAGATCTACGGCGTGCTCAACCGCCTGGCCAAGTACGACCTCAAACAGCGCAAGCTGATCAAGGCGGCGAATCTGGACCACACTTACTACTGCGTGGCCTTCGACAAGAAGGGCGACAAGTTGTACCTGGGCGGCACCTTCAACGACCTGGCGGTGTTCAACCCGGATACGCTGGAGAAAGTGAAGAACATCAAGTTGCCGGGTGGGGACATGTCCACCACTACGCCGCAGGTGTTCATCCGTTAAACCGGTGTTGGCTTCTTCGCGGGCTTGCCCGCTCCCACAGGGGCTGCACAGGCCTGGAAACCTGTGTGGTACCTGTGGGAGCGGGCAAGCCCGCGAAGAGGCCGGTACAGACAACACAAGAACAACAAGAGACCGCCCATGCCCCAGCCAAGCTACTCCCAGGGCAACCAGGACAAACCCCTGCTTACCCAGTGCATCGGCGACGCCTTCGACACCACCGTCGCCCGCTTCCCCGACCGTGACGCTTTGGTCGTCCGCCACCAGGCACTGCGCTACACCTGGCAGCAACTGGCCGAAGCCGTCGACCAGCATGCCCGTGCGCTAATGGCCCTGGGCGTGCAGCCCGGTGACCGCCTCGGCATCTGGGCACCCAACTGCGCAGAGTGGTGCATCACCCAGTTCGCCAGCGCCAAGGTGGGCGCGATCCTGGTCAACATCAACCCGGCCTACCGCTCCAGCGAGCTGGACTACGCCCTGGGCCAGTCCGGCTGCCGCTGGGTGATCTGCGCCGACGCGTTCAAGACATCCGACTACCACGCCATGTTGCTGGGCCTGGTTCCGGGCCTGGCCAGCAGCCAGCCGGGCGCCCTGATCTGCGAACGCTTCCCCGAACTGCGCGGTGTGGTCAGCCTGGCCGCTGCGCCACCGGCGGGCTTTCTCGCCTGGCACCAGCTGCAGGCCCGTGCCGCGGCCATCAGCCGCGAAGCCTTGGCCGAGCGCCAGGCGCAGCTGCGCTGCGACGACCCGATCAATATCCAGTACACCTCGGGCACCACCGGCTTCCCGAAAGGCGCCACCCTCAGCCACAGCAACATCCTCAACAACGGCTACATGGTCGGTGAAAGCCTGGGCCTGACCGAGCATGACCGGCTGGTGGTGCCGGTGCCGCTGTACCACTGCTTTGGCATGGTCATGGCCAACCTCGGCTGCATGACCCACGGCAGCACCCTGATCTACCCCAACGACGCCTTCGACCCATTGGCCACCCTGCGTGCGGTGGCGGAAGAAAAGGCCACTGCCTTGTACGGTGTGCCGACCATGTTCATTGCCGAACTGGACCACCCGCAGCGTGACGAGTTCGACCTGTCCAGCCTGCGCACCGGGATCATGGCCGGCGCCACCTGCCCGATCGAAGTGATGCGCCGGGTTATCGGCGAGATGCACATGGCCGAGGTGCAGATTGCCTACGGCATGACTGAAACCAGCCCGGTGTCGCTGCAGACCGGCGCCAGCGACGACCTGGAGCGCCGCGTGACCAGCGTCGGGCGCACCCAGCCAAGGCTGGAGAACAAGGTGATCGATGCTGATGGCAACACGCTGCCGCGGGGCGAGATCGGCGAATTGTGCACGCGGGGTTACAGCGTGATGCTGGGCTATTGGAACAACCCCAAGGCCACGGCCGAAAGCATCGATGAGGAAGGCTGGATGCACACCGGCGACCTGGCGGTAATGGACGAGCAGGGCTATGTGCGTATTGTCGGGCGCAGCAAGGACATGATCATTCGCGGCGGCGAGAACATCTACCCGCGCGAGCTGGAGGAGTTCTTCTTCACCCACCCGGCGGTGGCCGATGTGCAGGTGATTGGTGTGCCGTGCAGCAAGTACGGTGAAGAGATCGTGGCCTGGGTGCGGCTGCACCCGGGGCATACGGCCAGCGCGGAGGAGTTGCGCGAGTGGGCGAGGGCACGGATTGCGCACTTCAAGGTGCCGCGGTACTTCCGCTTTGTCGATGAGTTCCCGATGACGGTGACCGGCAAGGTGCAGAAGTTCCGCATGCGCGAGATTAGTGTCGAGGAATTGTCTGCCGGGTGATGTGTCGCCTGTGCTGGCCTCTTCGCGGGCACGCCCGCTCCCACAGGAAATTCACTACCCGTCAGACCTGTGACATACCTGTGGGAGCGGGCGTGCCCGCGAAGAGGCCAACACAGGCAGCAGATGACCTCAGCCCTGCAGCAACTCCGGGCTGTTGAAGTTGCTCAACCTGCGATCATCGTCGGCACATTCCAGCCCCTGCACCGCTTCACGCAGCAAGGCCTTCTGCAAACTCCGCTCGCCCGTCGCCCAGGCCTGCTCCAGCACCGGCAACACCCGGCGTGGCAGCACGCTGAACATCGGCTGCCAGTACCCACCCTGGCGCACCATGGCCGCACTGTCACTGGTCACCGCCAGGTGCAGCAGGTCCTCGATCAACCCCCGGTCAACCAGCGGCGCATCACAGGCCAGCAGCACCACCCATTCATGCCGCGCCACCTTGAGCCCGGCAATCACCCCCGCCAACGGCCCGGGGTAGTCCGCCTCGGCATCGCCCACCAACTGGTCGGCATACGCCCGGTAGGCCTGCTGGTTACGGTTGCAGGAAATCACCAGGTCATCGCTGAGCGGCCGTACCACGCGCTGCACATGCGCCACCAGCGGTTCGCCCTGCCAGTCGACCAGGCCCTTGTCGCGGCCGCCCATGCGCTGGCCGCGGCCACCGGCGAGAATGAGGATGGAGCAGGGGGGCAGGGCATCAGGCATGAAAAAGGGTTCCGGGCAGTCAATGCCGGGAACCCTCCCATTTCACGCGGGGCTTGTCCAGTCAGCTGTCGCTGGTCACGGCCTGCGTGTCGGCATTACCCGCCTGGCGTCGCCCGGCAAGGCGCATCACCACCACGAAGAACACCGGCACGAACACCACCGCCAGGGTGGCGCTGAGCATGCCGCCGATCACCCCGGTACCGATCGCCTTCTGGCTGGCCGAGCTGGCGCCGCTGGCAATGGCCAGTGGCACCACGCCCAGGATGAACGCCAGCGAGGTCATCACGATCGGGCGCAGGCGCAGGCGCGCGGCCTGCACGGCGGCGTCGACGGCATCGACGCCCTGGTCGACCAGGCTCTTGGCAAACTCGATGATCAGGATGGCGTTCTTCGCCGACAGGCCGATCAGCGTGATCAGGCCGACCTTGAAGAACACGTCGTTGGGCATGCCGCGCAGGGTCACCGCCAGCACCGCACCGAGCACGCCCAGCGGTACTACCAGCAGAACTGCGGTGGGGATCGACCAGCTTTCGTACAGCGCTGCCAGGCACAGGAACACCACCAGCAACGACAGCGCCATCAGCATCGGTGCCTGGCTGCCGGACAGCCGCTCCTGCAGCGACAGGCCAGTCCATTCCAGGCCGGCACCGGCCGGCAGCTGGGCCACCAGGCGCTCGATCTCGGCCATGGCTTCGCCCGAACTGTAGCCGGTTGCCGGTTCGCCGGAAATCGACACCGCCGGGTAGCCGTTGTAGCGGGTCAGCTGCACCGGGCCGCTGACCCACCTGGCCTGGACGAAGGCGCCCAGTGGCACCATCTTGCCGCTGTCGTTGCGCACGTGGATCTTCAGCAGGTCTTCGACCTGGCTGCGCTGGTCGCCTTCGGCCTGCACCACCACCCGCTGCATGCGGCCCTGGTTGGGGAAGTCGTTGACGTAGCTGGAACCCACGGCCACGTCCAGCACCGAACCGATATCGGCAAACGATACGCCCAGGGCGTTGGCCTGGCGGCGGTCGATTTCCAGTTGTACCTGCGGGCTTTCCGCCAGCGAGGCTTCGCGCACGTTGGTCAGCACCTTGCTTTTGCCGGCATTTGCCAGCAGTTCGTCGCGGGCGGCCATGAGCTCGGCGTGGCCCATGCCGCCGCGGTCCTGCAGGCGGAACTCGAAGCCGGTCGACTCGCCAAGGCCGTCGATTGGCGGTGGCAGCACGGAATAGGCCACGGCGTCCTTGAGCTGGGTAAAGGCCATGGTCGCGCGGTCGGCGATCGACTGGGCGCTGTCGTCGGCACCGCGCTCGGACCAGTCCTTGAGCGTGGTGAAGGCCAGTGCCGCGTTCTGCCCGCTGCCCGAGAAGCTGAAACCCAGGATCAAGGTGGTGTTACCCACGCCGGGCTCTTCGGCGTTGTGCGCCTCGATCTGTGCCGCCACCTGTTCGGTGCGCATGCGGCTGGCGCCTGGCGGCAGCTGGATGTCGGTGATGGTGTAGCCCTGGTCTTCGGTGGGCAGGAACGCCGTGGGCAGCTGGCTGAAGCCATAGCCCAGCACTGCCAGCAGCAACGCGTATACCAGCAGGTAGCGGCCGCTGCGCTTGAGCGCCTGCACCACCCAGCGCTGGTAACCGTTGCTCATGCCCTCGAAGCGCCGGTTGAACCAGCCGAAGAAGCCCTTGCGTTCGTGGTGCTCGCCCTTGGCCACCGGCTTGAGCAGGGTGGCACACAGCGCCGGGGTCAGGCTGAGGGCGAGGAACGCCGAGAACAGGATCGACACTGCCATCGACAGCGAGAACTGCTGGTAGATCACCCCCACCGAGCCTTGCATGAAGGCCATCGGCAGGAACACCGCCACCAGCACCAGGGTAATGCCGACGATCGCGCCGCTGATCTGCCCCATCGCCTTGCGCGTAGCCTCCTTGGGCGGCAGGCCTTCCTCGGCCATGATCCGCTCGACGTTTTCCACCACCACGATGGCATCGTCGACCAGGATGCCGATGGCCAGCACCATGCCGAACAGGGTCAGCACGTTGACCGAGAAGCCCATGGCCAGCATCACGGCGAAGGTGCCCATCAGGGCCACCGGCACCACCAGGGTCGGGATCAGGGTGTAGCGCAGATTCTGCAGGAACAGGAACATCACCGCGAACACCAGCAGCATGGCTTCGAACAGGGTGTTGATGACCTGCTCGATCGACACCTTGACGAATGGCGAGGTGTCGTAGGGGATGTCGTACTTGACGCCTTCGGGGAAGTAGCGTGCCAGGTCCTGCATCTTCGCCCGCACCAGGGTGGCGGTTTCCATGGCGTTGGCGCCCGGCGACAGCTGCACGCTGAAGGCGGTGGCCGGCTTGCCGTTCAGGCGCGTGCCGTACTGGTACTCCTGGGCACCGATCTCGACCCGGGCGACATCGCCGATGGTCACCGTGGAACCGTCCGGGTTGGCACGCAGGACAATCCCGGCGAACTCCTCGGGGGTGCTCAGCTGGCCCTTGACCACCACGTTGGCGGTGATTTCCTGAGTGCCACGGGTGGGCAGGTCACCAATGCTGCCGGGGGCCACCTGGGCGTTCTGCGCGGCGATGGCCTCGGCCACGTCGTTGGGCGTGAGGTTGAAGCCGATCAGCTTGCGCGGGTCGATCCAGATGCGCATGGCGCGTTCCGAACCGTACAGCTGGGCCTTGCCGACGCCCTTGAGGCGGCGGATTTCGTCCATCACGTTGCGCGCAAGGATATCCGACAGGGCGGTTTCGTCGAGCTTGCCGTCTTCGGAGGTGAGGGTGGCCAGCAGCAGGAAGCCGGTGGAGACCTTTTCCACCTGCAGGCCTTGCTGGGTCACCGGGCGCGGCAGGCGCGACTCGACCACCTTCAGGCGGTTCTGCACGTCGACCTGGGCCAGGTCCGGGTTGGTGCCTGGGGCGAAGGTGGCGGTGATGGTGGCGCTGCCCAGGCTGCTCTGCGACTCGAAGTACAGCAGGTTGTCGGCGCCGTTGAGCTCCTGCTCGATCAGGCTGACCACGCTCTCGTCCATGGTCGCCGCCGAGGCGCCCGGGTACACGGCGTAGATTTCCACCTGCGGCGGGGCCACGTTGGGGTACTGGGCCACCGGCAGCTGCGGGATGGCCAGGGCACCGGCCAGCAGGATGAACAGGGCGACCACCCAGGCGAATACCGGGCGGTCGATGAAGAATTGCGGCATGAATCAGGCCCTCACTGGCCAGTGTGCTGTGCGATGGGCGATGCCCCTGATGCGTTGTCGACCTGCACCTGGTCACCGGCCTTGACGTGTTGCAGGCCCTCGACCACCACCCGCTCGCCGGGGGCCAGGCCTTCGCTGACGATCCACCGGTCGCCCTGGGCACTGCCCAGGACTACCTGGCGGTCGCTGACCCGGGCCTGCGGGTCGACCACCAGCACCTTGGGCACGCCAGCGCTGTCGCGCAGGATGGCGCGCTGCGGCACGCTCAGGCCCTTGGGCTGCACGGCCTGCTCCAGGCGCACGCGCACGTAGCTGCCGGGCAGCAGGTCGAGGTCCGGGTTGGGGAACTCGCTGCGCAGGGTGATCTGGTTGGTGCTGGGGTCGACGCTGATGTCGGAGAACAGCAGTCTGCCCGGCAACGGGTAGGTGCTGCCATCGTCCTGGATCAGCGTGGCCCGGGCCTGGCCGTCGCCCACCTGCTGCAGCTCGCCGGCACGCATGGCGCGGCGCAGGGCGTTGAGCTCGCGGGTCGACTGGGTGACATCGGCGTGGATCGGGTCCAGCTGCTGGATGGTCGCCAGGGGCGTGGTCTCGTTCTGCCCGACCAGCGCACCTTCGGTGACCTGGGCGCGCCCGATACGGCCGGAAATCGGCGCGGTCACGGTGGCGTAGCCGAGGTTCAGGCGGGCGCGTTCCAGGGCGGCCCTGGCCTCGGCCACTGCGGCATCGGCCTGCAGGTAGCTGGCCTTGGCGTTGTCGTATTCCTGGCGGCTGACGGCCTTGTCGTCGACCAGTTCGCGGTAGCGCTGTTCCTGCAGGCGTGCCTGGTACAGGGTGGCCTCGGCCTTGGCCAGGGTGGCGCGGGCGCTGTCGTGGTCGGCCTTGAACGGTGCCGGGTCGATCAGGAACAGCACATCGCCCTGCTTGACGTCGCTGCCTTCGCGATACACCCGCTTGAGCACCACGCCCGCGACGCGCGCGCGCACTTCGGCGGTGCGCGGTGCGAGGATGCGGCCGCTGAGCTCACTGCTGATGGCCAGTGGCTGCAGTTGCAGGGTTTCCACCCGCACTTGCGGGGTGGGGGCCTGTTCTTCCTGTTCGGCGCTGTCGTCGCAGCCGGCCACGGACAGGCTCAGGAGCGCCAGAAGCGCCAAACGGCGCAGGCGCGGGGGGAGGGTAGTAGACATACGGATCTTCCGATGATGACCGCCGGTATGCTACGGCAGGCGTTCCTTGCGTGGCTGTTAATACCTGTAGGACGAGTGTGAAAAAGTGTGAAGAACAATCCTGTCTGCCTGTAGTGTTCTATATCCTGAGTATTCCTGTGCCGGCCTCTTCGCGGGCTTGCCCGCTCCCACAGGGACTGCACAGCTTTCAAGTGCTGTTGGGTCCCTGTGGGAGCGGGCAAGCCCGCGAAGAGGCCGGTGAGGTCTTACCCCAACCCAGATTCCCAAGCACCTATGCCGAATATTTTCCTGGTCGAAGACGACAGCGCCCTGTCCGAACTGATCGCCAGCTACCTGCAACGCAACGACTTCCATGTCCAGGTGATCGCCCGTGGCGATCATGTGCTTGACGAGTACCGCCGGCAAAAGCCCGACCTGGTCATCCTGGACCTGATGCTGCCGGGCATCGACGGCCTGCAGCTGTGCCGCCTGCTGCGCCAGGAGTCGCAGGGCCTGCCGATCCTGATGCTGACCGCCCGTGACGACAGCCACGACCAGGTCCTGGGCCTGGAAATGGGCGCCGACGACTACGTGACCAAACCCTGCGAGCCGCGTGTGCTGCTGGCCCGCGTGCGTACCCTGCTGCGTCGCAGCAGCGTCAACGAGCCGCGCCTGGACAACGACCTGATCCTGATCGGTGGCCTGCGCATCGACCTGGCCGAGCGCACCGTGAGCTGGCGTGGCGAAGAGGTGGAGCTGTCCAGCGGCGAGTACAACCTGCTGGTGGTACTGGCGCGCAATGCCGGCGAAGTGCTGAACCGCGACCGCATCCTGCAGCAACTGCGGGGTATCGAGTTCAACGGCACCGACCGCTCGGTGGACGTGGCCATCTCCAAGCTGCGGCGCAAGTTCGACGATAACGCCGGCGAAGCGCGCAAGATCAAGACCGTGTGGGGCAAGGGCTATCTGTTCAGCCGTGTCGAGTGGGAGTGCTGACCGCCCATGCTGAAGATTCTGGTGCGGCTGTACCTGGTGATCATCGTTGCCTATGCCGGTGCACTGTTGTTCATCCCCGACACCATCGTCGGCCTGTTCCAGGACCGCTTCATGGCCTACAACCTGGACCAGGCCAAAGGCGTGCAGTCGCTGATCGTGCGCCAGTTCCGCCAGGCCCCGCGCGAGCAGTGGCCGGCGGTGGAGCAAGAGCTGGCCAGTGATTTCGCACCGCTGGAACTGCAACTGCTGCGCATGGACCAGGCTGACCTGAGCGAGGACGAGCAGGCGCGCCTGGAGCACGGCCTGTACGCCGTGCGCATTGCCGAATGGGGCTACTACGAGACGGTGCTGGCGCCGCTGGACAAGGAATGGCTGGTGCGTCTGCACTCACCGCCAGACCCGCTGGATATCAATGTGCTGTCGTGGGGTGTGACCGTCCTGATCGGTGCAGCGATGCTCGGTTGCCTGTTGCTGTGGGTATGGCCGCACTGGCGCGACCTGGAGCGCCTCAAGGAAACCGCCCGGCGCCTGGGTCAGGGGCAGATGGCCGAGCGTACGCACATCTCGCCGCACTCCAACATCGGTGAACTGGCCGGGGTGTTCGACACCATGGCCAGTGACCTGGAACGCCACGTGAACCAGCAGCGCGAGCTGCTCAATGCGGTGTCGCACGAGTTGCGCACGCCGTTGACCCGGCTGGATTTCGGTCTGGTGCTGCTGTTCGACGAAGTGCCGCCGGCCAGCCGCAAGCGCCTGCTGGAGCTGGTGGGGCATGTGCGTGAGCTGGATGAGCTGGTGCTGGAGCTGTTGTCCTACAGCCGGCTGTACAACGCCGACCAGGCCCGCGAGCGGGTCGAGGTCTCGTTGCTGGAGCTGGTCGACAGTGTACTCGGCGGCTTTGCCGAGGAACTCGATGGCCGGGGTATCCAGTGGGAGGTGCGGGCCGAGGGAGATTTGCCGCGTTTTGTGCTGGACCCACGGCTGACGGCACGGGCGGTGCAGAACCTGGTGCGCAATGCCATGCGTTACTGCGACGAGAGCCTGTTGCTGCGCTTGCGCCTGGAAGACGATGGCGCCTGCCTGGTGACGGTGGAGGATGACGGGATTGGGATTCCGGTGGAGGAGCGCGAGCGGATTTTCCAGCCGTTCTACCGCCTGGACCGTAGCCGTGACCGCAATACCGGAGGGTTTGGCCTGGGCTTGGCGATCAGCCGGCGGGCGATCGAGGGGCAGGGTGGCACCTTGACCGTGGCGCAGTCGGCGCTGGGTGGCGCGCAGTTCCGGATTCGCTTGCCTGCCGGGTGATTGGGTGCCTGTGCCGGCCCTTTCGCGGGTAAACCCGCTCCTACAAGAGCCGTACAGATTTCAAACATTGTGGAGCACCTGTGGGAGCGGGTTTACCCGCGAAAGGGCCGGGCTTGCTAATCACTTTCTGCCAGCCGGGCGGACCACAGCACAAACCGGTCCTTGCCACTGTGCTTGGCCTCGTACAGCGCCTGGTCGGCGCGCACCAGCGCCGTGGTCAGGCTGTCGCCCTGGTCCACCCGGGCGAGGCCAATGCTGATGGTTACCGGGTGTTCGCCGACATCTTCACGTACTCGTTGGCACAGCGCCGCCACTCGTTGCTCGGCGCCTTGCTGGTCCAGCCCCTGGAAAAAGATCGCGAATTCCTCACCACCCAGTCGGGCAAACTCGTAACCGGCCATGCTCGCCTTGATATGCAGGGCCACGCGCTTGAGTACTTCATCGCCAACGTCATGGCCAAAACGGTCATTCACCCGCTTGAAGTTGTCGATGTCGATCATCGCCAGGTACTGCTCGGTCGTGGCCAGGCGCAGCTGGTGGCCGGCCTGGGCCATGAACGAGCGGCGATTGGGGATTTCGGTCAGGGCATCGACATAGGCCTGGTCCAGCAGCACCTTGGACAGGTAGAAGTTGTGCAGCTTGGCCTTGCGCATCTGCAGGTAGCTGTAGATGACCAGGCCGCTGAGGAACACCGCGTAGCTGATCAGCATGGCGCCTTCGAGTTCGTCCGGCCCGATACGGGTGTGGTAGAACGGGTTGAGCACCACCCAGGTGATGGCCATGGCGCAGAAGAACGACCAGCGCCGCACCGGCAGCACCGAAACGGCATACAGCACGGTGGACACCCCGAGCACCAGCCATACCGGGCGCTGGGCCACCGGGATGCCTTCGATCACCAGGCGCATGCCCAGGGTGATGGCGGCGATGAACAGCAGGTTGAGTACATCGAAGTGATGGCTGCGACGGGTGAACCGCAGTACCACGGTGAGGCTGCCGAGCAGGGTGATGAACAGATAGGACAGCCAGGTGAAACCCTGGCCGCCGAGGAAGCTGACGATCAGGTCGAAGACCAGCCAGATCAGAATGCTGACGCAGAATACCAGCAGGCAGAACGGGCGCATGAGCTCGAATTCGTGCTGGCGGAATTCGGCGCGCAGGGCGGCGGGGGCGACCTGTTTGCGAACGTGGGCTTCGATGGTCTTGAACATTCGGGCTCCTGTGAGTACTGCTATGCCAGGCCCGGCCCTTTCGCGGGCGTGCCCGCGAAGAGGCCGGTACTGGAGACTCAATTGGTGGGCAGAACACCCCGGGCCCATGGCCGGTAACGCAGGTCGAACACCGCCTCGGCATGGCACCCGGCGCCCAGCTTCGGCTGGGCAGGCTCAGCCCGAAACGCCTGGCCTGGCGCGCTCACCTGGCGGAACGCCTCGCGCACCACGCCAACCCGGCACGGCAAGGCCTGCTCGTAACCCTGGCGCACCAGCGCGGGCAAGCGCCCGGTCCCGGTGCCATCCTGCCACCACACAGTCAAGCCCAACCCGGCCAGTTGATCCAGCCATGCGGCATTGACCCGCGGTGAGAGTTTGCCGGCGCTGAAAGCACTGATGTGCAAAGGCTTGTCCAGTTGCCGGTTGAAGGCCTGCAACTGGCTGCGCAGGGCATCCCGGCGCTCGGCCTCGCGAAAGTGATGGTCGTCCAGCTCCATGGGCAGGTACCAGCCGTCCACCGGCAACTGCCACGCCTGGCGCAGTTGCTGATACTGGCTGAGCGAGCGCCCCAGCTGCGCCTTCCAGTAGCTGTTCAGGCCTTCACCGTCCAGCTCGTCGATGCGCTGGTAATAGGCCGGGTCCATGTACAGCCCCAGCACCAGTTGCAGGCCCTGGGCACGCGCGCTGCGCAGGCTGTCGGCCAGCCAGCCCCGGGCACCGCCGAAATCGCTGTCGCCATAGGCGCTCCACTGCACGATCAGGGTTTTGCCGCCCTGGGCCACGGTGGCATGCCACAGTTGCTGCCACTGGGCGGGGGTGACATTGGCGTCGCGGTTGAGGGGTTGGTAGAACAGGCGCTGGTCGGCGCTGGCTGGCAGGCACAGGGCAACCAGGCAGAGGGCCAGGAACGTACGCATCAGAAGGTCATCTCCGCACCGACCAGCACGCCATTGGCGCGCTCGTATAGATTGCCGCCCAGCGATTGCTGGTACTCGGCACGCACTTTCAGCGAACCGCGGTAGGCGTTGTAGCGGTCATCATCGAACCACCACTGCCAGCGCACGCCCACCCCGGCCCGAGCGTCCTGGCGCCAGTCGTTGCTCGGGTCCTGGCTGGAAAACTCGACAAAACCATAGGGCATGATGGTTTGCGGTGAGCTGCCCGGCAGCTTCCAGGCGTGGCCTTGCTGGTAGCGCGACAGCCAGGCGTGGTCGCCGGCACGGGTCCACCAGGCGTCGTCGAGGTAGAGGAAGCGTTCGTTCCAGTCGTCTTCATCGACCCGCCAGTCGTTGCGCCAGTCGCCCTGGTCGAGGAAAGAAGCGGTGGCCCGCAACAGCAGGTCGTTGCTCGATTCGGCGTGGTGACGCAGGTCGCCCCAGTTGCCGCCGACCTTGGCGGGGCTAAGCAGTTGGCCCAGGCTCAGCCCGCGGTAGTGTTCCTCGTCGATCTGACGCTGGTGGTACAGCTCGGCATACAGGTTGAGGTTGGCCTGGCCGAATGGTTTGTAGCGCAGGCCGACACCGGTACCCATGCTTTGCGCGTAGTCGGTGCGGCTTTGCCCACCGAACAGCACGCGGCCATACACAGACAGGGTGCTGCCGTTGCGGCTGGGCTCTTCGCCCAGGGCGTGGTCCCACATGGCCAGTTGCACGTTCTGCGATTGCGCGCGGCGCGAAGTGCCGCTGCGCTGGCCATTGTCGAGGAACTTGTCGTTGGTCGAGGTACCGGCCGGCGACCAGGTGCTGGCCAGGGTGATGGTGTCGCGCCGCGACAGGCTTTCGTGGGCGCGGCGCTGGCGGTACTTGCGCGCTTCCAGGCTGCCGTATTCGTCGTCGCCGTCGACCAGGTCCTGCTCCACATCGAGGATGCGGCGCAGTTCGCGGCGCGCCGAAGCGCTGTCTTCGGCTTCGTCATAGCGCAAGGCCAGCGTCTCGCCAAGGCGGTAGTCCTCGGGGAAGTCGTGGGTGGCGCGTTCCAGGTAGGGGATCGACTGGCGGCGCTGGGCCTTGTCCGTCGAGCCGGCCAGGCGCATGCCGTAGTCGGCGCGGTAGCGTGGCTGGTCGGGAGCCAGGCGCACGGCTTCTGCCAGCCAGGCGCTGCTCTGGGCACTGTCGCCAGCCAGTTGCGCGGTGCTGGAGGCCGCGTAGTAGTGGTCGGCCCGCGGGTTGTGTGCCAGGGCCTGGCGCTGGAAGCCCAGCGCCGCCTGGTATTCGCCTTGGCGCTGGGCGATGGCGGCACCCAGGGCCCAATCGTCGGCGCTATCGTGCGCGGCGGCGTCCCAATAGCGCCGGGCCGCTTGTGCGTCGCCGGCGTTCAACGCGCCGCGAGCGGCAGTGAGGCGGGCGTTGTCGGTCCAGGCACTGTCGGGCTGGGTGCGCCAGATGGGCAGGGCCGCTTCGGAGTCGCCAGCGGCTTCCAGGGCATAGGCCAGGGGCAGGCGGCTCCCGCTGTCGCCCAGGCGCTCGGCGGCCTGGTAGTAGACCACCGCTTCGCCTGGGTGGTCGGGCATGGCGCAGCGGCCCAGGGCGCGGTACTGGCCAGGTTCGCTCGGGGTTGCCGGTACTGCCTGGCGCACGGCATCGCACTGGCCAGCCTCGGCAAGGCGGCCGAGCAACTGGGCCCGGGTAGTGGCGTCGACCCGAGGGACCAGGCCGAGCATGCGGCGGGCGTCCAGCGGGCCGTCGTTACGCGCATACAGGTTGCCAAGGCGCTGCAGCAGCGACGGTGCAAGGCGGCCCTGGTGGCGGTCGTAGGCCTGCTCCAGCAATTGCCGGGCGTGTTCGTCATGGCCTTGCTGCATCAGCAGGAAGGTGGTTTGCTCCAGTGCGGCCATATCGCCGCTCTGTCGATAGCGTTGCTCCCACTCGGCGGCGGTACGTGGTTGCGGGGGCTGGGGCGGGTCGCCGTACAGGCGTTGCTTGAGCACGGCGTAGGCCTTTGGGTCAGTGCTGGCCGTGCAGCCCTTGAACTGCTCGCGCGCCAACTGCGGGTCGTGGCGCGACAACCAGTCCACGGTTTCCAGACAGGGCCGTTGCAGTTCGTTGCTCAGGCGCTGTACCAGCGGTGCGTCGTCGCCTTCGCGGGCGAGCTCCCACAGTTGCTGGCGCTGCTCGGGCTGGTTCAGCTCTGCGGTGGGCAACGCCTGCAGCCAACGCTGTGCCTGCTGGTTATGGCCGACGGCAATGGCGCGGTTGGCCATGGCCAGGCGAGCCTGGTTGGCTGCGCCGGGGGAGGGGGCGCTGGGCAGCAGTGCTTTCAGCCCTTTCTCATCCACTTGCTGGATGTAGGCATTGGCCAGGCGTTGCCAGTCTTGCGCCGGCAACTGGCCCTGCTCGGCCAGCGGCTGCAGCTGTTCGATGGTCTCCTTCCAGTTGCGCAGTTGTTCGGCGAAGTTGGCCCGGGCCAGGCGCAGAACCTGGCCGTCCCCCTGTGCCGGCAGATGATTGAGCCAGTCCAGCGCCCTGGCAGCACCCCCGAATCTGGCCAGGCTCAGGCTATAGGCCTGCCACAGGCGCACCCGTTGAGCGCCGTCGCTGCTGGCCAGCCATTGTTCCACCTGGCTGGCCGGCGGTGGGTCCTGTTCGATCCAGGTCAAGCGTAGTTCCAGCAGGGCGTTGGCGTGTTCGGGGCTGTCACCCAGTTGTTCGGCAAGGGCTTCGGCCTCCTTGTAGCGGCGCTGGTGAGCCAGCGCCTCCACCAGCAGTGCACGCGCTTCGTCGTTGTTCGGCACCCGGCCCAGCACGTGGCGGGTCAGGCGTTCGACCTCGGCCCAGTTGTCCTTCTTCGCTTCGCGGTAGCTGCGCTCCATGAACGGGTAGCTGGTGAACCGCTGAAAGTCGGTCATCGGCGCCGAAGCGGCGCAGGGCAGGGCGGCGGAACACAGCAACAAGCCAGTGAAGGTGAGGGAAAAGCGCGGCTTCATGCCACCTCCCGGGTCAGGTCAAAGGCGGCCTGCTGTTCGCTGGCCTGTTCGATCAGGGCCTGCTGCAGCACCTGCTCGGTGATGATGCCGCGGGCGATCAGGTGCTCGCCGAGGCTCTGGTGTTCCGGGTCGAAGTCGATCAGCGCCTGGTTGAACAAAGTGACCGGGACCATGCCGCGCACCTGCAGCAGGGCGCCGAGCATTACCTGGTGATGGCTGACCTGTTCCAGCAGCACTTCGTCGTCCTGGTGGCGCTCGAGGATGGCCAGCATGTCGCGGGTTTCCGGCTTCTGCCAGGGGCTTGGGTAGTGGTAGCGCAGGCCCAGGGTCACCCGGCCCTGGGGCGCCAGGCGGGCGCTGACCGGGCGCTTCAGGTGGCGGCTGATTACCCCCAGCGACACCTGGCTGACCGGGCTTTCGCTGGCCAGTACCAGCGTGTCGCCGTCTTCGGCCACCGGTAGCACGCCATAGTGCGTCGCCAGCTTGCGCGGCAGTTTGGCGATCAGCTGCGGGTCGAGCTTGAACGGGTTGAGCGGTGCCCAGGGCAGGTCCATTTGCTCGGCCAAGGTGGCGACCAGCTGTTCGCTGTTCAGCCAGCCGCGCAGCAGCAGCTCGCGGCCCAGGCGCCGGCGTACCGGGCTGGTGATCGCCTGTTGCAGTTGTTCGTCGCTGATCAGGCCCTTGGCCACCAGGCGCTGACCCAGCGGCGTGCGGGCGGGGGCAGCGATGGCGGGGAATTCGTGGGTGGTCTTGTCCCAGGCCACGCGCCGCGAGTCACCCATTTCCATCACCTGGCGCAGGGCACGCAGGTTGGCGAAAAAGTTGACGAAGTTGCTCCACATCATCCGCGGTGCCGACAGCAGCCCTTCGCCGATGCCATAGAAGCGGGTGACGAACCAGGCGCGCTGGAACAGTCGGTTGAACAGCATCAGCCCGTTCAGCCACAGCAAGGTGGTCAGCAGCCAGCTGTCGCTGAGGATCGACATGAAGCGCCACGACTCCGGCGCAATCACCGTGACCAGCCACATGGCCAGCAACACCAGCAGCAACAGGTTGACCAGGAAACTCAGCAGGTAGGCGAACAGGCCGCGGCGGTCGCGCCAGAGGAAGTAGTTGAGCGCGCCTTTGCGACTCCAGCCGAGGTTGCTGGTGCCCTGGAACACGATGCCGACGATCCACCGCGACTTTTGCCGGATGGCATGCTGCCAGTCGCGCGGGAAGTGCTCGCGCACGCAGATCACCTGGGAAAATTCGCGGCTCATGCCCGGGCGCCATTCCTGCTTCAGGGTCAGCGCCGGGTCGGTGATGGAGTAGCGGGCGAAAATGCACTTCATGCCCTTCTGCTTCAGGCGGAAGCCGATGTCGTAGTCTTCGGTGAGGCTCTGTACGTCGAAGGCGATGCCGTCACCGTCCTCGAGCAGCGCGCTGATGGCGCGGCGGCTGAAGCAGGTGCCGACCCCGGCGCTGGGCACCTGGCCGGTCAGGGCCTCGCGCACGATCACGTCCTTGCCGTGGTTTTCGGCGAACTCGTCGACATAGTGGCCGGCGGTGAAGCCTTTCCATTCCGGTGCGTAGGGGTACACCGGGATCTGGATCATGTCCTTGTTCGGCAGCAGGTAGTTGAACAGGCGCAGCTCCATGGGCGAAATCACGTCTTCGGCGTCGTGCAGGATGAAACCGGCAAACTCGATGCCGGCGTCCTGCTGGAAGCGCAGCAGCGCGTCGATGATGTTGTTCAGGCAGTCGGCCTTGCTGGTGGGGCCGGGGCGGGCGCAGACCACCTTGTGCACGTTGGGGTAGTGCAGGCACACGGCGTCGACATCGGCCTGGGTTTGCGGGTCGTTGGGGTAGGTGCCGACGAAGATCTGGTAGTTCTCGTAGTCGATGGTCGAGGCTGCCAGGCGCGCCATCTCGCCCACCACGCCCACTTCGTTCCAGGCCGGGACCATGATGGCCAGCGGTTTCTCCGGTACCTCGAACAGGCGTTTTTCGTCGGCTTTCTCGTACTTGTCGTAGATGCGAAAGCGCCGGATCAGCTTGCGGCCCCAGTAGCACAGGTCGATGAACAGATCATCCAGACCCAGCAGGAACATCAGCGAGGCCAGGATGATCGCGAGGATCTTCAGGCCGAACAGCACGTAGGTGAGGAAGTCGATGAATACCAGGCTCATTTGCCGGTCACCGACAGGAAGGGGTGGGCCATCGTCTTTATCCTCGTTCGATTCCCTGGACGAAGTTGTACGACTTGCTGCCGTTTGTACTGGATAGATACAAGCAGCCGAACGCGGGGTTGTCCAAATTTCAGGCTTTTTCTTGTGGGCCACTTCTTGTAGTTTTACAGGTCGTTTACCCAGGGAGCTGAACATGCAAGGCAAGGCACGCAAGATCGTCCAGGCCATCCTTTACGAGGCCATCGCCGTCGCCTGCGTGGCGCCCGCGCTGGAGCTGGCGTTCGGTGCCGGCATGGCGCAGTCGACCGTGCTGTCGGTGCTGATGTCGGGCATCGCGATGAGCTGGAACATGGCCTACAACTGGGTGTTCGAACGCTGGGAAGCGCGCCAGCACCGGCGTGAGCGCACTTTCCTGCGGCGCCTGCTGCATGCGCTGGGCTTCGAGGGCGGGCTGGTGCTGATCCTGCTGCCGCTGGTGGCGTACTGGCTGGATGTCAGCCTGTGGGCGGCGTTGCTGACCAACCTGGCGTTGTTCGTGTTCTTCTTCGCTTACGCGTTTGTCTTCCAGTGGGGCTTCGACAAGGTATTCGATGTGCCGCTTTCGGCGCAGCAGGCCAAGTGTTGACTTTGTGCTGCGCTACCGGCTAAGTTCCTACCCCATGAAAACTTTCCAGCACGTCAACGCCATTATTATTACCGCCATTATCAGTTTGGCGGGCTAGCGCGTACGTGCACCGAACCCGCCCTGGAGGCGGGTTTCTTCTCTCTGACTCCTGGGCAACGTGAACACAGCCAAGGAGTCATCGATGACCAGCTTCGTCAGCCCTCGTTCTACCGTCACCCCCCAGCAACTGCTGTCGGAGCAGGTGCGGCGCATTCTTGCCGCCCCGGTGTACGACCTGGCCATCGAAACGCCTTTGCAAGTTGCGCCTGCGTTGTCTGCCAGCCTGGGCAACCAGGTATTGCTGAAGCGGGAAGACCTGCAGCCTACCTTTTCGT
Organism: Pseudomonas sp. S1(2024); assembly: GCF_046557535.1. NCBI lineage: Bacteria > Pseudomonadati > Pseudomonadota > Gammaproteobacteria > Pseudomonadales > Pseudomonadaceae > Pseudomonas > Pseudomonas sp. S1(2024). The sequence goes on from NZ_JBKGFP010000060.1 coordinate 31,695, forward strand.
TCAAGATCCGCGGTGCGTATACCCGCCTGTCACGGCTGAGTACCGTGCAGCGCGAGCGCGGGGTGATCACCGCCTCTGCGGGCAACCATGCCCAGGGCGTGGCCCTGGCGGCATCGCACCTGGGCATGAAGGCCACCATCGTCATGCCTACCACCACGCCGTCGCTGAAGGTGGAGGGTGTACGCTCGCGCGGTGGTCATGTAGTACTGCACGGCGAGAGCTTCCCCCATGCCTTGGCCCATGCGCTGAAACTGGCCGACAGCGAAGGCGCCACCTTCGTGCCACCGTTCGACGACCCGGATGTGATCGCCGGGCAGGGCACCGTGGCCATGGAAATCCTGCGCCAGCGCCCGGGTGCGCTGGACGCCATCTTCGTGCCAGTGGGCGGTGGTGGTCTGATCGCGGGTATTGCCGCTTATGTGAAGTACCTGCGCCCGGAGGTGAAGGTGATCGGCGTCGAGCCGGAGGACTCCAACTGCCTGCAGGCTGCCATGGCGGCCGGTGAGCGGGTGATCCTGCCGCAGGTCGGCACCTTCGCAGATGGCGTGGCGGTAGCGCAGATCGGCGCCCATTGCTTCGAGTTGTGCCGGCACTTCGTTGATGAAGTGGTGACCGTGAGCAGCGACGAGCTGTGCGCGGCGATCAAGGACATCTACGACGATACCCGCTCGATCACCGAGCCGTCAGGCGCCCTGGCCGTGGCGGGGATCAAGAAATATGTGGCGCGCGACGGCGTGCAGGGGCAGACCCTGGTGGCCATCGACTCCGGGGCCAACGTCAATTTCGACCGCCTGCGCCATGTGGCCGAGCGTGCCGAACTGGGCGAGCAGCGCGAGGCGATCATCGCTGTCACCATTCCGGAGCAGCCGGGCAGCTTCCGCGCCTTCTGCCAGGCCCTGGGCAAGCGGCAGATCACCGAGTTCAACTACCGCTATTACCCTGGCAAGGAGGCGCGGCTGTTCGTTGGGGTGCAGACACACCCACTGCACGACCCGCGTGAGCAGTTGCTGGCCAGCCTGCATGAGCAGGGCTACAGCGTGCTGGACCTGACCGACAACGAACTGGCCAAGCTGCATGTGCGCCATACCGTTGGCGGCCATGCCGCGCCCGGGGCTGACGAGCGGGTGCTGCGCTTCGAATTCCCCGAGCGCCCGGGTGCTTTGCTGGGCTTTCTGGAACGGCTTGGCAAGCGCTGGAATATCAGCTTGTTCCATTACCGCAACCATGGCGCGGCAGAAGCACGGGTATTTGCGGCGCTGGAAGTACCGGGGGATGAGTTGGCGGGGTTGCCGCTGGCGCTGGATGAGATGGGGTACCGGTACTGGGATGAGACCGACAACCCGGCTTACAAGCTGTTCCTGGGTTGATACGCAAACCTCATGCAGCCTGTATGGGCCTCTTCGCGGGCACGCCCGCTCCCACAGGGACGGCGCATGGCTTGAGGTTGGTGCGGTCCAGGTGGGAGCTGGCTTGCCGGCGATGGGCCGCGAAGCGGCCCCTGGGTTTCAGCACTCGTGCATGAATTGCCGGGGCTGCTTCGCAGCCCATCGCGCCACAAGGTAGAGGGTGCTCAGCGCTCACGCATGAAGAAGCCGGCGACGAATTTGCGGAAGGTTTCCAGGCTCTTGAAGTCGGCGTAGCGCTTGAAGTTCTCGGTATCCGGTTCGGGGCCGATTGGCTGCTCCAGCAACGATACCGACAACACCCGGTCCTGGTCCGAGGTCATTACCAGTTCGTCCATCACCTGGCCGCCGATCACCGGCCGGCGCATCTGCACTTTCACGCCTTTGCCGGCCATCCAGTCGACCAGCGACACCAGGGCCTTGAGCGGCTCGCGTTCTTCATCGCGGTAAACCGGGAACAGATGAGCACGCGATAGCACCGGCACGCTGGCCACATGGATCAGTTCGTAGTAATGGCTGCCGGCACTGGTCGGTGAATAGAGCATCAGCGCCAGCAATGGCCCGCTGGTGCGGTTGCCGCCCCAGTAGAGGTGGTGCCCCTGGAAGTCGAAGCCGTCTTCACTTCGGTTATTGAACAGCTTGCGCCCTTTGATCTGGTCCACGCAATCCAGCAGCAGGCCGTGGCGGCGGTGGTTGCCGAACACCGTGGCTTCACGCAGGCGGGACTTGAGCATCATCATGTGCTTCATGTCCAGGCGGGTTTCCAGGTAGTTGCTTGCGGGCACCCGTTCCAGCAGCGGATAGCGGCTGGCAACGCTGCGCAACTCGGCAAACTGCCCGGTCAGGTCCTTTTTCAGGTGCGTGGCATACAGGTTCAGGCCGCTGGTCTCGATCCAGGTCAGCAACAGTGACAGCAGGCGCTGTTGTTCACGCCGTTCGCTGCCGTCGCCACCACTGCTGGTGGTGCTGCTGCGGAAATCACCAATCAGGCGCAACGGTGTGTCGGGCGGTAGCCAGGCAGCAGGTGGTGCGGGGTCGTTCTCGCGCTCGGTCGCTTCGCGCTCGTCCTTGGTGAACGGGCAGCCAGGCGCGTGTTCGGCAGTTCCCGGGTTGTTCTTGAGAAACAGCGTACCGGTGCTGCCGTTGAGGGTGACATTCAGTACCGGCAAGGCATCGTTGCGGCAATCGCAGGCCAGCCACTGGTTGGCGTTGCGCACCTTCATCAGCAACTGGTTGGCCTGCAGCAGGCGCGGGCCGGTGAGGCTGCCGGTGGCAAAGCCGACCAGCAGCTCTTCTTCTGCAGGGGTCAGGCTACGGACCTGTGCGGCGGTTTTGTCGATGATTCGCATGAAGCAGCTCCCAGCTACGAGCCCCAAGCTTCAAGCAAAGTGGCGCCGCTTTCAACTTACTGCGCAGTGCCAGCGAACATCTTCGCAGCACGGGCGCAAATTTCATCGGGGGTCAGGTCCTCCTTGTGGGTGGAAACGAACCAGATGTTGCCGAAGGGGTCTTTCAGGGTGCCGCTGCGGTCGCCGTAGAACTGGTCCGTCACTGCACGCAGCTGGGTGGCGCCGGCCGTCAGGGCCTGGGCATAGACCTTGTCGCAGTCCTCGACATACAGGTGCAGGCCTACGCTGGCGCCGCTGAGCTTCTGGCTGGCGGTGAGGCCGCCTTCCATGTCGCAGGGGTCGCCCAGCATCAGCGACGAATCGCCGATTTTCAGCTCGGCATGGCCAACGCGGCCGCCAGGGGCATCGAGGCGGAACATTTCCACCGCGCCAAAGGCCTTCTTGTAGAACTCGATGGCCTTGGCGGCGTCGTTGATGGCCAGGTAGGGCGTAATGCTGTGCTGGCCTTCGGGAATGGGTTTGGCTGCCATGTTCGACTCTCCTTGGAAGTGGGCGCCGGTTGGCGCCCTTTTGCTTAGAGTCGTTTGCGCAGATGGAAAATCGACAGGGGTGATAGATCGATTCTCTATAAGCGTGGCGGTCAGAAGATGTAGTCGGTGGTCAGGAAGGTCGACTGCCGGTTGCGAATGATCTCGCTGATCAGTTCCTTGTTGGCCTCCAGGAAGCGCGTCGCGACCAGCGTGCGGATAGAGAACACTCGCAGGGCGTCGTGTACCGACAGGGTGCCTTCGGCGCTGTTCTTGCGGCCGTTGAACGGGTAGGTGTCGGGGCCGCGCTGACATTGCGCATTGATGTTGATGCGCCCGACCTGGTTGGCAAAGATGTCGACCAGGCTGCCGATGGTCGCCGGGTCATTGCCGAACAGGCTCAGTTGCTGGCCGTAGTCAGAGTCCAGCACATAGTCGATCACCGTCTGCAGGTCGCGGTAGGGCACTACCGGCACCAGCGGGCCGAACTGCTCCTCGTGGTACACGCGCATGTCGCTCTTCACCGGGTACAGCACGGCGGGGTAGAAGAACGAGCCACGGCTGTGCCCACCACCTTCGTTGAGCACGCGTGCGCCCTTGGCGGTGGCATCGGCGACCAGGCCGTCGAGGTAGTCGACCTTGCCGTGCTCTGGCAGCGGTGTCAGTGCTACGCCAGACTCCCACGGCATGCCGGGCTTGAGGGCGGCCAGCTTGCGCTGGAACTTGTCGAGGAAGGCATCGACTACGTCTTCATGGACAAACAGGATTTTCAGCGCCGTGCAGCGCTGGCCATTGAACGACAGCGCACCGGTGACGGCCTCTTCGACGGCGTTGTCGAGGTCCACCTGGGGCAGCACGATGCCCGGGTTCTTGGCATCCAGCCCCAGCGCGGCGCGCAACCGGTGCGGGCGCGGGTGCAGTTTCTTCAGGTCGCTGGCGGCCTTGTGCGTGCCGATGAAGGCGAACACATCGACCTTGCCGCTGGCCATCAGCGCACTCACCGTTTCCCGGCCACGGCCGTAGATGACGTTGATCACCCCCGGCGGGAAGCTGTCGCGGAAGGCTTCGAGCAACGGCCGAATCAGCAGCACGCCGAACTTGGCCGGCTTGAACACCACGGTGTTGCCCATGATCAGCGCCGGGATCAGCGTGGTGAAGGTCTCGTTCAGCGGGTAGTTGTATGGGCCCATGCACAGGGCCACGCCCAGCGGTGCTCGGCGGATCTGGCCGAGCGTGCCCTGTTCCAGCTCGAAGCGGCTGGAACGGCGGTCGAGGTCCTTGAGGGCGTTGATGGTATCGACGATGTAGTCGCAGGTGCGGTCGAATTCCTTTTCCGAGTCCTTGAGGTTCTTGCCGATTTCCCACATCAGCAGCTTGACCACGGCCTGGCGCTGCTCGCGCATGCGCGCCAGGAAGGTTTCGACATGCTGGATTCGCTCGGCCACGCGCATGTTCGGCCAGGCGCCACGGCCTTTGTCGTACGCCTGCACGGCGGCATCGAGGGCGGTGAGCGCGGTGTCGGCATCGAGCAGTGGAGCGCTGCCCAACACCACCTGGTGCTCATCGTCGCCTTCCTTGAGCCAGACCGGGCTGCGCACTGTGGCCAGTGGGCCGTCCCACCGCCTGAGCTCACCGTTCACCAGGTAGTCGCGTTGTTCCAGGGGGGCTTCCAGGCGCCAGGTTTCCGGGATGTCCTCGGCGCTGGGGAAGAGTGAATCGAGCAGACGGTCCATGGGTACTGCACCTCACATTGCTGGGTGGGTTTCGAGCTGGGTGAAACGCTTCAGCAGCGAGCATGCACCGCTCGCCGGAAAAACACCAGTCTGGCTTAACATGACCACCCGCGCCTGCCTGTTGGACAGGCAGGCATCGGTATCCCTGTCAAAGCGGGAGGTTGAACAGGTCATAGGGTGGGTGCGTCAACCATTGCTGGCGCAGGGCCGGGTCTGCGTCGATCAGGGCCAGGCGCCGCCAGAACTCTGCACGGGCTTGCCGTGGGCGGGACACGAACGGTTCAAGTTCAAGCAAGGGCCTGAGGTCGCGCCGATACTGCAGCGGCAATCGCTGCCACAGGGCCATTTCGGCCGGGCCGGTCTGTTCGAAGAATTCCAGGTAGTCGCCTTCGCACACCAGCAGGTCCACTTGGTGCATCGCGTTGTAGGCCTCGATCTGCGCAAGCACTGGTGAACCCAGCCATTCGCTTTCCAGACGCAGGGCGTTTGCGACTGGCCGTGGTACGTTGAAACCGTCAGGCAGCCGCAGCAGTTGGTTGTCGCCAATGTCCAGGATGATGGGCTCGATCATCTGGTCCAGGCCTTGCGGCAATTCGCTGAGCGCACAGTCGTTCAGGAACAGTGTCCTCAGGTAGCCCAGCCCGCGCAGGTCCGGGGCCTCTAGCAGCGGGTTGCCCGAAAGGTCCAGTACGTTGAGCCCGGAGCAGCGGTTCAGTGCCTGCTGGGCCTGGGTACTCCAGGTGATGCGGTTGCCTTCCAGGTCCAGCCAGGCGAGCTGCTCAGGGCTGCCCAGGTGGGGCACGGTGTCGAACCGACAGTCGGTCAGCAGCAGGCGATTGAGGTTGGGGAAGTGTTCGTGGAATTCGGCCGGCAACTGGCTGAGCGAACGGTTGTAGCTGAGCGACAGGTGCTGCACATGGGTGAAGTCGTCCGGCAAGGCCAGGCTGGCCAGGGCCTGGTTGTCCAGGTCCAGGCCGGAAAGGTCCAGGCTGTGCAGGCGGCCACCCCCTTCAAGCGCTATTGTCGACAGCCGTCGCCAGGCGTTGAGGATGGGGCGGATGGCCAGGTGTCGCTGGTGAGGGCGCTGGGGATCGGGCCGCGCCCATTCATGCAGGTCGCGGCGCAAAGTTTCCAGACGCTGCTGCAGGTCATGCAGGCGCTGTGTGGGTGAGCGAATGTCATCGACGTACAGGTTGTCCTCGTCGTTGCCTAGCCAGTTTTCGAATTCCCAGTCGGTGGCGTCAGGGAACAAGCGGCGATAAGCCCCGGCCAGGGAGCTTGCCAGGCGCGGCTGAGGCGGTTCGGGGTCAAGCGGCCGACCGCCGCGCAAGCTGCCCATGGGCTTGCGCAACAGCGCGCGATGCCCCCAGAGCCGTTGGGCGAGTACCTCCCTGTGGTGGTCGACCCAACCCAGTACGCGCTGGCGTAGCGAGCTGCCATCGGCCGTCGTGATGCCCAGCGTATCGCGATGCGGGCGCGGCAGTGCCTGCTCGATGGCGCGGCAGAGGTCTGGATCAAGCGGTGCAGGTGCAGGGCGCTCGCCCCGGTCGACCTCATAGCCTTCGACCGATTTGATCACACGGCGCAGGGTGCCGGCCTGTTCGCGGCCGACATGCTCCAGCAAAGGGCCTATGGGGCTTGCACCGTGCAGCTCCAGGCGCAGGTCCGCGGGCCAGTCGGGCATGGCATCCAGGGCGCTGAACAGCAAGCGTTCGCTGTCGCTGCTGGCCCGGGCTGGCTGAAGCACACCTTCCAGTGCACGTACCAGCGGCAGCTCGCTGTGCACCTGCTCCAGCAACTGGCGAACCTGTGTGGGCAACTGACTGTGCTCTTGCCAGGCGAACGTTTCGGCCTCGCTCAGCGGCGCCAGCAAGCGTCTGGCCAAGGCAGGGGACAGCCGCGCATAGGCGTCGAGCAGCTTCTGCGTTGCCGGGGTGGCGGGCGCGCTGCCATTGTAGAGCCGCTCGAACAGGCCTGGCGAGGCGTTGTCGGCCAACGCCTCTACCTCGGCCTGTGCCGTCATGCGTTGCAGGGTATCGAGCAACAGCGGGGGCGTTGGTTGGCCTTCCAGGTGCACCCGGCGCAAGCGCGCGGTGTCGATGCCGCAGAGGCGCCCTGCCTTGGCCAGCTGTTCTGGTGTGAACGCGGCATACGCCTCGCCAAGACGGCGCGCCAGCTTCGCGAATGGCCACTGGCCGGGTTGTTCATGCTGGCCGCGCCAGGCACCTTGGGCATTGTGCGCCAGCGGTGGCTGCCAGGCATCGGGCGTGTCGGGGTGAATGGCCCGCCATTGCTGCAGGTTGTGGTCAAAGCGTTGTTCGAAGAGCTGGCCGTCCATGCGGATGAAATACCGGCCCTGGTACAGGTACTGGCCAAGTGCATTGGGCTGCAGGGTTTGCGGCAGTGTCACGGCACTGCGGTAGGGCGCGAGGTCTTCATTCCAGAGCCGGTAGCGCCCGTCGCTGCCGCGTACCTGCTGCAGGCTTTCCATCAACGGGCTGTTGAACAGCTTGGGTACCACCTTGCCCGCCGCCACGAAGCCGCCGATCAGGGCCAGGTTCAGGCCGACCGCCTCCAGGTGGCGCAGCGCCAGGTGACGGTCGCCTTCATGCCAGGCCTGGTAGCCTTCGAAGGCCTCGCCGAGCAGTTGGCAGGCCGTGACGGCCAGCATCAGGGTGCCAGCACCTGGAATGAAGAACGCAGCAATATTCAGAGCATCCAGGCCAAGGTTTTCCCACTCATCCAGGCGCCTGGCCCGCGCGTTGGCATCGGCCATTGCTGTCGGGACCGCCAGCAGGCTGGCTTCGTGCTTGAGGCGGGCCAGGTGCAGGTCCTGGTAATGGCCGAAAGGCTCGGCTGTGATAGCCACGCGTGTGGGACGCAGGTCCGCTTGCGCTGCACGCTGCCAAGGGCGGTCATAGGCAGTATTGCCTGTGGCGTCGAGGTTCTGCTGCAACAGGTCGAGAAAGTGCGTGCGCTGGTCCTGCCTGATGTAGGCCGTGAAGGCTTGGCGGGCATCGGGCTCCAGCAGCAAGGTCGCCAGCGTGTCGTGTACCGCGTCCAGGTTGCTGCATTGGCGCAGGGCCGGGTCATGGCCGGGCAGATACAGCGCCAGCCCCGCACCGCCGGCATCGATCAGCATGACCTCGTGCAGGGGCGTGCCGAACAGCGCCAGTTGCCAGCACTGTACGGTGCCCCCCCGCAACAGCCGTTCGATCTGGTCAAGGGTGCTGCCATCAAGCAGGTGCCGCATATAGGCAAGGCCGGCCGCCAGGCGCAGGCGGTCTTTCTGCACCCTGATGGCCAAGCCCCGTGTGGCGGGTTGGGCGAGGTGCTGTTCCAGGTGGGCCTGGTAAGCCTTGCCCAGGTCCAGGTCACGGCACAGGGTGGCGAAAGCGGCCGGTTCGAGTGGCAGCCGTTCCACCTGGTAGTGCTCCGACTGCAATGGAAAGTGTGCGATGGGCACTTGCATGCCAACGGGGACGGCGCCTTGTATCTGAATCGGCGTGACGTGAATGTTATCGCCCAGGGCAATGGCACTTTCAGCAGTGAACACCTCGTCGCTGGCGAAGTTCTGCAGCGCGGCCTGCAGCAGGTTGTCGCGTCGATAGCTTGATAGATAGCGCAGGGCGGCCCAGTGCCAGCTGCGCTCGACCCGCAATAGCTGGCTATTGCGCAGCTGCGCGTGAAAGCCGTGTTCGGCAAGACGCCGTTGCAGCAATGGCTCGGCAAATTCTGTGATTTGTTTCAGGCCTTTGAGTGAGTTGGCCAAGGCTGCTTGCGCCTGCATCAGGCGCGCCTGGCTGGCACACGCTGCTTCACGCAGGTCGGGGGCAGCATTGGCGAACCAGTCCTGCCTCTTCCACGGGGCGACCTGGGTTCGCTTCAACGCGGCCCACTGATTGGGCGTTACCTGGCGAGCCCAGTGCGGCAGCTGCGCCTGAAGCAGGGGTTGATGGGGGTTGATGGCTGGCATGTCGACGCTCCTTTCAGGCAAAGGGGGCATCAAACGTCAATTCCAGACAGGCGAGTGGTAATGGGATAACGCGGCTTGGATCTATCGATGGAAATTCGCTGTCTGAATCGGTCATTCATGCAGGAAATTTGACGTCATGAAACTTTACATGGCGTGAGGAAGCTTTAAGGAAATGCAATCAAAGTGCCACTTGATAAAGTGTTTGGGCGCACCTTAAATTGTTAATTGATATGGGGGTTTCTGGATAATTTCCGAATATCAACATGATACGTGCTTTTTACTGAATTGCTGTCCTTTTCCGATTGACCATGCTGTGTCTCAAAGGACGTCGAAGAAGAAATGAAAGCGACCTTGACGGCAGCGGCGAGGAAACTCGTCTCGCCCTCCATACGCTACGAAATCAGACACCTGGCCAGCAAGGTGTCTGAAGCGATGGCGCGTGCCTGTTTCTGGCGCTGGGAAATCGCCAGGTTCAGGTTGCAGCAGGAAAGCCCCTACGAAATCATCTATATCGGCCGGAAGCAGCAACGGGAAATGGCCAAGCTGCTGATTGCCGGCAAGGGTTCGGGCAATGCTGCAATTGTTGACAGCGCAAGCGCGACGGTAGCAGCCAACCACGTGGTGGTGGTCAGCGAAATGCCGACGTCGGGGGCATTGTCGGTACCGCATTACCTGAGCGCCGTGGTGCCGCTGGGGCGCTCGCTGGAGGATATCACCGCGCGCTACGACAGCGAGTTGCGGCGCAGCATCCGCAAGAACCGGCCGCTGTACCAGATGCGCCAGGCCCGGTCGGATGACGAGATCGCCATGGCCGACCGCTACCTGCTGCGCCCTTATGCCAGCGCCAGGCAAGGTATCCATGCCGCGCAGTTTCCCACTGAAGAAGTGTTCCGCATTGCCAGGGGCGTCGGTCGGCTCGACTTGATCACCTTGGGCGATGAAGTGATCGGCTGCCACCTGGGCTGTGAAGTGGTGCGTGGTGGCAAGCGTTATTGGAGCACCCTGCGTTTCGGCTATTGCGAGGCGGTGTTCACCGATGCACGGAAGTTGCGCGAGGTAAATTCGATCACCACCTTCATGGCCCTGGAGTGGGCACTGGAGCAGGGCTTCGACTATTACGATATTGGCCTTTGCCTGGCGCGCCCGGATGACGGTTTGTTGAAGTGGAAGCGCCGCCGCGGTGGCGATATCGACTCGCTGGGTAACCATGCCTACCTGTTTGTCCGCTTGCCCAGAACCGGCACGGCGAAGTTCCTCTGGGACACACCGATGTTCGCGGTCGAAGACGACAAGCTCACGCTGCACCTGGGGTTGCCCGAGGGCGCGAGTGACGAGGAAGTTGCCAGCCGCTACCAGGAAATGGTGTTTGGCGGCCTGCACAAGATCTACTTCTATGGGGGCAACGGTACGGGCGAAACGTTCGTGGAAAGCCTGCGTCACCGTTACGCCAACCTGCCGTCACCACCCACCATGGAAAGGGTCATGTGCAGCTGAGCGGTTGCCAGGAGGCGTTGATCTGGCGCCTTGCGCCAGGCTTTTGACCTTGTCATCAAGGGAGGACGCTTCATGGGAAGCGACATCTCGAAGTTCAGTGCATCGCCTGCGGCCAGGCAGCACACCTGGACCCTGGCCGCCTACCGCTACATGGCGCGCAAACGGCTAGGCAGGAACAGCGGCATCGACCTCAAGAGCGTGGCGGACAAAAGTTGGGACATTGCCCCGGGGGAAGTCACGGTTTCGCCCCCGGCCGTTTTCCTGCCAGGCCAGCTGGAGCGAGTAACGGGGTGGGAAGGCAAGCGTTTCTATCCCTACGTGCACCCTGCGCGTACCATGGAAGGCGGCATCAGCACGCTGCAAGGGCCAACCCGGGGCTACCTGATCAAGGACGTATGGCTGGTCGACGGGGCGTTGTACAAGGGCAAGGCCAGCCATTGGCTGTCGTTGAAGCCGGGCCCCTTTCCGAGCATCGTCGTGGAAAACGAAATCGACCGCGCGGCCATCTATTGCACGCAAAACGGCAACACGTGGTTCGGTACCTGGCTGATGGAGGATTGTCCGACCTATGCGCTGGCCTGTAACGAAGGCATACCGGTAACCACCGCGCCCTCGGCCAGATTCCCGCTGTTTGCCCAGGCCCCGGCCTATGAAGACTGGCTGGAAATGAACCCGCTGCGCCTGCGCAGTGCGTTTTTCCGTGAGCTGGTGCTGTTCGATGACCAGGCCAACAACCGCAGCCGGCATGCCCGCTACCGGGCCATGGGCGACAAGTTGCTGTCGCATGTGCCGCATGCGCCACACCCGGGGGTGTTCCTGCTGCGTGGTGGCGATGGTGACCTGCGCCTGCTGCGCAATGAGCTGGCGCTGGCGGAGCATTTGCGCGCCACCCGCGGTTTTCGCATCGTCAACCCGCTGAAGTCCGATGTGCCGAGTATCGTCGCGGCCTGCGCCGGGGCGAGGGTGGTAATCGGTGTGGAGGGTAGCCAGTTGGTGCATGGGGTCAACGTACTGCAGGCCGGTGGTTGCCTGCTGACGTTGCAGCCGCCCAATCGGTTTGTCAGCTACTACAAGTACCTGACGGACCGAGACCACCAGCATTTCGGCTTTGTGGTCGGGATACCGGACGGCGATGGTTTCACGATCGATGTCGGCGAAGTTGAGCGGACGCTGGACCTGTTTCCGCGATAGGCGTGTAGTATTCAGGCGCATGGCAGCGGCGAGCGGGGTGAGGGATGATCGAGGTATCACGGTTCTGGCGCGACCCGGCGTTGCCCTTCGTCGAGGCCCGGCGGGTAGGGGACGGGCGCCAGGTGTGCTACGCCGCGCATTCCCATGAGAGCTTTTCCATCGGAGTGATAACGGGTGGGCGCAGCTCCTATCTGTACGGTGACCAGTGCATAGAGGTGGCTGCCGGTACCACGGTGCTGATGAACCCAGGTGTGGTGCATGCCTGCAACCCCATCGACGGGGAACACTGGTCCTACCTGATGATGTTCGTCGATATGCCTTGGTTGCAGGCGCTGGGGTTCACCTTGCCGGCCCGGCCCTGGAGTAGCTCGCCGGTGTTGTACCGGAGCCTGTTGCAGGCCTTTGCCGACCTGTTCGACGCCGGCGTGCCAGACCGGGAAGGGCGCCTGGCGGCGCTGTTTGGCGTACTTCCAGGTTTGCTTGGCGGCGATGCCAGCGTCAACGACGAGGGCAACCCACGACTGGACACGGCGGCAGCGTTCATTCGCGCCCATCGTGGCGACCCGCTGAGCCTGGACGACATCTGCGCGGCGTGCGGCTTGTCGCGTTCCTACCTGATTCGCGCGTTCCGCCAACGCTTCGGCCTGACGCCGCATGGTTACCTGCTCGACCAGCGCGTGCAGCTGGCCAGGGCGCAATTGCGTCAGGGCCGGGCTATTGCCGAGGTTGCGCAGGAGGCCGGGTTTGCCGACCAGGCGCACCTGCAGCGGGCCTTCAAGCAGCACCTGGCGGCCACACCGGGGCATTACCGCAATGCATTCGGTTGAATTGCCATTTTTGGCGGTGGTGGCCCTATCGCCGGCAACCCAGCTCCCACAGGTACTGCGCAGGCCTTGAGGTCAGCGATAGGGTCGGTGCAGCCAGGCTCAAATGACCAGATAGACCGCACTGCCCACGAGCAGCAGCGCCAAGCCCCGATTCAGCAGGCGCATGTGCCGTGGGTTGCCCAGGTACTGGCGAACCACGCTCCCGGCCCACGCCCAGCTGGCCACCGAAATGAAGCAGATCGGCCCGTAGATCCAGGCAAACAGCCACAGCAGCTGCTGCTCACCGCCGGTATAGGCACCAACCCCGGCCACCGCTGCCAGCCATGCCTTGGGATTGAGCCATTGCATCGCCGCGCCGTGCCAGGCCGAGGGAGCCTGGGTGGGATGGGCACTGCCCAGTTGCCCATCGTCGCTGGCCAGCTTCCATGCCATGTACAGCAGGAACGCCACGCCGCCCCAGTGCAAAAGCAGGCCCAGCAAAGGCCAGCGCAGCAACAATTGATGCAGGCCCAGCCCGACCAGCACCAGCAGCAGGCAGAAGCCCAGCGTGGCGCCAGCCACATGTGCCAGGCTGGCACGCAGACCATGGCGGGCACCGCTGCCCAGCGCAACGATGTTGACCGGGCCGGGGGAGATCGAGGCCGCCAGTGCGAAAGCGGCCATGGACAGGGACAGGCTCATGAGGGGGATCCGTTTGGTTGAGGTGGGCCTTCATGCTCGGGCATTGACAGCCTGCGGTATTGAAGAAAAGTACCTCACGCACGGCCAGCGCATTTTTGTGTAGGAGCGGCCTTGTGTCGCGATCGGGCCGCACAGCGGCCCCAGCTGTTAATGCAGCGCTCCTGAAACCCGGGGGGCGCTGTGCGGCCCGATCGCGACACAAGGCCGCTCCTACAAGGTTGTTACAGGTTTTGTAATAGTTTGGCGCTATTACGGAAAGCTGCTGAGCTTGTAGGATCATTTTCCCAATTTGCTAACAAGGTCTATATGAGCACCTTCGCGGAGCCCCCCAGTCCCCGGTCTTCCCGGCCTTCTTTCACCCGTCCTCGTGACGCTGCCCTCGTGAGTACCCGCTAATGGAATGGCTAGCCGACCCCACGGCCTGGCTGGGCCTGTTGACGCTTATCGTCCTCGAGCTGGTGCTGGGTATCGACAACCTGGTGTTCATCGCCATCCTCGCCGACAAACTGCCGCCGCATCAGCGCGACCGCGCACGGGTCATTGGCCTGAGCCTGGCGTTGATCATGCGCCTTGGCCTGTTGGCCAGTATCTCGTGGATGGTCACCCTGACCGCGCCGTTGTTCGAGGTGTTCGAAAAGAGCTTCTCGGGCCGCGACCTGATCATGCTGTTCGGTGGCGTGTTCCTGCTGTTCAAGGCCACCATGGAGCTGCACGAACGCCTGGAAGGCCACGTGGCCCAGGCCAGCGGCACGGTACGCCATGCTGCGTTCTGGCCGATCGTTGCGCAGATCGTGGTGCTTGATGCGGTGTTCTCGCTGGACGCGGTGATCACCGCGGTTGGCATGGTCGAGCAGTTGTCGGTGATGATGATCGCGGTGATCTTCTCGATCGGCATCATGATCGTTGCCAGCAAGCCGCTGACCCGCTTCGTCAACGCCCACCCCACGGTGATCATGCTGTGCCTGGGCTTCCTGATGATGATCGGCTTCAGCCTCACCGCCGAAGGCCTGGGCTTCCATATCCCCAAAGGCTACCTGTACGCGGCCATCGGCTTCTCGATCCTGATCGAGCTGTTCAACCAGCTGGCCCGTGCCCGCCGCAAGCGCAGCCTGCAGCAGCACCGGCCGCTGCGTGAGCGCACCGCGCATGCCGTGCTGCGCCTGCTGGGTGGCCGCCGGGTCGAGGCTGACGAGGTGGGCGAGGAAATCGCTGACCTGGTCGAAGGCGGTGAGGAGCAGGTGCTGTTCGACCGCCGTGAACGGGTGATGATCAGTGGCGTGCTGAACCTGGCCGAGCGGCCTATCCGCACGGCGATGACCGCCCGCGCCGAGGTCGATGTGATCGACCTGGCGCAGCCGGCCGACGCCATTGCCCAGGCCCTGGCCAATTCGCCGTACTCGCGCCTGCCGCTGATCCGCGATGGCCGCGTGGACGAGCCACTGGGCTTCGTGCACAAGAAGGAACTGCTCAAGGAGCTGCTGTCGGGCAACCAGCCCGATCTGGAAGGCATGGCCCGAGTACCGCTGAACCTGCTGGAGAGCTTCAGCATCCTCAATGCCCTGGAGCAGATGCGAGGCCAGTCGACGCACATTGCTTTCGTCGTCAACGAGTTCGGTGACTTTACCGGCCTGCTGACCATGACCGATATCCTGGAGTCGATTGCCGGCGAGTTGCCGGATGCCAGCGAGGTCGAAGGCCCGGGCATCGTTCAGGAAGGTGAAGGCTTTGTGGTCAGCGGCGCGTTGAACCTGAGCCAGGTGCAGGCACGTACCGGCTTCTGCGCCCGCGCCACCGAGGACTACCAGACCCTCGCGGGCCTGGTGATGAGCCTGCTCGACCGCCTGCCTATGGTTGGTGACCGCCTGGCCTGGAATGGCTGGACGCTGACCGTGGAGGCGGTCGAGGAGCGGCGGGTGCGTCAGGTTCGGCTTACACCGAACGGCGACGTTGACGCAGCAGGTGCTTGAAACCCTCGATCACCAGTACCAGCACCGCGGCCCAGATCGGAAGGTAGGTCAGCCACTGATCCGGGCCGATGGTTTCGCCCAGCAACAGCGCAACGCCTACCAGCAGCACTGGCTCGACGTAGCTGAGCAGGCCGAACAGGCTGAAAGGCAGCAGGCGGCTGGCCAGCACGTAGGCGATCAGGGCCGAGGCGCTGATCGCCCCGAGGATCGGGATCAACGCATACAGCCCAGGGTGTGCCTGCAGATCCGCAGGGGAAAGCGGACCCTGGATCACGAAATACAGCGCCCATGGCAACAGCAGGCACATGTCGCACCACAGGCCGCCCAAATGATCGGTGCGGCAGCGCTTGCGCAACACGAAATAGATCGGGTAGCCGATCGTCACCACCAGGGTTTCCCAGGCGAAACTGCCATGCTGATACAGCTCGTGGCCCACGCCGAGAGCAGCGCAGGCCACGGCCACCTTCTGCAGCCGTGACAGGCGCTCGCCATACACCAGCCGCCCGGTCAGGACCATGGCCAGCGGCAGCAGGAAATAGCCCATCGACACTTCCAGGCTGCGCCCGTGCAGGGGCGCCCAGAGGAACAGCCACAGCTGCACGCCCATCAGCCACGAGGTGCCGACCATGCCCAGCAACAGCAGCGGCGTATGTTTTACCCGGGCGAGCAGTTCGCCCACCCGTTTCCAGTCTTTCGAGACAAGCATGAACAGGGTCAGGCAGGGCAGCGTCAACAGGGTGCGCCAGCCAAAGATCTCCTCGCCATCGAGCGGCGAGAGCAGAGAGGTATAGAAGTACATCACGGCGAACAGACAGGACGCCATGACCGACGAAAGAATGCCTTTTGACACGAATGCCTCGAATAGGGAGTTGAGCAGGTGGATCAGCCGCGCATGATCTCAGGGGGCGCGGCTTGCGGCAACCGCGACGCAGCCGGGCGCGCGGCCAGCGCTTCGAGGAACTGGGCAGCCGGCATGGGCCTGGCGAACAGGTAGCCTTGCTGGAAGTCCACCTCGTGACGGGCCAGGTAGTCGCGCTGGGCTTCTGTTTCCACGCCCTCGGCAACGATGCCCAGGCCCAGCTTGGCCGATAGCTCGATGATGGTCTCGAGGATGTGCACAGACAGCGCATCGCCACCGATCATGGCCACGAAGCTCTGGTCGATCTTAAGGTAATCGACCTTGAACTGGCGCAGGTAGTTGAGGCTTGACTGGCCGGTGCCGAAGTCGTCCAGGGCGATCTTCACACCCATGACGTCGAGCTTCTCGAACAGCTCCAGGGCCACCGGCGTGGGCTCGATCAGCTTGCGCTCGGTCAGCTCCAGGGTCAGCACCACCCGGCCTGGCGGGAAGTGCTGGAGGAAGGTTCGGCAATCGTCCAGCAGGCTGAAGTCGCGGCAGTGGTCGGCGGTGATATTGACGCCGATATGGAAACCGTCCTCCAGCAGCCCGGCAAAGGGCGCCAGGCTCTGCGCGGTGTGCATCATCAGCGCACGGGTCATGGCGACGATCTGCCCACTGTGTTCGGCGTAGGGGATGAACAGGTCGGGGCGCACCAGGCCTTCGCGCGGGTGGTTCCAGCGCATCAGCACTTCGGCGCCGGCCCAGCGGTAGTCGCCCTTGCGCACTACCGGCTGGAAGTACGGCAGGAACTCGTCGGCCTCCAGGGCCCGGCGCAGTTCGGCACGGGGCGAGGTGGCGCGGCGAACCTGCCAGCGGCACACCAGGGCGGCCACCGCGCCTAGTATCAGCAGCAGACCGGACAGGGCGGGATAGTGGCTGCGCCACAGCTGGCCCTGCTTGTCGGCGCCGTAGCCGCCATGCACGCTGAACGGGTAACGGGTCGAGCCCAGCTGCACATTTGCACTGGCCGCGGCAGGAGGCACGCCCTTGTGCACGATGCCATCCTTGCCCAGCCAGGCATCGCCCACGCGGATCTGCAGCTCTTCATCGGGGCCGATCAGGCGCAGCGCCGTCAGCAGGTGTTCGCCATCGACCGTACTGATCGCGCCGCGGTCGCCGTCGCTGGCCCGATACACCAGCAGCGGGTGCCCAGGGGTGACCGAGTTGCCGTCCATCAGCCACAGCTTGCCGTCGATGTAGTCGCCGGGGTTGACCGGCTCGTCGAATGCGCCGAACAGCGAGGTGCAATAAAGGGCGTTGTGCCGGAACAGGTTGGTCGAGCGCACGAAGGCGTTGCGCGTGACCTGGGCGCGCAGCATGAGCTGGACCTCGTCGCACGGGCTGTCGACAAGCGGCAGCAGAGCATGGGCAGCGCTGGACAGATTGTCGAGAATGCGCTCGACGTGCTCCACCACCTGGCGGGTGGTAGCCTGGCTGCTGGCGTGCATTTCACGCTCGATCTGCCAGTTCATCACGGCCAGGCCGCATGCCACGGGCAGCACGCCGACGACCCAGGGCAACAGGGTGCGCCAGCCGAGGCCGGCGCGGCGTTTGACGGTAAGGGGCATGCTGACCTGATCTGTATAAAGGATTACGACAGGATAGCCGCTTGTCGGAACCGGTGAGCAACTAAAGGGCGACAAACCATTTTACGCAATGTAGAATCCGTTTACGAATACAACAATAAGGTCCTTCGATGCCGAAGGATCAAGCCCGCCGAGAATGGGTCCATATGACATACCATGGGTTCAAGCTGATAATAGGTGATTTCCTCGCCCGCAGCGTGCGGGGTATCCCGTGCTCCCCGCCATTTCCGTTCCACATCCCACGCAATCAATAATCTTTCGCTGCAGATGAGGACACGAACATGGCTGATATCTTCGACAATCCGATGGGCCTGATGGGCTTTGAATTCATCGAACTGGCTTCGCCGACCCCTGGCGTACTCGAGCCGGTATTCCAGATGCTGGGCTTCACCAAGGTCGCTACCCACCGTTCCAAGGATGTGCACCTGTATCGCCAGGGTGACATCAACCTGATCCTGAACAACGAACCCAAGAGCATCGCCTCGTACTTCGCTGCCGAACACGGCCCGTCGGTATGCGGCATGGCGTTCCGCGTGCGTAATGCTCATGAGGCCTATGCCCGCGCCCTGGAACTGGGCGCCCAGCCGGTGGAAATCGAAACCGGCCCGATGGAACTGCGCCTGCCGGCGATCAAGGGCATCGGCGGTGCGCCGCTGTACCTGATCGACCGTTTCGAGGAAGGCAGTTCGATCTACGATATCGACTTCAAGTTCATCGAGGGTGTGGACCGCAACCCGGTGGGTGCCGGCCTGAAGATCATCGACCACCTCACCCACAACGTTTATCGCGGGCGCATGTCGTACTGGGCCGGCTTCTACGAGAAGCTGTTCAACTTCCGCGAAATCCGCTATTTCGACATCAAGGGTGAGTACACCGGCCTGACTTCGCGTGCCATGACCGCACCGGATGGCATGATCCGCATCCCGCTGAACGAAGAATCGTCCAAGGGCTCCGGGCAGATCGAAGAGTTCCTGATGCAGTTTAACGGCGAAGGCATCCAGCACGTCGCCTTCCTGACCGATGACCTGCTCAAGACCTGGGACGCCCTCAAGGGCTTCGGCATGCGCTTCATGACTGCACCGCCGCAAACCTACTACGAGATGCTCGAAGAGCGCCTGCCAGGTCACGGCGAGCCGGTCGACCAGTTGAAAGCACGCGGTATCCTCCTCGATGGTGCCTCCCAGCCTGACGACAAGCGCCTGCTGCTGCAGATCTTCTCCGAGACCCTGCTCGGCCCGGTGTTCTTCGAGTTCATCCAGCGCAAGGGGGATGACGGCTTTGGCGAAGGCAACTTCAAGGCACTGTTCGAATCCATCGAGCGCGACCAGGTACGTCGTGGTGTGCTGAGCACCGAGTAACCCCAGGGTACCGCCGTCACGATTCGATGGCGGCGGTATCAACCCTTCTCTTGCCCGAAATGGTCAGGCCCAGGTACATGATGAACATGCTGGCGACCCCAACCAATACCAGCGAGGGCAGTACCTGATGCAGGGATAGGCGAAACTCCTGGGTGGCGTATCCTTTGGGGTAACCGCCGATCACCACGTAACCATATTTCTGGGAAACCGATCGCTCGGTGAATTCGACCTGGGAGGGGCGTTGTGCGTCGCGGCTGTCTCCCTCGCTCCAGATATACAGGTCGCTGAATTCCAGAAGCAATGTCAGGCCGTCCTGGAAAGCACGCAGTTCGTCACGCAGCTGCCGACCGTACGCTGTTGCGATTATCCCAGGGTCGCTGTTCGGTCTCTGGACTTTGATGATCGCCGCGTTAGGCGACGATGGAGCGTCGAATGCCAGCTCTGTCTGCCGTCCGGACAGGGCAAAAGCCGAGTTATACGCCAAAGGGTCCATGTCCGTCGCACAATACGCTTGTTGGTCGCGGGTGAGTATCAGTGAGCGAAGGTGCGGGCTGTTGGCGACTCTCTGCTCCAGCGTACCAAGCACTTCGTCACAGGGCTTGCCTGCCAATGGCAGGATCAGGTCCAGATCGCCTTCCATGCGGCCCAGTGCCTGGTCGATGCTGAAAATCGCCTCTTGAACAGAAACCTTGGCATTCTCCTCAAGTTTTCTATCCAGTTGATAGTTCATCATCAGTAACCCGGACAGTACCGGTATTGCGCCGATGGACAATATCAACAGTAACTTCCGCCAGTTGATGCCGAGACTCGGTATTGCTGCCATAGGACCGCCGCTCCGTTGAACCTTGCTGTTCGGGTTGAACAGGTCAGCGCTGATCCTATGTGCTTGATGATGCTCCGGCTGTAGGCCAAAAGTGTTGCGGTTTTACAGAAAAGCAGAACTTCGTTGTCAGCCTCGCTTCAGCCTGGCGAGCACTTTTTCGGCCAACTGGGCCGTGGAGGCCGGGTTCTGCCCGGTGATCAGCCGATCATCGGCCACCACGAACGGCTGCCACGGGTCTTCATGCTTGCTGTAGGTACCACCGCGGGCACCCAGCTCGGTTTCCGTCAGGAAGGGGACCACCTTGTCCAGTTCGACGAGTTTTTCTTCGGTATTGGAGAAGCCGGTCACCTGACGGTCCTTGAGCAACAGGCTGTTGTCGCTGAGCTTGATGTTCAGCAGGCCGACAACGCCATGGCAAACCGCCGCGACAATGCCCTTGTGGTGCTCGTACACCCGGCGGGCCAGCTCTTGCAGCGGCTGGTTGTCGGGAAAGTCATACATCACTCCGTGCCCGCCGGTGTAGTAGATGACGCTGTACTCTTCTGCCTTCACCTGGCCAGGGCTCAAGGTGTTGCCCAGGCGGGTCATGAAGCGCTTGTCGTCATACCACAGCCAGTCCAGGTCGGGGGCCATCTGCAGGCTATGCGGGTCGACAGGGACGTAGCCGCCCAGCGGGCTGACATAATCGACCTCGTAACCGTCTTTTTCGACTTTTTCGACAAAGTGCACCGCTTCCCCCAGCCACAAGCCGGTCGCCCGCTTGAGGGTCGGATACTTGGCTGTATTGGTCAGCACCACCAGCATTTTCTTGCTCATGACCACGCTCCCGTCGGCAACCTGAATGGGCCGTTGCTCCCCCGGCCCGAGGGAAAACCTAATGAGCATAGCTCTCAGGTGCCAGTACGCCATATTGGGTGGCGTGCGTTGTGCTAACGTGAACCACATTCACGGAGCGCCCGTACTTTTTCTGAATCATGCTGGAGTCACGACAGTGGTCACAAATGGTACGCCGCGCGAGCCTGCGTCGATGGTCATCCTGCAGCCGTCTGTGCTGGCACCGGTTGACCTCATGGGCGAACGGATTGCACGGTTCGACTGGGGGCGTACACCGCTCGGGCCGCTGCCGCGCTGGCCGGCTTCGTTGCGCATTGCCGTCGACATGATGCAATTGTCACCGTTCCCGTGTGCCGTGGTCTGGGGACCAGACCTCAGCGTGGTCCACAATGAAGGCTATCGGGCATTGCGGCGGGTTGCCCCGGATGCATTGGGCATGCCCTTCGATGCGCTGTGGAGCGATGAATGGCCGGCGATGGGGCCGTGGGTGTTCAAGGCGCTCGAGGGGCGCTCGAGCTTTGTCGAGGACCCACCACTGCGTATTGGCTGCGGCCAAGGCGGGGAGCCGTTGTGGTGTGCGTTCGGTTACACACCGTTGCACGATGAACTGGGCAACGTGGCAGGGTTTCTGCACGCGGTGATCGAAACCACGGCCAGCGTCGAGGCGCATCGCCACTGGCGGGAGCAGGCGCAAGAATTCCAGCGGCAGGTCGAGCGACACCTGGTGGAGCGCGAGCAGTTCTGGCAGCTGTCGCGTGATGCGATGATGACGGTCACTCCCGAGCTGAAGGTGTGTGCCGCCAACCCCGCCTGGTATCGCATCCTGGGCTGGTCCGAAGAGCAGGTACTGGGCACTCCGGTGCTGGATCTGGTACATCCGGCAGATCGCGCTGAGGTTGAGGTGGCCGTTTCCGGGTGCCTGCAGTACCAGGATACCGAGCAGATAGAGACGCGCCTGCGCCACCGCGATGGCCATTACCACTGTTTTCGCTGGAGTGCACGGTTCGATGGCAGCCTGCTGACTACCGTTGGCCGGGATATCACCGGGGAACGTGAGGAGGCTGCTCGTCAATCCGAAGCGCTGATGCGCAACAACGAGCGTCTGGAGGTGGTTGGGCAGTTGGCCGGGGGCATGGGCCATGAACTGAACAACTTGTTGTCCGGCATCGGTGGCAGCCTCGAACTGCTTCAGCGGCGCCTGCAGGAAGGACGGCTGGAGCGGGTGGAGGCGTATGTCGAGGTCGCGCGAGATTCGGTGCAGCGTGCCATGGAGCTGACCCATCGCCTGCTGGCGTTTTCCCGTCATCAACCTTTGGCGCCCAGGCCGCTGGACTTCAACCGGCAATTGCGCTTGAGCGAACCACTGCTGCGGAGCACGCTGGGCGCCGAGATGCGCTTGCACTGGCAGCTGGATGTCACGCCGTGGGCGGTGAACCTTGATGTTTCCCAGCTGGAAAATGCCTTGATCAATCTTTGCACCAACGCCCGCGAAGCGTGCCTTGATCGCGGCAATGTCACGCTGCGTAGCATCAACCAGCGGCTGACAAGGTGTTTCCCGGATGAGAGCGGCCTGCCACCAGGCGACTACGTTGCGTTGTATGTGGAGGATGATGGCCATGGCATGCCGGCCGTGGACATTGCCAGGGCCTTTGAACCGTTCTTCACCACCAAGCCGGTCGGGCGTGGCTCAGGCCTTGGTTTGTCGATGGTGTATGGGTTTGTCGGCCAGTCGGGGGGCTACGCCTGGATCGAGTCGGCGCCGAACCAGGGCACCAAGGTCTGCATGCTTTTTCCAAGGTGGCATGACCCGGTACCCGAGGCGCCTGCGGTTGTGCAACGGACGCAGCGCATGGCCGGGAGGCAGCGCCTGTTGCTGGTCGATGACGAGCTCGGTTTGCGTGCTGTGATGTGCGAGTACCTGACCGAACGTGGTTTCGAAGTCATTGATGTGGGCGACGCCAATAGCGCACTGGAGCGCTTCCGCCATGACGGCCCGTTCGACCTGGTGATCACCGACATTGGCTTGCCGGGTGGTTTCAGTGGCCGCCAGGTGGCCAAGGCCATGCGCATGCAGCTGCCGTTGCAGAAGATCCTGTTCATCACCGGCTATGCGGGTCAGCCGATCGAAGCGCAGTTGCTCGAGCAGCCGGGCACGGCATTGATGAACAAGCCGTTCCCGCTGGCGGACCTGGTGGATGAGGCGCTACGCATGCTCGAGGAGTGAAGCGGTTCAGGGCTTGCCCAGTATCTGGGTCACCTGGGCCTGCAGCTGCTTCAGCTCGAAGGGCTTGCTGATCAGGTGCATCCCCGCCTCCAGGAAGCCCTCGCGGGCCATGGCGGTTTCTGCATAGCCGGTGATGAACAGTACTGGCAAGCGTGGGCGCAGGTTGCGGGCAATCTCGGCCAACTGGCGGCCATTCATGCCCGGCAAGCCGACATCGCTGATCAGCAGATCCACCGGTTGTGTCGAACGCAGTACCTTAAGGCCCTCATTGGCGTCGGCGGCACTGTGGCAGGCGAAGCCATCCTCGCGCAGGGCCTGGCAGAGCAATTGGCGTACATGGGGGTCGTCCTCGACTACCAGCACGTGATGGCCCTGGTAACCTCGCACGGGTTGTACGGGTTTGACCGGTGCCTGGCCCTGGTCGACGTGGCGCGGCAGATAAAGGTCCACCCGGGTCCCTTGGCCGATCTGGCTGTGCAGGGTGACATGTCCTTGGGATTGCTTGCTGAAGCCGTAAACCATCGACAGGCCAAGGCCGATGCCCTGGCCGATCGCCTTGGTGCTGAAGAACGGCTCGAAGGCATGTTCCAGCGTGCTTTGCGCCATGCCCTGGCCGTCATCGATGACTCGCAGGCGTACATAGTCGCCGGCGCACAGGGCACCGCCAGCGAATTGCCCGGCGCCGATGTGCTGGTTACTTGCCTCGATGCGCAGCTGACCGCCATTGGGCATGGCTTCGCAGGCATTGAGCAACAGGTTGTCGAGGGCTTCCTGTAACTGCTGGTCATCGGCTTCGACCGACCACAGGTTCTTGGCGATTTGCACCTGCAGGGTCACGGTCGGGGTCACGCAAGCCTTCAGGCGTTTTGCCTGGAGCAGGTCGAGCAGGTCGACCTGCTGGGTGTGCAGCGATTGCCGAGAAGAGAAGGCCAGCAGGCGGTGGGTCAGGCGCGCGGCGCGTGACACCGCCTCGCGGCCCATGCGCAGCACGTTGTCCAGGCCATCGCTGCGACCCTGGCGCAAGCGCCGGTCAATCAGCTCGAAGCTGCCACCAATGCTGGTGAGCAGGTTGTTGAAGTCGTGGGCGACCCCCCCGGCCAGTTGGCCGATGGCCTCCATCTTGCGCGTCTGGTGGCGTACGAACTCGCTGCGTTGCTGCTCTTCGCCGGGAGGTGCGGCCTTGGCGTCAAGGCGTTGCTGCAGGTCTTGCAACTGGTCGCGTGCCAGATACTGCCGACGCCGGTTGCGCAGGGCGGACTGGGTCATGCGCAACAGCTGGGCGTTTTCGAATGGTGCGACCAGCAGGACCAGGTTGCCCACCGGGAGGTTGGTCGAGCCCTTGGCCGCTTGGCTCCCTTGACCGAGCAGCACGATGGGCAGGTCCGACCAGCACGGTTGCTGGTCGATGAATTCTTGCAGCAATGCACTTGGGCCCTGTTTGAACGCTTGCTCGGCAATGATCGCCAGGCCTGCGCCTTCGGCCAGGCAGGCTTGCAGGTTGGCCAGGTCGACCGCGCACAGGCTGTCGATGCCCGCAGAAGCGAGCAGGCGAGCAGTATCTGCGGCTATTGGCGGGGGCGCCAGGATCAATGCACGTTCGTCCAGCGCCAACGAACTGGCCAAAACGACTCTCCTGCAGGGTGGTCTGATATCCACTGGACCTTGGGCACAGCCCCAGGGTTCAACAAATTTTCGGACGTTGCCTACAGGCCCTGTTGCAGCACTGGGTCATCCGGGTTCTGCCGCTCCAGCTCGGCCAGCAGCACCTGCACGTTCTGCAACTGGCCGGTTTCCTTCCAGTACTTAATCAGCAACACCCGTGCCCGGCGATTGGCCGGCTGGCGGCTGAGCACGGTTTCCAGTTGCTTTTGCGCGGCGTCGAGTTGTTCCAGTTCATGCAGGGTGACTGCCAGTGTATAGCGGTAGTCGGCGTTGTCCGGGTCCAGCTCGACCGCGCGGGACAAGGCCAGCAAGGCGTATTCGCGCTGCTCGTGGCGGTTCAGCCAGAGCCCCAGTTCGTACTGCAGAAAGGCCGAATCGGGGCTTAGCGCCAGGGCTTTGCCCAGTACCTGACGCGAGGCGTCGTGATGGCCCTGGCGCTCCAGCAGGCGTACCTGGGTCGCCAGTGCGTCGAGGTTGCCTGGCGCTACCGCCAGGGCTCGCTGCAGGGCGGTGTCGGCCAGGGTGTAGTCGTTTTCGTGCAGGTAGAGGCGCGCCAGGTGGACTTGGGCGTCGGCGTCTTCGGGTTGTTGCTCGAGTGCCTGCTGGTATTGCTCCAGGGCGACCTGTAGCGGGCCGAAATAAAGGCCGATGTCATCCGGAGCAAGGCCGAGCAGGGCATCTACCGCGGCAAAGCGCACGCTTTGCTCGTCGTCGTCCAGCAGTGGGCCGAGTACCAGGCTGCGCTGCGCCGCCGGCAGCAGGCGGCGAATACCGGCAATGGCTGCACGGCGCACCTGCGGGTCGGCATGCTCGAGGTCCTGACGGGCGAGTTTCAATGCCTGGGGCGAAGGGTAGTTTGGCAGTTCGGCATACAAGGCCGCACGGCGAATGGGCGGCAGGTCGGTGCGCTGCAGTTGCTGGTACAGCACCCGTGCAGCGCCGGGTTGGCCCTCATGGGCCTGGCGCAGGGCCTTGGCGTAGCTGTGCGCAGGCAGGGTAGGCGGGGCTGGCGGAGCGTCGCGCCACAGGTAGCCGAACAGGGCCGATACCAGGATCAACAGCAGCAGGGCGATCAGGTAGCGGTTGCGTCTGGGCATCGGACGATCCGGGGCGGCGGGAAGGGCAGAGCTTGGGCTAGCTGGGGGGTAAATGCAACCAGGTGCCTGTCTCGACATTTTCTGCGCCTGTGAGACCGAGCGCCGCCCGCGCGGCGCATCGCCGGCAAGCCAGCTCCCACATCTGTTTCGGGCCAGTCTCTTCTGTGCCTGGCGCGCGCGACCCCTTGTTTGTACGACACGATATCGAAGGTAGCGCTGCTGCTCTTCTGCATTCTCCAGACATGCACCCAGGGTGCGAGTGCGCAGGAGCCAGGAGTAACTGGCCCGAAACAGATGTGGGAGCAACTGTCTTTAGAAATTTATTTTCCGCATTAGTAGAGAATCGATCCTCGTTCGCCTCAGTTCGGTGCGGGTTGAAAACGGCAAGGCCTGGCCTTCATGGTCCAGCCACCGATTCAGGCGAGCTTTTCCTTCACCGTGAAATCCACTTCCAGATCGGCATTGGCCAGCAGATTTACCAAGGCATCCAGGGAAAACTTGTCAATCTTCCCATTCAACAGCTCACTCAAGCGCGGTTGAGTGACATGTAGCCGACGCGCCGCATCCTTCTGAGGTAGATCCCAGGCACGCACCGTCTTGACCAAAATCCGCATCAACTGCGAGCGCAGCCTAAGGTTGTCGGCCTCTTCTGGCGTATCAGCCAACGCGTCCCATACAGATGCCGAGCGTTCATTCGCCATTGTTGATCACCTCTCAGTCCAGCGACTTGAAACGGGCTTTCGCCACATCAATATCGCGCTTATCCGTCTTTTCAGTTGTCTTGCGGAATGCATGCAGGACATAGACAGCTTCCGGGCGGTTCACAACATACAACACGCGAAAAGCACCGTCTTTACACTTGATGCGGATCTCCCGCACACCCCGCCCCACATTCTCCATCGACTTCCAGTCGGTAGGTTCTTCACCGGACTGGATCAAGTCCAGCTGATACCCAGCCCGCTGCCTCGCCACTGGTGGAAACCTGCGCACATCATCCTTGCTGCCGCCTACCCATTCGATAGGCTTCTGACCGTCCCACATGCCGCATACCCCTTCGCCATCGCTCCAATCGCCAGCTGCGCTTGCGCCTCATGCCTCACCCGTGTGTTTGGTCATGCCGCTGCACCTTTCTGACGTACATGGCAATGCACAGATTCCAGGAGCCTGCACACAAATTATATCGATACCGATATAACCTCAAGCCTGTAAATGTCCATTATCGACACCGACTAAAACAGAAAGGAATGGGCAACAGAAGTGAGGCAACTCACCTGAAAAGGCGAGCCGAGGACATTAAACCTGGTGTGCTTCCCAGCCAAGACAGCACCTTCCGACAGGTGCTGTAGGATAATTCGACAGGGCGTTCGAACTGAAGCATTTGGTTTCTGGTTCGGAAATGTCTTACAGCTCTAGAACCTAGGCGAGGGCTTTGCCCTCGATCGCCAGCAAGCCAGCTCCTACATGGTCCGCACCAACTTCAAGGCATGCACAAGCCAGCTACCACAGGTGAACCACAGGTCTCAAAAGCGGTGGAGTACCTGTGGGAGCTGGCTTGCCGGCGATGCGCCGCGCGGGCGGCGCTCGATCTCATAGGCGCTGAAGATTCAGAGGCATGCACCCTGCACACACCCTCAATCAGCATAAAAAAGCCCCGCGGACCAAGGCCTGCGGGGCAAACGGTTGGGGGAGGAGCCAACCAAAGGAGTCGTTGAAACGGGTGTATCAGCGCGCGCTGGCTACAGTCTCCGGTTGCCAGCCGCCGCCCAGGGCCTTGTAGATGGAGACGATGCCGCGGTACAGCTCGACCTCGCCCTGGGCTTGAGCATCTTCGGCGCTCAGCCGCTCACGCTCGGCATCGAGCAGCACCAGGTAATCCACCGTACCCTCGCGATAGCGAATCGAGGCCAGTTCCGCCGCCTTGCGGCTGGCGTCGCTCTGGCGCATCAGCGACAACAGCCGCTGTTGGGTCTTGTCGTAGTCGCTGAAGGCGTTGGCCGATTCTTCCAGGGCCAGCAATACCTGCTGTTCATAGTTGGCCAGTGCCCCCTCGGCATCGGCCTTGGCACCGCGCAGTCGGGCGCGCACGCTGCCCAGGTCGAAGGCGGCCCACGTTATGCTCGGGCCCAGCGCCCAGGCATTGGCTGCCGAGGAGCCTATCTGCGAACCACGGGCAGCAGTAAAGCCGAGGAAGCCACTGAGGCTGACGCGTGGGAACAAATCGGCCGTGGCCACGCCAACGTTGGCGGTGGCAGCCGCCAGCTGGCGTTCGGCGCTGCGGATGTCCGGGCGGCGGCGCAGCAGTTCTCCCGGGTCACCCACCGGTAGCGCCTTGGCGATGGCCGGCAGGGCCTTGGGCGACAGGTCGACGCTGAGCGCCTCGGGGCGCTGACCGAGCAGGGTGGCGATGCGATGCCGGGCCCGTGCCTGTTCCGCCTGCAGTTGCGGCACGGTGGCTTCGACCCCGGCCAGGCGCGCGTCGGCCCGCACCACATCAAGGTCGTTGCCCACGCCGGCATCGCGCAGGGTTTCGGTGATGGCCCGCGATTCCTGCTGGGTCTTGAGGTTGGCCAGGGCGATCTTCTCGCGCAACTGCGCGCCACGCAGCTGGCCGTAAGCATCCACCAGTTCGGCGATCAGGCTGACCTGCAGCTGCTGCAGGTCGGCCGCGGCTACTGCTTCCTGGGCTTCGCTGGCTTCGATCTGGCGCTGGATGCGGCCGAACAGGTCAAGCTCCCAGGCCATGTCCAGGCCCAGGTCGTAGCGCTCACTGTTTACCCGCTGCGTGGTCTGGCCGGGGATCTGGCCCTTGCCGATGTCGCTGCTGGCGCGGCTGGTGACCACCGGAAACTGATCGTTTTCGGCGTCTTCACGGATCGAACGGGCCGACTTCAGGCGGGCGAAGGCCACGCGCAGGTCACGGTTGCCATCCAGCGAAGCCTGCACCAGCTGGTTCAGCACCGGGTCGTCGAACTGCTTCCACCACAGGCTTTCGAAACGGCTACGGTCGTAGGCCTTGGCCTGTATGTCGCTGGCCAACTGCGCGGGCTCGGTGGCTGGCGCCTGGTAGTCCGGGCCTACTGCACAGGCCGCCAGGGCGAGCGCCAGCAGGCTCGGGGTCAAGGGTTTGAGCAGGTTCATGCATGGCTCTCCAGCGATTGGGCGCGTTCGGCCTTGCGGGCCTGGCGACGCTCGACGAAACGGCGAATCAGGAAGAAGAACACCGGGGTCAGGAACAGGCCGAACACGGTAACCCCGATCATTCCCGAGAACACCGCCACGCCCATGGCATGGCGCATTTCAGAACCGGCACCGGAGCTGAACACCAGTGGAACCACACCCATGATGAAGGCGATCGAGGTCATCAGGATCGGCCGCAGGCGCAGGCGGCAGGCTTCCAGTACCGCAGCCAGCGGGTCGAGCCCCTTGGCCTGTTCGTCCTTGGCGAACTCGACGATCAGGATTGCGTTCTTGCACGCCAGGCCCACCAGTACGATCAGGCCGATCTGGGTGAAGATGTTGTTGTCACCCCCCGACACGATCACCCCGGTGATGGCCGACAACAGGGTCATCGGCACGATCAGGATCACTGCCAGCGGCAGGCTCCAGCTTTCGTACTGGGCGGCAAGCACCAGGAAGGCCAGCAGCACGCACAGCGGGAACACGAACAGCGCGGTATTGCCCGAAAGGATCTGCTGGTAGGTCAGGTCGGTCCACTCGAAGGTCATGCCGTTGGGCAGTTCCTCCTTCAGCAGCTTCTCGATGGCAGCTTCGGCCTGGCCGGAGCTGTAGCCCGGTGCCGCGGCGCCGTTGATCTCGGCGGTGATGAAACCGTTGTAGTGCATCACCCGGTCAGGCCCGGAGGTGTCGCTGACCTTGAGGAAGGTCGCCAGCGGGATCATCTCGCCGAGGTTGTTGCGCACCTTCAGCTGGCCGATCTGCTCGGCATCGAGGCGGAACTGCTGCTCGGCCTGGACGTTGACCTGATAGGTACGGCCAAAGCGGTTGAAGTCGTTGGTGTACAGCGAGCCCAGGTAGACCTGCAGGGTGTCGAAGATGTCGGTGATCGCCACACCGTGGGTCTTGGCCTTTTCCCGGTCGATGGCGGCATCGACCTGGGGCACGTTGACCTGGTAGCTGGTGAACAGGCCCGCCAGTTCCGGCACGTTGTGGCTCTTGGCGATGATGTTCTGGGTTTCCTTGTACAGCGCCTCGTAGCCCAGGTTGCCACGGTCTTCGATCTGCAGACGGAAGCCGCCGATGGTGCCCAGGCCTTGTACCGGCGGTGGCGGGAAGATCGCGATGTAGGCGTCCTGGATGTCGGCGAACTGGGCATTCAGCGCAGCCGCGATGGCCGCCGCCGACTGGCTCGGGTCCTTGCGCTCGTCGAACGGCTTGAGCGGGGTGAACACGATGCCGCTGTTCGGGCTGTTGGTGAAACCGTTGATCGACAGGCCTGGGAAGGCTACCGAGTCGGCCACGCCAGGCTGCTTCAGGGCGATTTCGCTCATGCGCTTGATCACCGCTTCGGTGCGATCGAGGCTGGCCGCGTCAGGCAGCTGGGCGAACGCCACCAGGTACTGCTTGTCCTGGGCCGGCACGAAACCGGTCGGGGTGGACGAGAAGCCGAGGTAGGTCAGGCCCATCAGGCCGGCATAGACGAACAGGGCGATGCCGCTGGAGCGGATGACCCGACGCACGCCGCCGACGTAGCGGCTGGAAGCGCGGTCGAAGAAGCGGTTGAACGGGGCGAACAGCCAGCTGCCCAACAGTTTTTCCAGGAACCGCGAGAAACGGTCCTTGGGCGCATGGTGGTCCTTCAGCAGCACGGCAGCCAGGGCCGGCGACAGGGTCAGCGAATTGAACGCCGAGATCACGGTCGAGATCGCGATGGTCAGGGCGAACTGCTTGTAGAACTGCCCGGTGAGGCCGGAAATGAACGCAGCAGGTACGAACACCGCGCACAGCACCAGGGCGGTGGCGATGATCGGGCCGGTCACTTCGCCCATGGCCTTTTGCGTGGCTTCCAGCGGTTTCAGGCCCAGGCCGATGTTGCGCTCGACGTTCTCCACCACGACGATGGCATCGTCCACCACGATACCGATGGCCAGGACCAGGCCGAACAATGACAGCGCGTTGAGCGAGAAGCCGAACAGGTGCATCACGGCGAAGGTACCGATCAGCGATACCGGCACGGCCATCAGCGGGATGATCGAGGCACGCCAGGTCTGCAGGAACAGGATGACGACCAGCACCACCAGCACCAGCGCTTCGAAAAGGGTATGCACCACGGCCTCGATGGAGCCGCGAACGAACACGGTCGGGTCATAGACGATGCTGTAGTCCATGCCCTCGGGGAAGTCCTTCTTCAGCTCGGCCATCTTCGCCCGCACTTCGTCGGAGATCTCGATGGCGTTGGAGCCTGGGCGCTGGAAGATCGGAATGGCCACCGCCGGCTGGTTGTTCAGCAGCGAACGCAGGGCGTACTGGCTGGAGCCGAGTTCGACCCGGGCGATGTCCTTCAGGCGGGTGATTTCGCCATCGGCACCGGCGCGGATGATGATGTTCTCGAACTCTTCCTCATTGACCAGGCGACCCTGGGTGTTGATCGACAGCTGGAAGCTGGTCGAACCGGGGGCGGGTGGGGCGCCCAGCTGGCCGGCGGCTACCTGGCGGTTCTGCTCGCGGATTGCAGCCACCACATCACTGGCGGTGAGGTTGCGCGAAGCGGTCTTGTTCGGGTCCAGCCACACGCGCAGCGAGTAGTCGCCCATGCCGAACAGCTGCACATCGCCCACGCCGCCCAGGCGCGCCAGCTCGTCCTTGATGTTGAGGATGGCGTAGTTGGACAGGTAGAGCATGTCGTAGCGGTTGTCCGGCGAGGTCAGGTGCACGACCATGGTCAGGTCGGGCGAGGCCTTGTCGACCGTGATACCAATGCGGGTCACTTCCTCGGGCAGCTTGGGCTGGGTACGGGTGACGCGGTTCTGCACCTGCACCTGGGCGTTGTCCAGGTCGGTGCCCAGGGCGAAGGTGATGGTCAGCGTCAGCTTGCCGTCAGCGGTGGACTGGGAGGACATGTACAGCATGTTCTCCACGCCGGTAATCGCCTGCTCCAGTGGCGCGGCCACGGTTTCGCCGATGACCTTGGGGTTGGCGCCTGGGAAGTTGGCGCGCACCACCACGGTGGGCGGCACCACTTCGGGGTATTCGCTGATCGGCAGCTGGAACAGCGAGATCGAACCCGCGATCAGCAGCACCAGCGACAGCACCGCGGCGAAGATTGGCCGGGTAATGAAGAATTTCGAGAAGTTCATCGGTGTGGTCCCTTAACCGCGTGGCGCCTGGGCGCTGGCGACTTTCACGTTGTTGCCCGCCACCTTCGGCGCCGGGTTGCTGGCCTCCAGGGCCTGGCGCTGCTGGGCGAGGGCGGCGAGGGTCTGTTCGCTGGCCATCGGTGTCTCTTCCGGGGTGACCGGTGAGCCAGGGCGCACACGCTGCAGGCCCTTGACCACGATGCGGTCGTCCTTGCCCAGGCCGCTGCGCACGATGCGCAGGCCTTCCAGCTTCGGCCCCAGCTCCACGGCGCGGTAGGCGGCCTTGTTGTCCTTGTCCATGACCAGCACGAACTTCTTGCCAAGGTCGGTGCCCACGGCTTCGTCGTTGATCAGCACGGCCTGGTACTGGGCGCTGCCTACCAGCTTCAGGCGTGCATACAGGCCTGGGGTGAACTGGCCGTCGCTGTTGTCGAACACCGCACGGCCACGGATGGTGCCGGTGCGCGGGTTGACCTGGTTGTCGACGAAGTTCATCTGGCCCAGGTGCGGGTTGCCGGTTTCGTTGGTCAGGCCCAGGTACACCGGGGTGCTCTGGCCGCGCTGGCCTTCGCGGGCCAGCTGGGTGTACTTGAGGTACACGCGCTCGTCGGCGTCGAAGTAGGCGTAGACCTTGTCGGTGGAGACCACGCTGGTCAGCGGGGTGACATCGGCGGTGACGATGTTGCCGGCGGTGAACTGGGCGCGGCTGACACGGCCGCTGATGGGCGCGGTGACACGGGTGAAACTGAGGTTCAGGCGTGCCAGGTCGAGCTGGGCCTGGATCGCGTCGACCCCGGCGCGGGCTTCGGCGGCGGCGCTGCTACGCGATTCGGCCAGTTCTGCGGAAATGGCGTTGCTGTCACGCAGGCGTTCGCCACGGCGGGCTTCGTTGGCGCTGCGAATGGCGGTGGCCTTGGCCTGCTGCAGTTGGGCTTCGAGGCGGCGGACCTCTGCCTGGAACGGGCGTGGATCGATCTGGAACAGCAGGTCGCCTTTCTTGACCTGGGCGCCTTCGGTGAAGGCTACCAGGTCGATCTGGCCGGAGACCCGTGGGCGTACCTCGACGGTTTCCGGCGCTTCGAGGCGGCCGGTGAACTCGTCCCATTCATTGATCGGTTGCTCGATCACCTTGGCCACGCTGACCTTCGGCGCGGTGGGAGCCTGCACTGCGTCTGGGGTTCGGCCACAAGCGCTGATCACCACCACTGCCAGGGCAGCGAGGGGGAAGCGCAAGGGTTTGAATGATTGTTCCATGGAGAACTCCGCCAATGTATTAGTAGTGGGCGGAGTGTGAGTGTCTTGCGCGTGAGGCACGAATCGAACGGGACGAAGGTTATTATCACGATGAATGATATGAGCAGATCATTCATCGATTGCAGACATGGCCAGCTCGGTCGTGGGCTTTCATTCTGGGCCTGGGATTTCAGTGAATGCTCGAGGCCAGTTCGAAGATCGGCATGTACATCAGGATCACGATCAGGCCGATCAGCAGGCCGATGAAGGTCATCAGCAGCGGTTCGAACAGCTTGACGAACCATTCCACCCAGCGGCCGATTTCCTGGTCATGGAAGTCGGCGCAGCGCTCCAGCATCTCGCCCAGGTTGCCGGACTGCTCGCCGGCGCGCAGCAGGCGCAACGATACCGGCGTCACCAGTTGCCCGGCCTCCAGTGCATCGGACAGCGGCAACCCTTCGGCGACCCGCTGGCTGGCGTGCTCCAGGCCCTCGGCCGCCGCGCTGCCGAGCAGGCCGCGGGCCATGCCCATGGCGGTGAGGATGGGGATACCGCCTTGCAGCAGGATGCCCAACGAGCGATAGAAGCGCGCCAGTTCGTACATCATCAGGCGTTGGTGAAGTGCCGGCAGGCGCCGCAGCTGACAGGCTGCCCAGCGCCGTACCCATGGCTGGCGGCGCAGCAGCCACAGCGCAGTGGCCGCACCGAGGGCGCCCAATGCCAGCGGTAGTTGCTGGGCATGCAGGAATAGCCCGATCTGCATCAGCAGCCGAGACAGCCAGGGCAACTCGGTGCCCATGCCCTCGAACACCTGGCTGAAACGCGGCACCACGTAGCCAAGCAGGAACAGCACCACGCCACCGCCCACCAGCAATAGCAGCATCGGGTAGACCGAGGCACCCACCAGCTTCTGCCGGACCAGGTCCAGGCGCTGGCGGTAGCTTATGTAGCGGGCGAGGGCGTCGCCGAGCGCGCCGGTACGCTCGCTGGACTGCACCAGCGCCACGTATAGCGGCGGGAACACCCGTGGCTGCTGGCCCAGGGCCTGGGACAGCGAGCGTCCTTCGTACAGTTGGCGGACCAGTTCGGCGAGCACTTTGCGCGCTGCGGCTGCGGGGGCCTTTTCCGCCAGGCTTTCCAGCGCGTCGATCAGCGGCAGGCCGGCGTTGAGCAGGGTCGAGAGTTCCTGGCTGAACAGCACCAGGTCAAAACTTGCTTCGCGGCGCCAGGCCATGCCGCGCAAGGCGCCGCCGTGGCCACGCAGGCTGAGCACGCGCAAGCCCTGGTCCTCGACCTGGCGGCGGGCCTGGTCGGCGTCCTCGGCGTCGATCTGCAACTGCACCACACCCTGCCTGCCCAGGGCCTTGAGGCTGTAGCGCATGGCCGTTCTCCCTACTGCCAACTGGTGATTTCGGCGTTTTCCCCGTCGCCACCGGGCTGGCCGTCCTTGCCCATCGACAGCAGGTCGTACTCGCCGCCGTTCTCGCCGGGTTGCCGGTAGATGTAAGCGCGGCCCCACGGGTCTTGCGGCACGGCCTTCTGCAGGTACGGGCCGGTCCAGCGCGCTTCGCCATTGGGGGCGATCACCAGGGCCTGCAGGCCTTGCTCACTGCTGGGGTAGTGGCCGACTTCCAGGCGGTACAGGTCCAGGGCCTTGCTCAGCCCCTCTATCTGCGCCCGCGCCACCTTGGCTTCGGAGCGGCCGAGCTGGCTGAAGTACTTGGGCGCGACGATACCGGCCAACAGGCCGAGCACCACCAGCACCACCAAAAGTTCGAGCAGGGTGAAGCCACGTTGAGGGTTGGTTCTGCGCTGCATGGTGAAGCCCTCCGCTGCATGGGGACAAGCTTTTGCAGGCTCCATGCAACAGCCGTGCACGCCTGCGCTGGCGCCTTGCACCATGCGGCACGCGAAGCGGCACAGTGCTTGCGTCGTGGTCATCGACCCCGGGTTTTCCGGGGTATATCCCCCAACATCGGGGGAGACCACGAAGAGGCGACCGACATGCGTGGACTCACTCTCGGTTTGATCTGGCTGGTGGCAGGTGCTGCCCAGGCCGATGTGTATATTTCCATCGACGCCAAAGGCAGCTACATACTGACCAACGTCCATCGACCCGGGCGCCTCTATGAAACGGTGATCAGCGAGCCTAAGGCCCAGGCCGGCCCGGCCAACGCGCAGCTCATCACCGGCCGCCCCTACGCCAAGCTGGTCGCCGCCGCGGCGCGCACCCACGACGTACCCCCGGCGTTGCTGCATGCGGTGATCAAGGCCGAGTCCGGTTACAACCCCAAGGCGCGTTCGCCAGCGGGCGCGGTGGGGCTGATGCAATTGATGCCGGATACTGCCCGCGAGATGGGCGTGGAAAACCGCCTGGACCCGGAAGACAACGTGCAGGGAGGGGCCCGCTACCTCAAGCGCATGCTCAATTTGTTCGACAATGACATCACCCTGGCCGTGGCGGCCTATAACGCCGGCCCGGACGCGGTGCTGCGCCGTGGTGCGGTACCGCCGTTTGCCGAGACCCGGCGCTATGTACCGAATGTGCTGCGGGAGTACCGCCGCTTGCAGGGGTTGACGGGTGATTAGCCTCTGTAGCCCCTTTCAACGCTGGTGCGACCCCTGTGGGAGCATCTGGATTTTTGCAAGGCAGGTGCGTTCAATACGGGAAACAAGACAATACCCTTCGGCGGATGCCACCAAGCTGACCCGATGGTTTCCCCAACTCTGGGCTATAACCTTCTGAAGGTGCCCAGCTGTGGAGTCCGCCATGGACATCGCCCCTTGTTCCGACGTTATTGAAGGACCCGCCGGTAACGAACTGGCCCCCCGACGCAAGCCGTTCAATCTGCTGCGCTGGTACGCCTGGGTCAGCCTGGCCATCATCCTCTCGGTAGCGGTCGGGCTGGGGTTGATTTCCAGCCGCTTCATCGTCGACGAGAGCATCGAGCGCGATGCCTTGCTCACCGCGCAGTTCATCACCTCCATCGCCGATGCCGAAGTGCGCCATGTGTCGATCCCTAATGTGCGCACCATGGGTGAACTGCTTGACCCGCGCATCGACCGCGCCAACCTGCTCGATGTCGACCCGGACGCCCGGCGCAGGGCGCGTGGCGAGTTCCTGGACCACATTGCGCACCTGCCCGACATGCTGCTGGCCAACATCTATGCCCCGGACCGTACGGTGATCTGGTCCAGCAACCCGGCCCTGGTCGGCAAGCTGATCGAAGGCGACGAGGACCTGGAGCAGGCTTTCGAGTACAAGATGCGAGTCTCGGCCAGTTACCACAACTTCGACCAGGCCCGCGTCGAGCAGAAGTTCGTCATCCCACCCGAGCAGTTGTTCATCGAAAACTATATTCCGCTGTTCGATGCCGATGGCGAGCAGGTCACGGCGATGGTCGAGATCTACAAGGAGCCCCATGACCTGATCGTGCGCATCGAGCATGGGCTGATCCTGATCTGGCTGGCGATCACCATCGGTGCCGCGCTGGTCTACGTAGGCCTGTACGGCATCATGCACCGCGCCGCGCGCCTGCTGGCGGTGCAGCAGAAGCGGCTGATCAGCAACGAAACCTACGTGGCGCTGGGCGAGGTGTCCTCGGCGGTGGCCCATAGCCTGCGCAACCCGCTGGCCAGCATCCGTTCCAGTGCCGAGTTGGCCCAGGCGTTCGACGATGGCCCGGCGCAGCGCAACGTCAACGACATCATCAGCCAGGTCGACCGCATGTCGCAGTGGATCCGCCAGATGTTGCAGTCCTTGCGCCCGCTCAACGATGAGGCCGTGGCGGTGGATTTGCCGCTGGCATTGCAGGAAAGCCTGCAGACCTACGCAGTGCCGCTGGCGCGCGGCGGAGTGAGCCTTGACCTGCAACCGATACCGGCAGTGCAGGTGCTGGGGCATCCGGTGTTACTGCGGCAGATCTTCAGCAGCCTGATCGCCAACGCGCTGGAGTCGATGGAGCAGGGTGGGCGGTTGCGTGTCGAGGTGGTGCGTCATGACCGGCGTAACCTGACCCTGCGCCTGTCCGACAACGGCAAAGGCATGACCGAACAGCAGCAGCGCATGGCCTTCCGGCCTTTCTTCACCACCAAGCAGGGTGGGTTGGGCGTGGGCCTGGTGTTGGTGAAACGCATCATGGAACGCTTCGGGGGCAGTGTCCGCCTCAGCAGCAGTGAAGGCCATGGCACCCGGGTTTCGCTGAGTTTCCGGCTGGTCAAGGGCTCCTGACTTACATTAATAAATGCTCGTATCTCATTGTTTATAAAGGATTTAAAGTTTTTTGGGTGAATACCCCCAAACGTGGGGGATAGACCTCCAAGTTAATTTAAGATGTGTATGCAAGCTATTGATAATCAGGGATAAATTTAATCGGCATGGTGGCTGGCTGGGTTCTTGCAATGTGACAGGCAGAGCGCAACACACGACAAATGGCGGCTGCGGCTGCACGGGTGGAGTGATATCAATTGGCTACTATTTGTCGCCTTGATGCATTTCTGAATGGACGCCCTGGGCGGGAAGCACGCGATGCAGATGCTGGATAAAGAAGTTCCTGACAAGGCCAGTACTACCGCCAACGGTGTGGCCGTGCCATTGCGCGAATTCAACCTGCTGCGCTGGTTTTCGGTCATAAGCCTGCTGATCATCGCCTCGGTGGCGGGCGGGCTGGGTTATGTGTCGACGCGTTTCGTGGTGCGCGACAGCGTCGAGCGCGATGCCATGCTCACCGCCCAGTTCATCCAGGCCATGGCCCAGGCCGAAGTACGTCATTCGCAGTTGCCGCCGGGCACCACCATGGGCGAGTTGCTTGACCCGCGGCTGGACCAGCAGCACTTGCAGTTCAACCCGGAGCTGGCCGAATCGACCCGGGTCGAGTTCCTCGACCATGTGGAGCACCTGCCGGACACCTTGCTGGCCAACGTCTATGCCCGCGACCGCACCATTGTCTGGTCGACCAACCGGGAGCTGATCGGCAAGCGAATCGAGGCCGATGGTGACCTGGACCGCGCCTTCCGCTCGCGCAAGACGGTATCGGCCAGCTACCACCAGGCCGAGGATGACCGCGAAGAGCAGAAGTTCCAGCGTGAACCGCGCTTCCTGTTCATCGAGAACTACATCCCGCTGTTCGACAGCCAGGGCGAACAGGTGCTGGCCATGGTGGAAGTCTACAAGGAGCCGCAGGACCTGGTGTGGCGCATCCAGCGCGGTTATGTGCTGATCTGGGCTTCTACCCTGGTGGGCGGGGCGCTGGTCTACTTCGGCCTGTTCTGGATCGTGCGCCGCGCCGCGCAGCTGCTGCACCTGCAGCAGGACCGGCTGGTG
The DNA here is from genome assembly GCF_046557535.1 of Pseudomonas sp. S1(2024). Classification (NCBI taxonomy): domain Bacteria; kingdom Pseudomonadati; phylum Pseudomonadota; class Gammaproteobacteria; order Pseudomonadales; family Pseudomonadaceae; genus Pseudomonas; species Pseudomonas sp. S1(2024). The sequence goes on from NZ_JBKGFP010000060.1 coordinate 70,198, forward strand.
GCCAGTGAAACCTATGTGGCCCTGGGCGAGATGTCCTCGGCCGTGGCGCATAGCTTGCGCAACCCGCTGGCCAACATTCGCTCCAGCGCCGAACTGGCTCAGGAAATCGCCAACCCCGCGGCGCAGAAGAACATCACCGACATCATCAGCCAGGTCGACCGCATGTCGCGCTGGGTGCGTGACCTGCTGGTGTCGCTGCGCCCGACCAGTGACGATGCCGAGGCCGTGGACCTGGTGACGGCCATCGAGGACACCCACCTGGCCTTCGCCCAGCAGATCGAACGCAACGGTGTGCACTTCTGCTACGAAGGCCCCCGGTCACAATGGGTGGCCAGCCAGCCGCTACAGCTAACGCAGATTCTCAACACCCTGTTCTCCAATGCCCTGGAAGCCATGCCTGAAGGTGGCATGCTGTGCGCCCAGGTCAATGTGCAGGATGGGCAGCGTGCCGAGTTCGTCCTTAGCGACACCGGCAAGGGCATGAGCCAACAGCAGGAGCGGATGGTGTTCAAGCCGTTCTACACCACCAAGCAGGGCGGCCTGGGTGTAGGCCTGGCCCTGGTCAAACGCATCATGGAGCGTTTTGGCGGCTCGGTCAGCCTGAGCAGCCGCGAAGAGGAAGGAACCCGCGTCAGCCTCACATTCAATATCGCAGCGGGAGGGGACCATGGAGCACAGCATCCTGGTAGTCGAGGATGATGAAATTCTCGCCGACAATATTCGCACCTACCTCGGCCTCAAGGGCTTCGAGGTCACCGTGTGCCACAGCGCGGAGCTGGCGCTGGAGCAGATAAAACGGGGCCAGCCCGATGCGGTGCTGACCGACAACTCGCTGCCGGGCATGAGCGGGCACGACCTGCTGCGTACCTTGGTGGCGCAGGTGCCGGACCTGAAAGTGATCATGATGACCGGCTATGGCAACGTGGAAGATGCCGTGCAGGCAATGAAGGAGGGCGCCTTCCATTACCTGACCAAGCCCGTGGTGCTGGCCGAGCTCAAGCTGACCCTGGACAAGGCGCTGGCCGCCGAGCGCATGGAGCGCACGTTGTCGTTCTACCAGGAGCGCGAGGCGCAGAAGTCCGGGTTGCAGGCATTGATCGGCGAATCACCGGCGATGCTCACCCTCAAGCACACCCTGCGCCAAGTGCTGGATGCAGAACGGCGCATGGCCAGCGACGACCTGCCACCGGTGCTGATCGAAGGCGAGACCGGTACCGGCAAGGAGCTGGTGGCCCGCGCCCTGCATTTTGATGGTTCGCGCAGCAAGGGGCCGTTTATCGAGTTCAACTGCGCCTCGATCCCGGCCAACCTGCTGGAGGCCGAGCTGTTTGGCCACGAGAAGGGCGCCTTTACCGATGCCAAGGAGCGCAGGGTGGGCCTGGTGGAGGCTGCCGATGGGGGCACCTTGTTCCTCGACGAGATTGGCGAGATGGACCTGGTGCTCCAGGCCAAGCTGCTGAAGTTGCTGGAAGACCGCAGTATCCGCCGGATCGGCGCGGTGAAGGAGCGCAAGGTCGACCTGCGGGTGATCAGCGCTACCAACTGCAACCTGGAGCAGATGGTGCAGCAGGGCAAGTTCCGCCGCGACCTGTTCTTCCGCCTGCGTATCATTGCCCTGAAGGTACCGCGCCTGTATGCCCGCGGGCAGGACGTGCTGCTGCTGGCGCGGCATTTCCTGGCCCATCATGGCCGGCGTTATGGCAAGCCGAACCTGCGCTTTTCCGCCGAGGCGGAAAGCCTGATGCTCGGTTACAGCTGGCCAGGCAACGTGCGCGAACTGCGCAACATGCTGGAGCAGACCGTGCTGCTGGCGCCGAACGAGGTGGTGCAGGCGCACCAGCTCAACCTGTGCATGACCTTGATCGACGAGCCGCTGGTGCAGCAGGCGGCGCCTGCGGTGTTCGAAATGCCTCGGCACGAACCGGAGCCTGGCACCAGCCTGCCGGACATGGAACGTGACCTGGTATGCAAGACCCTGGACCGCACCGACTGGAACGTGACCAAGTCGGCGCGCATGCTCGGGCTGTCGCGGGACATGCTGCGTTACCGGATCGAGAAGCTGGGGCTGACCAGGCCGGACAAGCGCCAGTGGTGAGCATCGGGCAAAGGGCCGTACGGGGACCTGCGGGAGCGGCATTGCTCTTGAGGTTGTCGCTGTACCTGTGGGAGCGGCCTTGTGTCGCGAAAGGGCCGCAAGGCGGCCCCAGCAATTTCAACTGTTGCGCATCAATCCTGGGGCCGCGTTGCGGCCCTTTCGCGACACAAGGCCGCTCCTACAGGGATTGCGGCAACTTTTAGAATTTGAGCAAAACAGTTGCATTCAGAGGCATTGATCAACGCTGATTATCAGCTGCTCCCTGCCGTCCGGTACCTTCCGAGCCACTGCCATCCATCCCTGGCAAATCCCGGTTGTCATTCTGTTCAGCTGGCGGGCTGTCCGGGTCGTTGCCCTTTATGCGTGGGTCTGTGTCCCGCGGCATGGGCTTTTCGATCGGGTTGAGGGTGCTGTCCGCGCCCGGCTTGGGCGCCGGGTTGTGCGGGTCGTCGGGGTAGGTGGGGCCGGTGCCGGCAGCAATGGCCAACGGCGCGGCGAGCAGGGCAATCAGCAGGATGCTTGAGCGGGGCATGGCAGGCTCCTTTGCTTCTGGTAGGGCTGATACTTCCCTTCGGCCCTACCCGAAGCTTCAAGGTGCCATTACCCCGATCAACGGTTACACCACCAGCGAAAGCAACATGATGAAGATGATGCCGACGATCGACAGGATGGTCTCCATCATGCTCCAGGTCTTGAAGGTTTCCGCCACGGTCATGTTGAAGTACTGCTTCACCAGCCAGAAGCCGGCGTCGTTGACGTGGGACAGAATCAACGAGCCAGCGCCGGTGGCCAGCACCAGCAGCTCACGGTTGACCCCCGGCACCAGGTCGATCACCGGTGCAACGATGCCCGCACCGGTAATGGTGGCGACCGTGGCGGAACCGGTGGCGATACGGATTACCGCTGCTACCAGCCAGGCCAGCATGATGGGCGAAATCTCCGCCTGTACGGCCATCTGCCCGATCACGTTGCCCACGCCGGTGTCTACCAGCATCTGCTTGAAGCCGCCGCCGGCACCCACGATCAGCACGATCGCCGCAGTCGGGGCCAGGCTCTGGTCGAGCATCTTCATGATCTGCTGACGGTTGAAGCCACGGGCCGAGCCAAAGGTATAGAAGGCCAGCAGCAGGGCAGCGAGCAGGGCGGTGATGGGGTGGCCGATCAGGTCCATCCACTGGCGCACGATGTGCTCGGCAGGCAGCACCACGTCGGCGAAGGTCTTCAGCAGCATCAGCACCACCGGCAGCAGCACGGTGACCAGGGTGATGGTGAAGCTCGGCAGATTGCCCTGGTCGGACTCCTTGGCGATCTGGTCCATCAGCTCCTGGGACGGGGTGCCCGGGATGTAGCGGGAAATGAAATTACCGAACAGCGGGCCGGCGATGATGGCGGTAGGCAGCGCCACGATCAGGCCATAGAAAATGGTCTTGCCGATGTCGGCATGGAAGATGCCGATCGCCAGCAGCGGGCCCGGGTGCGGGGGCACCAGGCCGTGCACCACCGACAGGCCGGCCAGCAGTGGAATGCCGATCTTGATCAGTGATACGCCGGAGCGTCGGGCGACGATGAACACCAGCGGGATCAGCAGCACGAAGCCGATCTCGAAGAACAGCGGGATACCCACCAGGAAGGCGGCGAACATCATCGCCCAGTGCACGTTCTTCTTGCCGAAGGCGCGGATGAGGGTTTGCGCGATCTGATCGGCCCCCCCGGAGTCGGCCATCAGCTTGCCAAGCATGGTGCCCAGGGCGAGCACGATGCCGACGAAGCCCAGAACACCGCCAAAACCGTCCTGGAACGATTTCATGACCTTGGCCACCGGCATGCCGGAGGTCAGGCCAAGGAAGCCGGCCGCGATGGTCAGTGCGACGAAGGGATGGACTTTGAAGTGGGTGATCAGCAGGATCAGCCCGACGATGGTAACCAGCGCGTCGAGCAGCAGGAAGGTATCAGTAGCCAGTCCGAACATGGTTTGAAGGCCTCGGTCTTATCGTTGTTTTGGCGTAGCTTTTTTGCAAATTTGCTTGCGCTTGAGGGGCAGGGTAGCGCTGTCTCGGTTGGGCCGGGAAAACCGCCTGGGTCAGGCGGTTTGTGCCAGGCCCGGCTCACTGCGGCCCTTTAGCCAGCTGTCCACCGCTTCGGCAAGCGCTTCGATGGGCTGGGTGGCGTCGAGCGCCAGGGTCAGGGGTTCGCCGTGTGGCGGCTCCAGGGCCGCGAATTGGCTATCGATGAGGCTCGCCGGCATGAAATGCCCGGGGCGTGCCAGCACGCGTTTCTCCGCCTCGGCGGGTGACAGCTCGAGGAACACGAACACCAGCCCGGGCATGGCGTCGCGCAGGGAGTCGCGATAGCGGCGCTTGAGGGCCGAACAGGTCAGGATCGGACGTTCCCCGGCCTGGGTCGTGGCTTGCAGCTCCTGACCAAGACGCACCAGCCAACCGGCACGGTCGCTGTCGTCCAAGGGGATGCCAGCGCTCATCTTGCGGATGTTTTCGGCAGGGTGGAAAGCGTCACCTTCGATCAGGCGGCCGCCGCTTCTGGCAGCGATGGCAGCGCCGATGCAGCTTTTGCCGCAACCGGCCACGCCCATCACCACGATGGCGGACAGGGGAGAATTCATCAGTACCTCCTGCGGGTGAGATAGCGCTGTCTCGTTGTCGACGAACAGCCACCTCCCCGGTGTTATTGGTCTTGTCCCTACGCAGTATGGACGCTTGGCGGCGGGCGCGCGTTGGCCGCTACCAAAGATTACATTGCCTGCGTCCTGAGACAGCGCTACCTTAGTGGCCGTTCCCTTTCCTTGCAAGTAGTAAAATTACAACATCCATGTCCCGCACCGGCTCCCGTACCACAGGTCGTCCCACCCTGGCAGAAGTTGCCAGGCTTTCCGGGGTATCCCCGATTACCGCATCGCGCGCCCTGCGCGGGGTCAGCACGGTTGCGCCGGAGCTGGTGGAAAAGGTCGTTGCTGCCGCGGCGAGCCTCGGTTATGTCGCCAACCCGGCGGCCCGTGCCCTGGCTTCGGCGCGCAGCCAGTCGGTGGTGGTGTTGATCCCGTCGCTGTCCAACCAGCTGTTCATCGACACGCTGGAAGCCATTCATGAGGTCATGCGCCCGCGCGGGCTCGAGGTGCTGATCGGCAACTATCACTACGATCTTGCCGAAGAGGAGAACCTCATACGCAACTACCTGGCCTATCAGCCCTGCGGCATGCTGCTGACCGGTTTCGAGCGCAGCGAGGCATCGCGGCAGATGCTGGCGGCCAGTGGCGTACCTTGTGTGCACATGATGGAACTGAATGGCGAAGCTGGTGCATTGTCCGTCGGCTTCTCGCAGCAGCAAGCCGGGCGCGCCGCCGCCCGCCACCTGATCGAGCGCGGGCGCAAGCGCCTGGGGTTCATTGCCGCACAGCTGGACCCACGAGTGATGCAGCGTGCCGAAGGGTTCCGCCAGGCGTTGGCCGAGGCCGGCTTGCAGGCGGCCGAGTTGGAAGTGCTGACGCCGGAGCCTTCTTCCATTGCCTTGGGCAGCGAGTTGTTCAGCCAACTGATGCGGCAGGCGCCAGATGTCGACGGTATCTTCTTCTGCAACGACGACCTGGCCCAGGGCGCGGTGCTGCAGGCATTGCGCCAAGGGGTGGAGGTGCCGCGGCAGGTGGCGATGGTCGGTTTCAACGACTTGCCGGCTTCGGCGCACATGGTGCCGCGGCTGACCTCGATTCGCACGCCTCGCGCCGCTGTGGGGCGCGGCGCGGCGCAGGCGCTGCTGGCGCTGCTCGATGGCAAGCGGGTGCCGAATGCGCAGCAGGACCTGGGCTTCGAGTTGATGGTGCGGGAGAGTTCCTGAGTTTGTCTTGAGTGGTGTGGTGGGTTCGAGATCGAGCGCCGCCCGCGCGGCGCTTCGCAGCACAAGGCTGCTCCTACATCTGTTTCGGGCCACTTATTCCTGTGAGGTTTGTGCGCGAACGCTCTGGAGCGTGGCTCGATATCGGGTTGTACGAACAAGGCGGTCGCGCGCTCTGGCACAGGCGTTACTGGCCTGAAACAGATGTAGGAGCAGCCTTGTGCTGCGAAGCGCCGCGCGGGCGGCGCTCGATCTCACAGGCGCCACAAAAGCCACGACCTACGCCAGGCGATCTATGCTCAGGACACCGCGCATACAGGAGCCCGGCGTCATGTTCGATTTCCACCGCAAGTCCGATCTGGTCGAAATCCAGCGCAGTCATCAGGCATTGGCCAGCTTGCAGGCCAAGCTGGCGGCGATCAGCCGCTCCATGGCAATGATCGAGTTCACCCCCGACGGCACGATCCTCGATGCCAATGAGCGTTTCTGCCAAGCCATGGGCTACAGCGCCGAGGAGTTGCGCGGCAAGCATCATCGGCTGTTCTGCGACCCTGGCTACGCGAAAAGCGCCGAATACCAGCAACTGTGGCGTGAACTGGGGCAGGGCAAGGCCATCAGCGGTACCTTCGAGCGCATCGACAAGGCCGGACGCGAAGTCTGGCTGGAAGCCAGCTACATGCCGGTACTGGACGAGCAGCGCCAGGTCACCAGCGTTATCAAGGTGGCATCCGACATCAGCCAGCGAGTGATGGAGGAGCACGAGAGCGAAAGCCTGCTCAAGGCCATCAGCCGCTCCATGGCGGTAATCGAATTCACCCCGCAAGGCCGGGTGATCAAGGCCAACCAGAACTTCCTCGACACCATGGGCTATCGCCTGGACGAGGTGGTCGGTCGCCATCACGGGCTGTTCTGCCTGGCGCACGAGCGCGAATCGGTCGAGTACCGCGAGTTCTGGGCATCGCTCAACCGCGGCGAGTACCACTCGCACCGTTTCGAGCGTGTCGACAAACATGGCCAGACGGTCTACCTGGAGGCCTCCTACAACCCGATCTTCGACAGCAAGGGCCGCTTGTACAAGGTAGTGAAGTTCGCCAGCGACATCACGCGCCAGGTCAGTACCCAGCAAAGCGCGGCCGATGCTGCCCATGCCAGTTCGGTACAGACCGATGCCTGCGCGCGCAAGGGCACCGAAGTAGTACAGCAGGCGGTACAGGTGATCGAGCAGATTTCCCATGAACTCAACGACGCGGCACGCAGTATCGATGCGGTGAGCAAGCAGTCGGATGTGATCGGGCAGATAGTGCTGACCATCCGTGGCATTGCCGACCAGACCAACCTGTTGGCTTTGAACGCAGCCATCGAGGCGGCGCGCGCCGGCGAGCACGGGCGCGGTTTTGCCGTGGTGGCCGACGAGGTGCGCAGCCTGGCGGCGCGAACCAGCAAGGCTACCCTGGAAATCGTCGACGTGGTGCGGCAGAACCACGACCTGTCGCTGTTGGCCGTGGCCAGCATGCAGTCGAGCCTGAAGCGTACCGGCCATGGTGTGGCGCTGGCCAACGAAGCCGGTACGGTGATCATGGAAATCCAGCAGGGTTCACGGCACGTGGTAAACGCTATCAGCCAGATCAGTTCGACGCTGCAATTGCACTGAGCACATCGCCCAGCTCGTCCAGCAGGGTCTCCAGGCTGGCCTGTAGTTGCAGGCGAAGGTCAACCGTCGGCAGGCCTTGGTCGTGGGCCTGCTCGATGGCTTCGCAATCCTTGACCAGCGTGCGTACCTTGAGCATCTTCGCCCCACCTTTGATCCGGTGAGCCAAGGCGCGCAAAGTTTCGCCGGGGGCCTCTGCTGGCAACGCCCGCAAGGTGGCCAGGTCTTCGCTGACGCTTTGTGACAACTGCTGCAGCAAGTTCCGCGTCAGTTGTTCGTCGTCCTGGGTCAGGTGGCGCAGTTCGCCAAGGTTGAACCCGCTGGCGCGCCGTGCTGTCGGCTGCTGCCGGGGGTGGGCGTGGGGCAGGTGGGTCTTGAGCGTACGCAGGCCGATGGGTTTGAACAGGCATTCGTCCATGCCGCTGGCCAGGCAGCGGGCACGCTCCTCGGCCTGGGCGTTGGCGGTGACGCCGAGAATGCGGCATGCCGCCAGGCCGCGTTCGCCCTCGAGGCTGCGGATACGGCGGGTCAGTTCGTGGCCGTCCATGACCGGCATGCTGCAGTCGGTGATTACCAGGTCGAAGCGCGCAGCCTGCCAGCGTGCCAGCGTGCCAGCGCGATTTCCCCGTTTTCCGCCAGCGTGACCCGATGCCCCAGGGTATGCAGTTGCCGCTCCAGCAGCAGCAGGTTGGCGGGGTAGTCGTCGACCACCAGTATGTTCAAAGGGCCGCTGCTTGTTTCCAGCACAGGGTCGTGCTGGTCGGCCTGCACCGGTGCAGCGCAGGCGGGCAGCTGCAGGCTGACCTGCACCTTGGTGCCAAGGCCTTCGACGCTCTGCAAGTTCAAGGTACCGCCCATCAACTCGGCCAGCGTGCGGCTGATGACCAGTCCCAGGCCGGCGCCCTGGCGTGCCCGGGGGCCGTCGGCCTGGACGAAGGTATTGAACAACCGGGCCTGGTCGGCAGGGCTGATGCCGATGCCGGTGTCTCGCACACTCAGCTCCACTGCCAGGCTGTCAGTGTCGGTGGGCGAGGGCAGTAGCAGGCTGGCCTGGACTTCACCGCTGTCGGTGAACTTGATGGCGTTGCTGATAAGGTTGGACAAGACCTGCTTGAGGCGCAGCGGATCAGCCAGCACCCACACCGGCGCAGCGGGCAGTTCGCTGTGCAGGTGCAGGCCTTTGGCCCTTGCATTGCCTTCGAATACCCGCACGGTGGCGCGTACCAGTTCTACCAGGTTGGTGGGCACTGGCTGCAGGGTAATATGCCCGGATTCGATACGGGAAATGTCGAGAATATCGCCGATCAGCTCAAGCAGGCCAATGGCCGAATCGTGGGCGGTCTGCAGGGTCTGGGCGTCGCAGCGGCCGCCGCGGCTGTCTTCCAGGGCCAACTCCAGCAGGCCGATCACGGCATTCATCGGGGTACGGATTTCATGGCTCATGGTGGCCAGGAAGGTGCTTTTGGTCTGGCTGGCCTGTTCGGCGTCGTCCTTGGCCTGGCGCAGCTGTTCAAGCAGGCCGCGGCTAAGCGCCAGTTGCGCTTGCAGGGCATGCTGGGCCTCGGTGCGCTGGTTGATCAGCTTGCGCAGGTAGCTGTTCCAGAACACCACCCCGGCCAGCAGCAAGGCCGACAGCACCAGCACTTGCAAGACCAGCGTGCGGTAGTCGCGCCAGGGGCTGTCACTGACCAGGGTGGTGGTGCGCCAGCGGTTGATCAGCTGGTCCAGCTCTTCGGGTGGAATGCTCAGCAGCGCCTTGTCGAGGATTGCCTGCAGCTGTGGCTGGTCCGCGGCCACGGCGAAGGCGGCGATGGCCGGGTCGTCGTCGAGCACGCTGGCAATGCGCAGGCGGTCCTTGAACACATGGCTGATGTAGTAGGCGGCATTGATATGGCTGCTCAGGGCGACGTCGGCGGCACCGTTGGCCACGGCCTCCATCAGGCCGAGCGGGTTGTCCACCTCGACCATCCTGGCCTGTGGGTAGCGTTGTTGCAGCACGGCCCGTTGCGGCGAACCGCGTACCAGGGCGATGCGCATGCCATCCAGCGCCATGGCCTGCGGCGGTGAAGCATTGTCGCCACGGGTGACCAGCACCCGCGGGCTGACCAGGTAGGGGCGGGTATAGCGCAGTTGTTTCGAACGGTCTGTGCTGTAACCCAATGCGCCGATCATCTGCGCATCCCCGCGCGTCAGGCGCTCGATCATTGCCTGCGCCGACGGGCTTTCGACCGGCTTGAAATGCAGCCCCGTGCGCAGCGAGATCTGCTTGAGCAGCTCGAGGGTGATGCCGCTGGGGCGGTGCTTGGTGTCGTTGAAGGTCAGTGGCGCCAGCGAAGTGTTGACCAGCACGCTGACGTTGGGGTTGGCAGCTATCCAGGCTTCTTCTTCGGCGGTCAGGGCGGTGAGGTGGCGCTGCAGCAGCAGGCTGGTGTTGCCACTGCTCCAGCGGCGCAGGATATTCAGGCGTTCGCTTTCGCTGATACGTGCCAGCGCCTTGTTGACCAACTGTCGCAGGCGCGGGTTGTCACTGGCCATGGCAAAGGCAAACGCGCCAGGGGCAACCTGACAGAAGTGATCGATCTTCAGTGTGCCCTGGTAACTCTTGCCAATCGCGAAGTCGGTACTGATGGCATCGCCCAGGTAGGCGTCGGCCTCGCCCAGCTCGACGGCGGCCAACCCGGCCAGGGTCGAGCGATACAGGCTCAATTGTGCCTTGGGGTACAGGCTGCGGACGCTGCTGGCCGGCAGGTAATGATCGACCATGGCCAGGCGCAGGCCGGCGAGGTCGGGGGTGTTCTTCAGGCTGCGCCCCTCGCGTGTGACGATGACTGGCAGATCGTCGGCGTAGCTTGAACTGAGGCTGAGCTGGGCATCCGCTGCCTCGAAGGCGTTGGAGCTGCCCAGCAGGTCGATACGGCCGTCGCGTAGCGCAGCGATGGCTTCGTGGCGGCTGTCGTAGCGTCGTACTTCGATGGTGGTACCCAGCTGTTCTGCGATGATGCCAGCGTAATCGGCGCTGAGGCCTTCGTAGTCGTGCTGGCTGACATTGATCTCCAGCGGTGGGTAGTCGGGGCGCGAACTGCCAAGTACCAGGTGCTGGCGTTGCTGTAGCCAATGCCGCTCTTCGCTGGACAGCGCAAGCGGGGCCGCGGCGCTGACCGAGCGTGCCAGCAACTGGCGAGGTTCGCTGTTTGCCAGCAGCGCGCCGGAACCGGCCAGGCCGATGACCAGTAGGGCGCTTGCCAGCAGGCGCTTCATTGTCATCGAGCGCTCAATAGACGCTGTTGCGCTTGGCCAGGTCGACCATTTCAACCAGTGATTCGGTCTTGAGCTTTTCCATGATGCGGCCCCGGTAGGTGCTTATGGTCTTGGCGCTGAGGTTCATGCAGGTGCCGATATTCTTGTTGTTCTCGCCGCGCGCCAGGCGCCGCAGCACCTCCATTTCCCGGTTGGACAGGCTGGACAGGCGCACTGGCTCGCTTTCCAGCGAGTTGCTGTTGACCGACATCTGCGGGAAGGTCGAGTAGCCCTTGACCAGCGCTTTCAGGGCAAACAGCAACGCCTCGTGGTCTTCTTCCTTGGTGACAAAAGCGCCGATGCCAGCATCCAGGCAGCGCCGCACATACAGGTCGGTGGCCTGGCCGGTCAGCACCATGATCTTGGGCGCCGGCTCCAGGCATTGCAGGCGCTTTATCACTTCCATGCCATCCAGGCCGGGCAGGCCGATGTCGAGAATTACCACATCCGGTCGCAGGTCGCGGGCCACCTGCGCCACCTCGCTGCCATTGCCGACCTCGCCGACAACACGGAAGCGCTCGCGTTCGAGCAACATGCGCAAGGACAGCCGGACGATGGGGTGGTCGTCGACGATCAGCACGGTAGTCATGAAGAAAACTCCTGTCAGGATGTGGTCCGCTTCCTGGATCACTCAGGAATACGTCTGCAAGTGGGGTTATCGGAAGCGCTGCACGATACGACCATTCCCGAAATTTGGTAATGCCGAGTATAGAAGTGTTGAAAGTCCACGTGCTTGTTGTTGAAAAGTCCTACAAAAAGTGGGAAAGACATCACCCTGGCAAAGCGGCGATGCCTGTTTTTGTAGTCGTCATGCGCAGGCGGAGTGTGATTTGCTCACGCGCTGGGTTGAGGCGGGGTTGTTGGCCAGTGCCTGGCCGACCCGTGTCGGGCGTGCCACCAACTGGCCGGTGCAGTTCGGGCAGCGGCCCTGGAAACGGGTTTCGGCGCAGGTGCGGCAGAAGGTGCATTCGAAGGAGCAGATCAGCGCATCGGGGCTGTCACCCGGCAGGTCGGTATCGCAGCACTCGCAGTTTGGGCGTAGGTCCAGCATGGGCATGACTCCTGTTTGCAGGCGGGAAACCGGAGTCTGCTACGCCTGCGGCGAACCTGGCAATGCTCAGTCGCCAGGGCGATACAGGTGGGCGTGCCCGGCGCGATACAAGGCCGATTCGGCAAACGGTGTGTCGCCCAGCACATGGCCCACAAGGATCAGCGCCGTGCGCCGGAAATCCTTGGCCGCGACGCGTTCCACGATATCGCCGAGGGTACCGCGCACCCAGTCCTGGTCCGGCCAGGTGGCACGATGCACCACCGCCACCGGGCAGTGCGTGCCGTAGTGCGGCAGCAGTTCTTCGACGATACGCGACAGGTGCTTGACCCCCAGGTGAATCGCCAGGGTGCTGCCATGGCGCGCCAGGTCGCCCAGCTGCTCGCCGGGCGGCATCGGCGAGCTGTCACCATAGCGGGTGAGGATAACGGTCTGAGCTACCTGGGGCAGGGTCAGTTCGCAGCCGAGCAGGGCGGCGCTGGCCGCTGTAGCGGTGACCCCGGGGATGATCTGGTAATCGATGCCCAGCGTTTGCAGATGGCGGATCTGCTCGCCGATGGCGCCGTACAGGCTGGGGTCGCCACTGTGTACCCGAGCCACATCCTGGCCTTGCTCATGCGCACTGCGCATGGCGGCGATGATCTGCTCCAGGTGCAGTTCGGCACTGTTGATCACGGTCTCGGCCTGGTGGCCCTCGAGCACGGCGGCCGGCACCAGCGAGCCGGCATAGATGATCACCGGGCACTGGCGGATCAGCCGTTGGCCCTTGACCGTGATCAGTTCCGGGTCGCCGGGGCCGGCGCCGATGAAGTAGACCGTCATGGAAAGTCCTTGCAGGAAAGAGGGGAAGCGTTCAACAGGCCAGGGCGAGGGTAGCCGGGCCCAGTACCTTGCGCGTCAGCAGCAACCTGGCGGTGCCAACCCGCTGGCTGGCCAGGGCCAGTGCCGCACTCTCCGCCACGCCCCAGCAGCCACAGTGGGCATGGGCAGCGGCGGAACGGTGGCTGAGTCGGGGTTCGTAGGGTTGCAACTGCGCGGTATCGTACAACACCAAAGGCAGGCCGAGGCGTTCGGCCAGTTGCTGCAAGCCGGGCTCGTCGGCCTTCAGGCTGATGCTGGCGATGCCTTGCAGGTCGGCCAACGCCAGGCCCTGGGTGGCCAGGGCCTGGCGCAGCAAGATTTCCAGCGTATCCGCCGGGCAACCCCGACGACAGCCGAAGCCGGCGTAGAAGGCAGGCATCAGGCCTGGCTGGAGCGCCGGAACAGCCAGGCGCTGAGCAGGCCCAGGGCCAGCCAGAATGCGGCGTTGGTCAGCCAGGAGGCCACTTTGAACTGGGTTTCCAAGGCGGCGGGGGCCAGGCTCTCGTGCACCTCGGGTTGCGGCGCACCGATCACATGGGGAATGACCAGCAGCACAGCGCCCAGCGCCTTCAGCAACCAGTGGCGAGCGAACACCAGCAGGGCCAGGCCCAGCGCGGTGGCACTGGCGGTGCCGATCCACCAGGCCTGGCGTTGCCCCAGGTCGGCTGCGGCAGTACCTGGCAGTTCCGGCGGCAGGCCCAGGGTCGGGGCCAGGCAAAACACGGCGAAGCCGGCCAGGCCCCAGAGTGCGCCGGTGCCGGCTCGCTTGGGTTCACGCAGGCTGTACAGGGCGGTGAGAATCAGGGCGAAGCCGACCGCGACCACCAGGTTGCCGCCGGTGGTGGACAGCACTCGCTGCCAGCCGTCTTCAGGTGCCCAGGCCTCGGCGCTGTGTTCATGCGCTGCCACTTCGCCGGCATGCTCGTGCTCGGCGACGGGGGCCGAGGATTCGTAGGTTTCTGCCTCGAGAATCAGCGGGGCGACCCAAAAGCTCTGCAGCAAGGTCAGCAGCAAGGCCGCCAGCAACCCGCTGAAGCCCGCGGTGCGGGCAATGCGTGTGATCATCGGGCGTACTCAGTGGCAGGGGAATGCGGCGCTGTGGCGGGTGTCGTGGGCGGCGTTGTGCACGGCCTCGATATGCGAAAAGCCGGCGAAGTACACCAGGCACAGGCCCAGCAGGCTGGCGCCGATGGCGATGACGACACGCTGGCTGAGGGTGACGGGGGTGGTAATGCTGTGTTGCTTGGCGCTGGTGACGGGCATGACGCGTTCCTCTGCTTTTTGTGGGCAACGGGCAAGCGCGGCAGCCCCGAGCGTGGCAGCCCAGGGGAATGCAACAGCGCCCGCCCACCGCGGGGTGTTCATGAACGCCAGGCCGGTCTCCGGGCTTGCGAGGAGGAGCCAGGCTCCTGGAAAGCGTCACCTTCCCATGCCGGGGATCAGGCACAGTGGTACAGACGCTTCGCTCGCTTACCGTTGCGGGGGCAGCACCGGCCTTGTCCGGCCCTGCTGGAGGGCCTGTGACGCACCGGTTTCCCGTTTCACCCCCATCGGGGGCACCTGAACGCGAGGCATAAGGAGACCATGGGGCGGGGCTGGCGTCAATTGCCAGAATCGTTTGCGGGCGCTCCGGCTACCCTGTGGGAGGGAACGCGCGCCCGGTCAGCCTCGGGCAAACGCCGCCAGCTTGTCCCCGTCCAGTCGGTAGCGCACCCACTCATCCTGCGCTTCGGCCCCCAGCTTCTGATAGAAGCCGATAGCCGGCTCGTTCCAGTCCAGTACGCTCCATTCCAGCCGTCCGCAATTCTTCGCCACCGCCTCGCGGGCGATATGCCGCAGCAATTGCCGCCCGGCACCGTCGCCGCGCTGCTCGGGCGTTATGTACAGGTCTTCCAGGTAGATGCCGTTGCGGCCGAGCCAGGTCGAGTAGCTGTAGAAATACACGGCAAAGCCGATTGCCCGGCCATCGCGCTCGCACATCAGGCTATGCACGGTGCTGCCCTCGCCAAAAAGGCTGTGCTCGATATCGGCAACGCTCGCGATCACCTCGTGGCGGGCGCGTTCGTACTCTGCCAGCTCGGTGATGAAGGCAAGTATCTGCTCGGCGTCGGCGCGAACGGCAGGACGGATGGTGAGGCTCATGGGACGGCTTCCTTGATCTGATGGTAGCGGTACAGCGATGTGTATCTACACAATTTAGTGAAACTGTATCGGTCGCAGAAGAGGGCGACTCCGTTAGTGTGACAGCACCCATAAAAAAAGTGGATTGCCTGCCATGCTTGCCTCTGCCGACCTGCTGACCGCCTTCGTGCTGTTCGCCTTCGTGTCTTCCATCACTCCTGGCCCCAACAACACCATGCTGCTTGCCTCCGGGGTGAATTTCGGTGTGCGTCGCTCGATCCCGCACGCCCTGGGCATCAGTGTCGGTTTCATGGTGATGGTGCTGGCTGTCGGCCTGGGCCTGGGCGAGGTGTTCAAAGCCTGGCCGGCGCTGTATACGGTATTGCGTTACACCGGTGCCGCCTACCTGCTGTACCTGGCCTGGAAGATCGCCACCTCCGGGCCGGTCGGCACAGCTTCGTCCAGTGCCCGCAAACCGCTGGGCTTCTGGGGAGCGGCGGCATTCCAGTGGGTCAACCCCAAGGCCTGGGTGATGGCAGTCGGGGCAATCACCACCTACACGCCGGCGCAGGGCTATGTGACCAACGTCATTGTCATTGCCGCCTTGTTCGCCCTGGTCAACCTGCCGAGCGTCGGGGTGTGGGTGATGTTCGGCAGCGCCCTGCGCAACTTGTTGCAGAACCCGCGCTGGCTGATGCTGTTCAATGTCCTGATGGCCTTGTTGCTGGTGATTTCACTGTACCCGCTGCTGTTTGTAGAATCAGCGTTTTCCTGACCCCGCGAGTACAGTAAGCCGATGCAGTTGATCCCCTGGTCTCACGAATGCGCCGAAGGCTTCACCCTGCGGGGCTGGCGAACCCCGGCCAGTGGCAAGCCGTTACTGCATTTTCTGCACGGCAACGGCTTCTGCTGCCTGGCCTACCAGCCATTGCTGATGCGCCTGGGCGAACATTTCGACCTGTGGCTCAGCGATGTGCAGGGCCATGGTGACAGCGACCATGGCGGGGTGTTCCGTGGCTGGAACCGGACCGCTGCGCTGGCGGTGGAGGCTTTTGCAGCCGGGCGAGGCGAGTATGGTGACGTACCGCGCTTTGCCGTCGGGCACAGTTTCGGTGGCGTGCTCACCGGCCTGATCCTGGCCAGTGAACCGCAACTGTTCACGCGTGCCGTGCTGCTCGACCCGGTACTGTTCAGCCGGCGCATGCTGGGTGTGATGGGGATGGCAGCCCTGGTCGGCTTGCACCAGCGCCATGCCCTGGCGCGCAAGGCTGCCAGCCGTCGCAGCCACTGGCCCGACCGCGAGGCAGCCCTGGCTTCGCTGCATGGGCGGGGTATCTTCAAGGGGTGGGCCGATGCGGCGCTGCGGGCCTACGTGGAGCATGCCATTGGCGACTGTGGCGAAGCGGTGGTACTCAAGTGCCGGCCCAGCCGCGAAGTGGAAATATTCAGTTCGTTCCCCAAGCGCATGTGGGCGAGCCTGGCGGCAATCCGTACGCCCACGCGGGTGCTGTACGGCGAGCACACCTACCCCTTCGTACCGCATTCGGTGAATCGCCTGGTGGCGCTCAACCCTCAGGTCAGCGGCAGGCAGGTTGCAGGTGGGCACTGCTTCATGCAGGAGCATCCTGAGGCGTGCGCCGAACAAGTGCAGGCCTTCCTGCTGCAGGGACCGGCGGGATAGTTTTTCCAGACAGCATCGGGCGCAAAGGCGTGAGTAATCTTGGGCTTTGCCCGAGCGTACGAACATGACCAGCAAGACCCTGCTACAGCCATCGTATCTGCAAAAACGCTACGACTACTCCTGCAAGTCAATCGAGTCACTCAGGCAGGCCCTGTACAGCACGCTTGCACCGCTGGCGGGGCGTTCACCTCTGGCTGTGGTCAGCGTGGGCTCCTATGGCCGATGCGAGGTTTCGCCTGTTTCGGACATCGACTTCTTCATCGTGCATGACACCAGTTTGCCGGCGGATCGTCTGGACGACATATTGCGCCAGGTCAGCGACCTTGTCCGGCCCATCAGCCATCCGGGAGAAAGCGACGAGGCGAAATTCGGCCGAGGGGCGTTGGCGCTGTACTCAGACGTTAGCGAACACATAGGTTGGAAATGCGAAGACAATACGGCGCTGACCAGGCGAATGCTGATGTTGCTCGAGGGCCGCGCCCTCTTCGGGCATGAGGCCTTTGCCTGGTGGCAGAATGACCTGCTGCGCCGTTATATTCCTGATGATCATGGAAGCGGGCTTGCCAGGTTCCTGCTTAACGACCTGATCCGCTACTACCGCACCCTCATGGCGAATTTCGAGGAAAAGAGGGCCGAAGGCAAGGCGTGGGGAGTACGCAACATCAAACTGCAATTTTCGCGAAAACTGCTTTTTGCAGGCGGTATCGTGGCGATTGCCGAAGTCCACGGCCTCGCTGCGCCGTCGAAGATCATGCGCCTTCAACAATTGCTGGCCCTCACCCCTCTGCAACGCCTGGCATTGCTCGGTGACTCCAACCCCTACAGCGCTTCTCTGTTCGAAGACTACGCAGTTTTCCTCGAGTTGATATCCTCGGTGGAAAATCGCCGCCATCTGGATAGTCTGACCCCCGGCCAGGCCATGGCGGATCCGGTCTATCGGGAACTCAGGGGGCGGGGACAAGCCTTTTCGTTGAAGCTGGAGCATTGGTTGAGGTCGCAGTACGCGGGGCATCCGATACTTCACGCCGTCTTTTTTTGATTGTCCTTTTAATGAGACGATGCATGCCATTTTAGCCGGCTATTGCCTGATTGGTCTCACTGGTAAGGTTATCTCAACCAAGAGAGGAGCCTTCTCATGAAAACGATTCTGGGTATTCACCGCAGCCCCCACGCCCACTGGGTAGGTGATGGTTTCCCGGTGCGCAGCCTGTTCACCTACGACAACCTGGCCAGCAAGATCAGCCCGTTCCTGCTGCTGGACTATGCCGGCCCTCATGACTTCACCCCGACCAGTGCGCGGCGCGGCGTTGGCCAGCACCCGCACCGCGGCTTCGAGACCGTGACCATCGTCTACCAGGGCGAACTGGAACACCGTGACTCCACCGGCGCTGGCGGCTTGATCGGCCCTGGCGACGTGCAGTGGATGACTGCTGCCAATGGCATCATCCACGAAGAGTTCCATTCCCCAGGTTTCGCCCGTTCTGGCGGTACGCTGGAGATGGTACAGCTGTGGGTCAACCTGCCGGCGCGGGACAAGCGCGCAGCGGCCGGCTACCAGACGCTGCTGGCCAAGGACATCCCGGTGGTGACGCTGGACGGCGAGGGCGGCAGCCTGCGGGTGATTGCCGGTGACTATCGTGGGCATTCGGGGCCGGCGCGGACCTTCACTGCGATGGATGTCTGGGACCTGCGCCTGAATGCCGGTGCAGCCTTGCAACTGCCGGTTGCCGCCGGGCGCAATGCGGCGCTGGTGGTGTTGCGCGGCAACGTGCGGATCAACGGCGAGCGAGAAGCCGGCCCATCCAGCCTGGTGCTGTTTGACCGGGGCGGCGAGGATGTCGCGGTCGAAGCGCTGGAAGGTGCCAGCTTGCTGCTGCTAAGCGGTGAACCGATCGATGAGCCGATCGTGGGCTATGGCCCGTTCGTGATGAACAGCCAAGCGGAAATTGCCGAGTCGTTCGACGACTTCCATGCCGGGCGGTTCGGGCAGATGCAGGAAGCGCGGGACGGTGCGGCGCATTGATCCTGGTTGATTGAATGGCTTGCCGGCGATAGGGCCGGTACAGGTATTACTTTTGCTGGCATGATGCAGCCATGCCAAAGCTCACCCCCCTGCACGCCGTACGCCGATCATTGCCCACCCCCGGCCACCACACCTTGTGGCTGCGCTACCGTGCCCCTTACCACTGGCCCTCGACCCTGGCCTTCCTCGCTGCCCGCTGCATCCCCGGCATCGAGACCTGCCTCGACGGCACCTACCGCCGTACCCTGGTAATTGCCGGCCGACACGCCGTCTTGCACGCCACACCTTCGGGCCGCCAGTACCTGCGGGTCCGCCTTGAAGGCGTCCCGGCCCACGCGCTACCCGGCCTGACCGCCAGGCTGAGGCGGGTCTTCGACCTCGACGCCGATCCCGCGCGCATCAATGCCGAACTGTCCCGCGATCCACTGATGGCGCGCCTGCTACGGGAGCGTCCAGGCTTGCGCGTGCCACAAGGCTGGGACGCCTGCGAACAGGCCATGCGCACTGTGCTGGGCCAGCAAGTCAGTGTGGCCGGGGCCATGACCCTGGCCGGCCGCCTGGTGCAACGCCACGGCGTGTTCTTGCGCTGGCCCGCACCTGGCCTGAGCCACGTATTCCCGGCGTTGACGGTATTGGCAGCTGCGAAATTCGATGGCATGGGCATGCCGCGAGCGCGCGCCGCCACCCTGGGCACGCTGGCCAATGCATTGCTCGCCGAGCCCAGGTTGCTGCGCCGCGGGCAGGTGCCGGATGAACTGCTGCGCAACCTGTGCCAGCTCAAGGGTATCGGCCCCTGGAGTGCGCACTACCTGGCATTGCGCCAGGCCGGTGCGGCCGATGCCTTGCCGCTGGGCGATGTGGCGCTGATCAAGGCGTTGCGCCTGCTCGAAGGCGAGGATGCCCAACTTGCGCAACGAGCCCTTGCATGGCGACCGTGGCGAGCCTATGCGGCACAGCATCTTTGGGCATCGCTGGGGCCTGCCGGGACCGCTCGTCGCTAAGTTTGCCATTGCGTTCGAACGCGCAGCCCGCGCAGGCAATCTTCCACTAAGGTGCTAGAGGATTCCCTGCATGATCATTGCCCAGGCGCATGAGCGCCTGCCCCGGCATGCGCAATATCAATTGGCACCTCGCCCGACAAAGGCGTACTCACACAACAGGCCATCCCAAAGAGAGGGTCGTACCATGTCGTTGATAGGAGTTTCGATGCTAGAAATGCGGCAGATGATCGAGCAAGCCTGCCTGCCCGACCGTTGCGAAGTCAGCTGCACGGATGGCGCCAACCTGACCATACGCCTGGGTCAGGGCCAGAGCCTCGACGAGGGCGTGACCCTGAGCGGGGTCCCCCTGCAAAGCCTCAACAGTTGCCGTGACCTGGTCAACCTGGTGGGGCAGCTGCACGCGCTACGAAACAGCCACCCGGCGACACTCAAGGCGATTGCCTGAGGCGCCTGCCGCGCCCCGGTCAGCCCACGCTGGCCGGGCGCACATATTCCGGCATCAGGCCGTTGAACCAGAACAGGATCATCGCCACCAGGATGGTGACCAGCAGCAGCAACCCCACCCCCCACACGCAGGTCGCGAACAGCATGGCCTGTTCCTTCTTCAGCCGCAGGAAGGTCTGCAATCCGCCATACAGCAACACGCTGGCATACGCCGAGGCAGCCAGCAGTGCCGCCAGCGCCAGCCAGCGGATCGGTAGCAGGCCGACCACCCCGGCAAAGAACCATGGTGTGGCGCAGTAGGCGGCAAAGCCGATGCACTGGTTGAGGCTGGGCTGTGCATCGAAACCGCGCGACATCCAGCGGATCATCGTGCCCATCAACATTACCCCGACGACCGTTGTGGCGTAGAGCAAGCCCGCCAGTTGGGCGGCGCTGGTCATGCTCAGGCGCACCCGTTCCTCGGCCGCCAGGCTCCAGCCGAAGGTGGTCGTGCCGACGAACAGGCACACAGCGGGGATTAGTGCCAGGGCCAACAGGCGCGGCAGATATTGCTGCGGGTGGTCTTCCTCGGCCCGGCGGATTTCCAGCCAGGCGTCGGCGGGGTGAGTGAAGAGCTTGAGCAACGGACTGTTCATTGACGTTCTCCGCGTTCTCCGGCAGGCATGGGCCCTTTTGCTATGGAGACGTGACGCGCCCGGTGGGTTCAGCCGGGTTGATCGCCGTTGATCGTCTTACAGCAGTTCCAGCAGTAGGTTCAGGCCGCCATCACCGCACTTGCCCTGGTCGCGGACCACTCCGTGGTAACTGCGCCCGTCCCAGACGAAGGCCACGCTGTGGGCGCGGTCGACCTTGTCGGGCAGGGGCGGGCAAATGTGCAGGCGCAGGCCGGGGCGGCCTTGCAGGTCGAGGGCGGCGAGTTGGCACTGGCACTCCACGCTTTGCGCCACCGGGCCGAACAGGGTGTCGCGTACATAATCGAGCTGTAGTGAGGCATTGGGCGCGCGGCAGGGCATTTTCATAGGCGCGCGGCTCCGCTTTGAGAGGGCGGGTAACAGGGCTGGTAGGGCATGGCGGGCTCCAGGCTGAACAGGGCATGGCATATCGTTTGAAGCTTGCCAGGCCAAGATGTTCAACCTGTTTCATGCGCGTTCATCCTGTTTGCGCCGGTTACGGGCCGTTGGCCGCTTCAGCCACCGGCCTTGCGCAAGGTCAGGTTGATCCGCCGTTCACCGAGGCGCGGATGCACGCCAGGCTTGATCGGGAGCACGCCGTGAAAGCGCAGGCGGTCCTCGCCACCCCAGACCAGCACATCGCCGTGGCTCAGCGGGATGCGCTGGGTCTTGTCGGTGCGCTGCAGGCCACCGAACAGGAACACCGCCGGCAAGCCCAGCGACACCGACACGATCGGCTGGCCGAAGTCCCGCTCGTCGCGGTCCTGGTGCAGGCTCAGGCGGGTGCCCGGCAGGTAATGGTTGACCAGGCAGGCATCCGGCACGAAACCGTCGAACCCGGCCATGGTCGCAGCGCGGGCGGCCAGTTCGAGCAACACGGGGGGCAGGGCGGGCCAAGGTTTGCCGCTGAGCGGGTCGCAGGGGGTGTAGCGGTAGCCGTGTTCGTCACTGACCCAACCCAACGTGCCGCAGTTGGTCAGCCCTACCGCCATGCGCAGGCCGCCCGGGGTGTGCATGTGCCGGAACGGCGCGGCACGCAGCACCGGGCGCAGGGCATCGAGCAGGGCCTCGATCTCGGCCAGGGCGAAGCCGGGCAGCAGCACGGTGTGGCTGGCCAGGCGTTGCGGCTGGGTGCCGAACAGGTCGAGGTCGGACTGGATCATGGGTCAGGCATCGGTTGGGGTGTGGACCATTGTAATGCGCTTGGCAGGCTTGACCTATTCGCGGGCATGCCCGCTCCCACAGGGTTGGCGCAGGCTTTGACGGCGGTGGAGCACCTGTGGGAGCGGGCATGCCCGCGAACAGGTCGGCAAGAAAAGAAGTTCTGACAGGAAAAAAAAGGAACCGCGGCACCAGGGAGAGGAGCACCGCGGTTCAAGGGGGGAGCGATCTACTGCTGGGTCACAGTGGCCACGTTCGCGCTGCCCAGCTGGCTGATGGTCGCGGTCTGGGTCACACCGCTCTGGTCGACATACGCCTTGTTGCCCTGGCCTCCCTGGGTCACGTAGGCAATGTTGTAGCTGTCAACCTGCTTGATGTTGGCTTCGTTGCCGCTACCGTACAGCTGGTTGGTGTAGCTCTGGTTGCTGTAGCCGGACTGATCCAGGTTGATGACGTTGCCGTTGCCCTGGCTGTTGCCGTAGGCATAGTTGTCGGTGCCACGCTGGTCGGCGATCAGGATGTTGTCGGTGCCGTTCTGTTCGAAGTACAGCTCGTTGTTCATGTCGGCCTGCTTGGTCTCCATTTGGTTGCCGGTGCCTTTCTGGGTCAGCGTGGCCAGCTGGTTATCACCGTTCTGGGTCAGGTTGACGCCGTTGCCATTGCCATTCTGGTTGATGGTGGCAGTCTGGTTGGTACCGAACTGGCCGCCCATCTTGGCGCCTTTCCAGTTGCTGGCGGTGACGCTGTTGCCAGTGCCCTTGGTGTTGATGGTCAGGTTGAGGTTTTCACCGTTCTGGTAGGTGAAATGCACGTTGTTGCTACCAGTCTGGGTGATGGTGGTGGTCGAGTTGCTGGTCTCGAACTGGTCCGACCAGCTGGCGTTGGCCGTGCCCTGTTGCGACAGGCTGACCTTGTTGTTCATGCCGAAGCTCTGGTCGATATAGCCTTCGTTCATCTGGCCGGACTGGGTCACTGATGCCTGGCTGGCGGTCTGGTTGTCCTGCCACACTTCCACCGAGTTGCCGCCACCGTACTGGCCAATGCCGATGGTGCCGCCGGTGCCGTCGCGCTGGTCGCCATACGCCCAGTTGCCCGTGCCGTCCTGGTAGACCTGGATATCACCATCGACGTGGCTCAGGTGCTCGGCGGCGGCGTAGTTTTCCTGGCCGGTCTGGTTGATGCTGCTGCGGTTGTTGCTGCCACCAAAGATCTGCTCGATGAAAGCTTCGTTGCGCTGGCCGGATTGCCAGGTGGTGGCCTTGCTGCCTTCCTGGCTTTCCTGCCATACGGTCGAGGCGTTTTGCGCGCCTTGCTGGGTTTGCAGCGACTGGTTGCCCAAGCCCAGTGACTGGCTGGCGAAGGCATCGTTGTAGCTGCCGCTTGCGTGCTGGGTGACCTGGCTGCCGTTCTCGAACAGCTGGTCGGCGTAGCCGGCGTTGTATTGGCCGTTGGCGCTCTGCTGGATATCGCTGGTGCTATCCGATTGCACCGCCAGGTGGTTGTTGCCCTTGCCGGTCTGGGTCTGGGTAGCCGAAGCGAATGGCGCCAGGGACTGGCTGACTTCAGCGATGTTTTCCTTGCCATCCTGGGTCTGGGACGAGGTGCTGTCAGCAGCCATGGCCTGACCTGCGAGGGCCAGGACGATAGCGGCACTTAACGGAGCGAGCTTGTACATGGGGGTGCCTCCAGGTCTATCGGTATTGGGTTATCTGCACGTGCTGGCCATTGCCGGCCTGGGTCACGGAGCTGTTCAGGCCGGTGCCGGACTGCACGATGCTGGCGCTGTTGTCGTTGCCGATCTGCTCGATGGCCGCACTGTTGCTGTTGCCGGTCTGGCGGATCGACGCGCTGTTGCCATTCCCCTGTTGGCTGATGAGGGCCATCAGGTCACTGCCTTCCTGCAAGATGTACGCTTCCTGCGTGCCACCGGCCTGGACGATGCGGCCCAGCAGGGCCTGGCCGTTCTGGTCGAGGGCGGCGCGGTTGCCCGCGCCTTGCTGCTCGATCACCGCAGCCTGGCCGGCGCTGGCCGGCAGCAGGCGGATGATCACCGGTTCGCCGAGGTCGTTGCCGGGTGCGAGGTCGGCATTGTCCAACAGGTCCTCGGCCCAGCAGGCCTGGCCCACCACGGCCAGGCCGAGCAGCAGGGAGTACAGGCGTCTCATTGCAACCTCCGGCCTTTACTGCACGGTTACGTTGACGGTGCGTGTGGTGCCCTGGCTGGTGGTGATCGTCGCCGTCGGTGCCGCAGTCGGGATGATCGTGGTGCTATTGCTCACCGCCAGGCGCCAGCGGCCGGTCAGCGCCACCGTGGCGGTGCCAAGGGTCTGCACGCCGGTAGTGGTGGTTACCCGCACGGTGACGGTATTGCCGGTGGTGACCGACGAGGTACCGCTGAGGTCCCAGTTGTAACGGTTGTTGGAGCGTGCCGTGACCGTGGCTGCCGTGACCGCGAAGGTTTCGGCGGCGGGCCGTGGCGACACGTTGACGGTGACGGTGGTGGGGTTGGACAGCGCCCCCAGCGAGTCACGCGCCTGGTAGGTGAAGGTGGTGGTGAAGGCGGTGGTCACCGTGGCCGGTGGGGTGTAGGTCACCGTGGTGCCGTCGGTGCTGACTGTGCCCCGACCAGTAGCCGGCTGGGTGAGGGAGGTAGCAGGGACAGTCAGCGGCACGTTGCCTTCCGGATCGGTGTCGTTGGCCAGCACGTTGATGGTCAATGGCACGCCCAAGGTGGCGACGGTTTCCGGGTTGGCGGTCGGTGCCCGGTTGGGCGCTACGTTGATGGTGACAGTAGCCGGTTCCGACTTCAGGCCCTTGGCGTCCACCGCCCGGTAGCTGAAGGTGGCCACCACGGGTTGCGTGGCCCCGGCTGGCGGGGTGTAGGTGACCGAGGTGGTGCCGTTCATCACCACGCCGCCAAGACCGGTACCGGGCTGGGTGAGGTCGCTGATGGTCAGCGGTACGTTGCCATCCGGGTCGCTGTCGTTCTGCAGCAGGTTGAGGGTGATCGGGATGCCCACGCTGGTACTGCCGGTATCGGCCTGGGCCAGCGGCGGCTGGTTGGCCGCCTCGACCGGCGCGTTGCCGACCACGACTACCGGTTCGACATCGCTGCCGCCGCGTGCCGATTTCACCGTGATGGTGGCTGGTGGCTGCGGCACGTCGTTGACGGTCAGGCTCTGCAGCGTGCCCGCCTTGGACAGGCGACCGTAGCCTTGGGCGATCAGGTCCGGGACCGCCACTTCGTCACTGGAACTGGCCTCTATCAACAGGCGCTTGTTGGCCCAGTCGTAGCGTGCGGTGCCGACCTTGACCACGTCGGTGAGCTTGCTCGACAGCGCGGTTGGCTGGGTACCGCCGGCGCTGTCGCTGGCGGTGACCACCACCACAGCAGGCGGTGCTTCCTGGCCGAACTGCTGGTGGAAGAACAGCCCGTTGTTGTCGGCGGTGAGGGTGTACTGGCACGGCGAAGGCGGGGTGCCGACCAGGGCAATGCCATTGCGCATGCACAGGCTGGCCGTGCTGGGCGCCTTGGCGAACACTTCCGTACGGGTGCCGGTGGCATTGCGCGAATAGGTGGCGCGTTCCAGGCTGACCGGGGTCTGGGCCCGTTGGTCGAGTACCTTGCCTGAAACAGTGAAGGTGTTGGTCTGGATGGTGCCAGCGGGGCCTTGAATGCGCACGAAATTGGTATTGAAGGGGCTGCCGGTCACCGCCTCGGTGATATTGGGGTCGCCGATGTAGGTTTCGATGGCGCCGGTATCGGGGTTGACCTCGGTGTAAGGCCCGCCAACACCCTTCAGCCAAGGGCCGATCGCCCCCGCCAGCGCTCCCCGGAAGTTGCCTGGTGCGCCAATGCCAATGTCCCGGGTGATGTTGATCGCCCGACGCCCCGCCGTGGTGACGTTGACCGTCTCCACCCCGTAGGGATGGGTGATGGTGTAGGTACCGGTACTTGGAACCGAAGCACGAATGCGGATCCGGGCGAAGCTTTGCTGGTCACCATCGACAGGGTTTTCGGCGGCGAAGGCAGCCTCCACCCCGGCTACATAAACCTCCAGTTCATAGCCGCTGTTGCCGACCTGCGGAATGGCGGTTTCCGCCAGGAACCAGAACATCTCGGGCGGCCAGTTGTCCGGGAACACCAGCGGCAGGGCATCGTCATAGATGCCAGGCTCGGGCAACAAGGTACACATGTAGGCCGGTGCCCCCGGCGCGCCTGGCGCACGCGTACTGGTAGCACGGGACTGGCACAGCTCCAGGGACTGGTCGAGGCTGTCCTTGTACCACATCGGATAGCCACCGGTGGCGAAGGTGTAGGGCCCCGGGTCGACATCGGACAGCGCGGCAAACGCGGCGCTGGTAACGGTAAGGGAAAAACCGGCGGCCAACAGCGCACGGCGCGACCAAGTGTTCATGCTGCCTCCTTGAAGGCTGAGCCTTTGTCTGTTCATGGCACCAGCACCACGTCTTCGGTGTCGCTACCGCCGTTGGTACTGGTGACCTGCACCTTGGCCGGCGGGATGGGCGACAGGCTGGTGCTCAGCGTCTTCACGGCACCTGTGCCGCTCAGGTTGCCGATCAGCGCGCCGTTGCCGGTGTGTGCGGTGAGCACTGGCGGCGTGGTCTCGTCGCTGGTGCTGGCCACCAAGGTCAGCTCGCCGGTGGACAGACGGAACTGGGCCTGGGTGATAACGACCAGGTCGGTCAGCGGTACATTGGCGGTGGTCGGGCTGCTGGCAGGGATCGCCACGCTGTTGTCGGCGGTCAGCGTCAGGATCGTCCCGGCGGCCGGGTCGAGCACCGACTGGGCGTACCAGGCACCGGTACCGTTGGCCTCGGTGAGGTTCAGGTTGGGTGTCTGGCTGGTCAGGGTGACGCTGGCCGGTGGCGGCGGGGCCATCACGAAGATGTCCTGCTGGGCGCGCAGGTCGCCGTTCTCGGTATGCCGCGAGTAGGTACTGCGTTGCGGCATGAGCGGGGTTGGCAGGGTCACTTCGGAAAGCTTGCCCGAAACCGCGAACAGCTCGGTGCGCAGGTCGATGCCGCCGGGGCCTTCGATGCGCACGTAGTTGGTATTGAAGGGGCTGCCGGTCACCCGTTCTTCCAGGTTCGGGTCGCCGATGAAGCGCTCGCTGCCTTCGGTGTAGGGGCCGTTGACACTGCGCAGGAACGGGCCGACATCGCCTTTCAGGGCGCCGGTGAAGTCGCCTGCGCCGGCAATGCCGATGTCGCGGGTCATGTTGATCGCCCGGCGGCCGGGCGCAGGTACGTCGAACACTTCGACGCCATAGGGGTGAGTGACCACGTAGGTGCCGGCGGTTGGCACGTCGACCCGGATACGCACCCGGGCGAAGCTGACCTGGTCGCCGTCGACCGGTTCTTCGGCGGCAAATGCCGCTTCGATCGCGGTGCCGTAGCTGAGGTCGATGCCGCGAGTGGCGTCTACGATGGCGGCGTCGGCGGTGAACCAGAACGCCTCGTCAGGGAAGTTGGTGGGGAAGACGATGGGTTGGGTATCGTCGAACACGCCGGGGGTGGGCAGCAGCGTGCACATGTACGAAGGTGCGCCGGGTGCGCCAGGCACACGCGAGCTGACCGCCTTTGTCAGGCACAGGTCGAGGGTACGACCGTGACTGTCCTGGTACCAGGCTGGGAAGCCACCGTTGGCGGGAACATAGGCGCCTGGATCGACAGCGTTCAAGGCAGCCTGCGCCGGGAGTTGGAGCATGCCGGCGAAAATGGCCAATGCCAGCGGGTGGGGTATCGGTCGGTGCATGAGACATTTCCTCCTGCAAACGGGCCCATGGACTTGGGGCGTCTGGCAGGAGATCGGCAATAGGCGTGCCAAGCCGGAAAAAATGTGCTGCAGCCCTTGCAGGGCAAGGGATCCATTTCTCTTGCAAGGGCGATTGCAGGGGGTTGCCGTTGGGCACCGTGTCCCCAAGGTTGGGGACTGGGGCAGGTGGTACCGACCCAATCAATTGCGTGAACGCGGCCCTGTAGGTGCGGTCTTGCGGCGAATACCCATGTAGCCAGCCAAGGCCGGCCGGCCGCAAAGCCCGGCCAGCCCTTTGCAATCAAGCCTGAAACCGGTTTCAAAACATTTCTGAACGCGCTAGATTATCCGGCTGTTTTCTTGATGGCCTATCAAGACCACCCCCCCATATTGAAAATCAGATGGCGCTTTTCAAGGCCGCACACAGCCGATGAGGATTCGCAATGCCTGAGCATGCCCCCGACAACCCGCGCAGGGACTTTCTGCGCAAGACCTTGACCTTGATCCCTGTGGTCACAGTGGCCAGCACGGGGCTTGGCGTGGGTGCCAGTCAGCTGCTTGCGGCCCCGCAACACGAGCCCAAAGTGCCGGCCACGCCGCCAGCAGGCAACTACCAGCCGACTTTCTTCACTGCCGAGGAGTGGGCCTTCGTGCAGGCTGCCGTCTCGCGCATCATCCCGGCCGACGAACTTGGCCCTGGCGCACTTGAAGCCGGCGCTGCCGAATTCATCGACCGGCAGATGAACACCCCCTACGCAACTGGCGCGCAGTGGTACATGCAAGGCCCTTTCAAGGCCGACGCCGCGCCCGAACTGGGGTACCAGCTGCAACTCAGCCCGCAACAGATCTACCGCCTGGGCATCGCCGCCGTGGATGGCTGGTGCAAGGCCAATTCCGGGCAAGTTTTTGCTGCGCAAGATAGCGCTACCCGAGACCGCATTCTCAGCAAAATCGAGGCTGGAGAGCTGGTTTTCGACGCCGTGCCAGCCAAGGTGTTCTTCAGCCTGCTGGTGCAGAACACCCGTGAAGGGTTCTTCTGCGACCCGATCCATGGCGGCAACAAAGGCATGGTCGGCTGGACCCAGATCGGCTTCCCCGGCGCCCGTGCCGATTTCATGGATTGGGTCGAGCGCAACGAGCCTTACCCGTTCCCCGCTGTTTCGATCCGTGGCGAGAGGGCCTGAGGCATGACGACCGTGATGAAGAAAGTGGACGCGGTGATCGTGGGCTTCGGCTGGGCCGGCGCGATCATGGCCAAGGAACTGACCGAGGCGGGGCTGCAAGTGCTGGCCCTGGAGCGGGGGCCGATGCAGGACACCTACCCGGAAGGCAGCTACCCGCAGGTGATCGACGAGCTGACCTACAGCGTGCGCAAGAAGCTGTTCGTCGATGTGTCGAAAGAGACCGTCACCATCCGCCACGGCATGAACGACGTGGCGCTGCCCAATCGCCAGCTCGGTGCCTTCCTGCCGGGCAAAGGTGTAGGTGGCGCAGGCCTGCACTGGTCGGGCGTGCACTTCCGGGTAGACCCGATGGAACTGCGCATGCGCAGCCACTACGAAGAACGCTACGGGCGCAAGTTCATCCCCGAAGACATGACTATCCAGGACTTCGGGGTCAGCTACGAAGAACTGGAACCGCACTTCGACTTCGCCGAGAAGGTGTTCGGTACCTCTGGCCAGGCCTGGACCGTCAACGGCCAGGTCGTTGGCGAAGGGAAGGGCGGCAACCCCTATGCGCCAGACCGTTCCAGCCCGTTCCCGCTGCCTTCGCAGAAAAACGTGGTGTCGGCCAGGCTGTTCGAAAAGGCGGCGGCCAGCCTGGGCTACAAGCCCTACAACCTGCCCTCGGCCAACACCTCTGGCTCGTACACCAACCCGTACGGGGCGCAGATGGGGCCATGCAACTTCTGCGGTTTCTGCAGCGGCTACGTGTGCTACATGTACTCCAAGGCCTCGCCCAACGTGAACATCCTGCCGGCGCTGCGCCAGGTGCCGAATTTCGAATTGCGGCCCAACGCCCATGTGCTGCGGGTGAACCTGGACGACAGCAAGCGCAAGGCCACCGGCGTCACCTACATCGACGCCCAGGGGCGGGAAGTGGAGCAGCCGGCGGACCTGGTGATCCTGGCGGCGTTCCAGTTCAACAACGTACGCCTGATGCTGCTGTCCGGCATCGGCAAACCGTACGACCCCATCAGGAACGAAGGCGTGGTCGGGCGTAACTTCGCCTACCAGAACATGGGCACGGTCAAGGCGTTCTTCGACAAGGACACCTACACCAACAACTTCATCGGCGCCGGTGGCAACGGCATCGCCATCGATGACTTCAACGCCGACAACTTCGACCATGGCCCGCACGGCTTCGTCGGTGGCTCGCCGATGTGGGTGAACCAGGCCGGCACACGGCCGATTGCCGGCGGCGCCACCCCGCCTGGCACACCGGCCTGGGGCAGCGCCTGGAAGAAGGCCACCGCCGATTACTACACCCACCAGGTGTCGATGGACGCGCATGGTGCCCACCAGTCCTACCGTGGCAACTACCTGGACCTCGACCCGACCTACCGCGACGCCTATGGCCAGCCGCTGCTGCGCATGACCTTCGACTGGCAGGAAAACGACATCAGGATG
This sequence comes from Pseudomonas sp. S1(2024), assembly GCF_046557535.1. NCBI lineage: Bacteria > Pseudomonadati > Pseudomonadota > Gammaproteobacteria > Pseudomonadales > Pseudomonadaceae > Pseudomonas > Pseudomonas sp. S1(2024). The sequence continues at coordinate 100,501 of NZ_JBKGFP010000060.1, forward strand.
AACCAGTTCATGGTCGACAAGCTGAGCAAGATCGCCCAGGCGATGAACCCCAAGACCATTGCCGTGCTGGGCAAGAAGGTCAAGGACCACTTCAACACCGCCAGCTACCAGACCACCCACCTGAACGGCGGCGCGATCATGGGCACCGACCCGAAGACCAGTGCCTTGAACCGCTACCTGCAAAGCTGGGACGTGCACAACGTGTTCGTTCCGGGGGCTTCGGCGTTCCCCCAGGGGCTCGGCTACAACCCGACCGGGCTGGTGGCTGCGCTGACCTACTGGTCGGCCCGCGCCATCCGCGAGCAGTACCTGAAAAACCCTGGCCCGCTGGTTCAGGCTTGAGGAGCGATGCGCATGAAGACAATGTTGATAGCAACCCTGCTGGGTGCCAGCGTGGCTGCTCAGGCTGCGCCGAATGACGATGCGCAGGTGCGCCAGGGCGAGTACCTGGCCCGCGCCGGCGACTGCGTCGCCTGCCATACCGCCAAGGGCGGCAAGCCGTTCGCCGGTGGGCTGCCGATGGAGACACCGATCGGCACGGTGTACTCCACCAACATCACCCCGGCGGCCAGTGGTATCGGCCAGTACAGCTTCGAAGACTTCGACCAGGCGGTGCGCAAGGGCATCGGCAAGGATGGCAGCACCCTGTATCCCGCCATGCCATACCCGTCCTATGCGCGCGTCAGCGAGCAGGACATGCAGGCGCTGTATGCCTACTTCATGAAGGGCGTGGAACCGGTCGAGCAGACGAACAAGGCCACCGATATCCCCTGGCCGCTGAGCATGCGCTGGCCGCTGGCGGTCTGGCGCGGGTTGTTCGCGCCAGAGGCCAAGCCCTGGCAGGCATCGGCGGCAGCCGACCCGGTGGTCAACCGCGGTGCCTACTTGGTCGAGGGCCTGGGGCACTGTGGTGCGTGCCATACACCGCGGGCGCTGACCATGCAGGAAAAGGCACTGAGCCCACAGGATGGCGAGCAGTTCCTGGCCGGCAGTGCACCGCTGGAAGGCTGGATTGCCAAGAACCTGCGTGGCGACCACAAGGACGGCCTGGGTAGCTGGAGCGAAGAGCAGCTGGTGCAGTTTCTCAAGACTGGCCGTAGCGACCGCAGCGCCGTGTTCGGTGGCATGAGCGACGTGGTCGAGCACAGCATGCAACACATGAGCGACGCCGACCTGACCGCCATCGCCCGCTACCTGAAGACGCTGCCACCGAGCAACCCTGACGACCAGCCGCACGTGTACGACAAACAGGTGGCGGATGCGCTATGGAAGGGTGACGACAGCAAGCCCGGAGCGGCGGTGTACATCGACAATTGCGCGGCCTGCCACCGTACCGATGGCCAGGGCTATACCCGCGTGTTCCCGGCCCTGGCCGGCAACCCGGTGGTTCAGACGGCGGATGCCACATCGCTGATTCACGTGGTATTGGCGGGGGGCACGGTGCCAGCGACGCACGCGGCACCGTCGAACTTCACCATGCCGGCGTTCGGCTGGCGCCTGAGTGACCAGGAGGTTGCCGAGGTGGTGAACTTCATTCGCACCAGTTGGGGTAACCAGGGCAGTGCCGTCACTGCCAGTGACGTGAAATCCCTTCGTTAACTGCATCCCTCTGTCTGCACCCCCAATCCACTGTGGGAGCGGGTTTACCCGCGAATGCGTCGGCACATTCAAAATCGCATTCGCGGGTGAACCCGCTCCCACAGGGTTTTGCATTTACTTTTCTTTATTTATCAGTTAGTTAAATAGAATTCTTATTGCATTTACTACGCATGGATATCGCACTCCCGACCAACGGCATGTTGACGAACGCGTGCGATTTTGCTGTATTGAAACCGGTTTCATCGCTATCACAACAATCATAAGGACAGCCCATGACCGACGCGCCTGCCCATGCCCGCGAACGGGTCACCATCAGCGAAGTAGCGCGTGTCGCTGGCGTTTCCAAGGCCACCGTCTCCCGTTACATCGGCGGTGACCGCCAGTTGCTCGCCGAAGCCACCGCCAAGCGCCTGGAAGAGGTCATCGAGCGCCTCGGTTACCGCCCCAACCAGATGGCCCGTGGCCTGAAGCGCGGCCAGACGCGCCTGATCGGCATGCTGGTGGCCGATATCCTCAACCCCTATTCAGTGGCCGTGATGCATGGCGTGGAAACAGCCTGCCGCCAGCATGGCTACAGCCTGGTGGTGTGCAACACCAACCGCGACGACGAGCAGGAGCGTCACCATCTTGTGGCCCTGCAGTCCTACAACGTCGAAGGGCTGATCGTGAACACGCTTGGCCATCACCCCGGCGAATTGCTCAACCTGCAGCGCGACATCCCCATGGTGCTGGTCGACCGCCAGTTGCCCGAACTGAATGTCGACCTGGTTGGCCTGGACAATGCCGACGCGGTCGAGCAGGCCCTCGACCACCTGCAAGCTCAAGGCTACCGCGACATCCTGGCGGTAACCGAACCCCTCGATGGCACCAGCTCGCGCCTGGAGCGAGTACAGGCGTTCGGATCCTCGGTCAGCCGTCGGCCCGGTATGCGCCAACAGGTGCTGGAGACCGGCACCGGGCTTGATGAGCAGCTGGCTGCGTTCCTCGCCGCCAACGGCCATGGCCCGCAGGCCATCTTTACCTTCAACGGTGTCGCCACCCTGGCCGTGACCCGGGCCCTGCACGAAGCAGGGCGCAATCTGTTCGTGGACGTCGGGCTGATCGCCCTCGACGACCTCGACTGGTACCCCTTGGTCGGCAGCGGCATCACTGCACTGGCCCAGCCCACCGAGCGAATCGGCGTGGCGGCATTCGAGAGCCTGCTTGGCCGCCTGCGCGGTGACAGCGGGGCAGCCCGGCGCATCGACTTCAAGGCCGAGCTGATCATCCGAGGTTCAACCCAGCCACAGTAATCACAGGCAGGCACCTGCGTGCCTGCTGTCATCAAAAAAATGAAACCGGTTTCATAAGGACAAAAACAATGCACTCGAACCCCGTTTCCATCAGCCTCTCCAGCTACGGTGCCGACTTTGTCCGGCAACGTGGCCAGCAGCAGTTCCTTGACCTGCTGGCTGCCGCCGGCGTTACCCGCGTGGAGCTGCGCGAAGAACTGTTCACTTGTGCGCCGGACACTGCAGCGCTGGCTGCAGCCATTGCCGCGCTGCGCCTGGAGTGCCTGTATTCCACGCCCCTGGAACTGTGGACCGCACAAGGCGAACTTGACCCGCAATTGGCGCAAAAGCTGGAAACTGCCCGCGCTCTTGGCGCGGTCGCGCTCAAGGTTTCCCTGGGCCACTACCAGGCGGGCTGTGACGTCGCGGCCTTGGCGACGCTGTTGCCGGCGCACGGGCCATTGCTGCTGGTGGAGAACGACCAGACTGCGCAAGGTGGACGGATCGAACCCCTGCAGCAGTTTTTCCAGCGCGCCGACGAACTCGGGCTGACCCTGGGCATGACTTTCGACATCGGTAACTGGCAGTGGCAGGGCGAGCCTGTCCGGCATGCCGCACGCCAGCTGGGGCGCTGGGTGCGCTATGTGCACTGCAAGGCCGTGCAGCGCCGGGCCGATGGCCGCCTGGTAGCCGTCCCGCCAGAGACTGCGGACCTGCAGGAGTGGGCCGAGCTGATGGCCGAGTTCACCCCCGGCGTGGTGCGTGCTGTCGAGTACCCGCTGGTGAGCGACGATCTGCTGGCGCTGACCCGTGCCCAGGTGCGCGACCTGGCGGCGCTGGGGCAGGGCGTATCGAGTGAGGAGCAGAGCCATGCATGAGCATGACGTGTTGTGTTTCGGCGAGACCATGGCCATGTTCGTCGCCGAGCAGGCCGGCGACCTGGCCAGTGTCGGCCAGTTCGGCAAGCGCATTGCCGGCGCCGACAGCAACGTGGCCATCGGCCTGGCGCGGCTGGGCTTCAAGGTCCGCTGGCTGAGCCGGGTGGGCGACGATTCGCTGGGCCGTTTCGTGCTCGACAGCCTGCGCCGCGAAGGGCTGGACTGCTCCGGCGTCGAGGTGGATGCCAGCTACCCCACCGGCTTCCAGCTCAAGGCCCGCTGCGATGACGGCAGCGACCCGGCGGTGGAGTACTTCCGCCGTGGCTCGGCGGCCAGCCGGCTGTCGCCGGCGTTGCTGCGCCCGGGCTCTCTGCAGGCTCGCCACTTGCACGCCACCGGCATCCCACTGGCGCTGTCGGACGGCTGCCGGGCGCTGTCGCATGCGTTGATGGACGCCATGCGTGCCGCCGGGCGCAGTATCTCGTTCGACCCCAACCTGCGCCCCTCGCTGTGGCCTGACCAAAGCAGCATGGTGCGCGAAGTCAATGCCCTGGCGGCCAAGGCCGACTGGGTGCTGCCAGGCCTGGAAGAGGGCCGCCTGCTGACCGGCCAGCACACCCCGGCGGACATCGCCGCGTTCTACCTCGACCAAGGGGTGGAACTGGTGGTGATCAAGTTGGGCGACGCCGGTGCCTACTTCCGCAGCGCCAAGGGCGAAGGCCAGGTGGCGCCAGTGCCGGTCAGCCATGTGGTGGACACCGTTGGCGCCGGCGATGCCTTTGCCGTCGGCGTGCTCAGTGCGCTGCTGGAGGGCCACCCGGTAGCCGAGGCAGTGGCGCGTGGCAACTGGTGCGGCAGCCGCGCCGTGCAGTCGCGTGGCGACATGGAAGGGCTGCCGCTGCGCCATGAGCTGCAAGCCCACGACCTGCGCAGAAGCGCGTGAACACTTGACCCCGAAACACCTGTTGCAACAAAAACAACAAGCTCAGGAGAAACGAACCATGCAAAGCCAAAGCCTGGCGCCTCGCCGCTGGTGGTACATCATCCCGATCGTGTTCTTCACCTATAGCCTGGCGTACCTGGACCGCGCCAACTACGGGTTCGCCGCCGCTTCCGGCATGGCTGAAGACCTGCACATCACCCCCGCACTGTCTTCGCTGCTGGGGGCACTGTTCTTCCTTGGTTACTTCTTCTTCCAGGTGCCTGGCGCCATCTATGCCGAAAAGCGCAGTGTGAAGAAGCTGATCTTTGTCTGCCTGATACTCTGGGGCGGCCTTGCCACGCTCACTGGCGTGGTCAGCAACGTCTACATGCTGATCGGCATCCGCTTCCTGCTCGGGGTGGTGGAGGCGGCGGTGATGCCGGCCATGCTGGTGTACCTGTGCCACTGGTTCACCCGCGCCGAGCGTTCGCGCGCCAATACCTTCCTGATCCTCGGCAACCCGGTGACCATCCTGTGGATGTCGGTGGTGTCGGGCTACCTCGTCAAGCATTACGACTGGCGCTGGATGTTCATCATCGAAGGCCTGCCCGCCGTCATCTGGGCGTTCTTCTGGTGGCGCCTGGTGGATGACCGCCCGGCCCAGGTGAACTGGCTGAGCGAGCAGGAAAAGGCCGCCCTGGAGCAGGCGCTGGCTGCCGAGCAGCAAGGTATCAAGCCGGTGAAGAACTACCGCGAGGCGTTCCGCTCGCCGCAAGTGATCATCCTTTCGCTGCAGTACTTCTGCTGGAGCATCGGTGTGTATGGCTTCGTGCTGTGGTTGCCGTCGATCCTCAAGCAGGCGGCCAACCTCGACATCGTGCAGGCCGGCTGGCTGTCGTCGGTACCTTACCTGGCGGCGGTGCTGGGCATGGTCGGTGTGTCGTGGGCGTCCGACCGCCTGCAGAAGCGCAAGCGCTTCGTCTGGCCACCACTGCTGATCGCCGCCGTTGCGTTCTATGGCTCCTACGCCCTGGGCAGCGAGCACTTCTGGCTGTCGTACGCGTTGCTGGTGGTCGCCGGCGCCTGCATGTACGCACCCTATGGCCCGTTCTTCGCGATCGTGCCCGAGATCCTGCCGGCCAACGTCGCCGGTGGTGCCATGGCACTGATCAACAGCATGGGCGCGCTGGGCTCGTTCGGTGGCTCGTGGCTGGTGGGTTACCTCAATGGCGTCACCGGCGGGCCTGGTGCCTCCTACCTGTTCATGTGCGGTGCGCTGCTGGCCGCAGTGGCGCTTACCGCCGCACTCAATACTTCCCAGACATCTGGCCGGGCCAAGCGCGGCAACTCGCGTCTGGCTATGAACCATTAGGAACCTGTGCAATGAAGAAGCGAATCGTCCTGTACAAACGCCTGTCCGACGACTTGATGGCACGCCTGCAAGAGCGCGTCGAGGTGACCTGGGTGGATACCTCCCAGCCCGATGGCCTGGCCCGTCTGCGCGATGCCTTGCCGGGTGCGCACGGGCTGCTGGGAGCCAGCCTGCGCCTGGACGCCAGCCTGCTCGACCTGGCGCCACAGCTTGAAGTGGTGTCCAGCGTTTCGGTCGGTGTCGACAACTACGACATCGCCGAACTCAGCCGGCGTGGCGTGATGTTGACCAACACGCCCGACGTGCTGACCGAAACCACCGCCGACACGGGCTTCGCCTTGATCCTGGCCACCGCCAGGCGGGTGGTGGAGCTGGCGAACTGGGTGCGAGACGGGAACTGGCAGGCCAACCTCGGCCCGGCGCATTTCGGCAGTGATGTGCACGGCAAGACGCTGGGCATCGTCGGCATGGGCCGCATCGGCGAGGCCCTGGCCCGGCGCGCCGCGGCCGGCTTCGGCATGCGTGTGCTGTATCACAGTCAGCATGCCAAGCCAGAGGTGGAGGCGCGCCATGCTGCGCGTCAATGCAGCCTGGACGAGCTGTTGCAGCAGGCGGATTTCGTTTGCCTGACCGTGCCGCTGAGTGCCAGCACCGAAGGCCTGATCGGCGCGCGGGAGCTGGCGCTGATGAAGCCCCAGGCAATCCTGGTGAACATTTCCCGCGGGCGCGTGGTGGATGAGCAAGCGCTTATCGAAGCGTTGCGTGCCCGGCGCATACGCGGCGCCGGCCTGGACGTGTTCGTGCAGGAGCCGCTGTCGGCGCAGTCGCCGTTGTTGCAGCTGGACAACGTGGTGGCGACCCCGCATATCGGCTCGGCGACCGAGGAAACCCGCCAGGCCATGGCGCGCTGTGCGGTGGACAACCTGCTCAGTGCCCTGGCTGGTGAGCGCCCGGCCAACCTGGTGAATGGTTAAAGCCAGATCCACAAACCTGCGCGGCCCCTGTGGGAGCGGGTTCACCCGCAAAGCGGGCAATGCGGTGGATGGCACCGGCTACGCCGGTGTTCGCGGGTAAACCCGCTCCCACAGGTCCGGCGCATTCTTTCGGCAGGTGGGGTCCCTGTGGGAGCGGGCATGCCCGCGAAGCAGGCGACGCGGTGGATGGCACCGGCTGCGCCGGTGTTCGCGGGCGCGCCCGCTCCCACAGGTATGGTACTCAGCAGGTGGGGTTTCTGTGGGAGCGGCCTTGTGTTGCGAAAGGGCTGCAAGGCAGCCCCGGAGTCAATGCGATTCTGAACGCTGCGCCTGCGCTGGCGCAGCACTCTCCACCGGCTCCACCGGCTCCAGCGGTGGGTGCTCCTGCGCCGCGTGCATCAGGTCTTCGGTCACCCGCAGCTCGGCACCGGTCGGCGAGAAGGTGGTCGAAGCGGTGAACGGGGCCGGGTGCTCTGCCGCCGGACGCTTGCCTCGGCGCCACATGAAGAAGCACACCATGGCCAGGTTGACCACGGCAAAGGCCCAGAACAACCCGGCCTCGCCAAACTCGGTCATCATCGGCGAAATCGCCACCGGCGCCATGGCCGAACCCAGCGAGTTGATCAGCAGCAGGCCCTGGATCATCGGCACCAGTGCATCCGATGGCGCGCGGTCGGCCGCATGGCTGACCGCCACCGGGTAAAGGGTGAACACGCCACCGCCCAGCAGGAACAGCATGGCCGGCAGCAGGATCGAGTCAGACGGCAGGAACACCGTCACCAGCGACAGCAGCACGCACAGCCCGGCCAGGGCGATCAGCACATCCTGGCGGTCCTTGCGGTCAGACCAGCGCCCGACCGGGTATTGCAGCAGCATGGCACCCAGAATTACCCAGGCCATCATGTTGCCGACCTCGCCCACATCCAGGCCGATGCGCTGCAGGTACAGCGGCAGCAGGGCATAGATGCCGGCAATGGCCACACCCGAACCGAAGCAGCCGACCAGGCCCGACGGCGCAACGCCCAGCAACTGGCGCGGCTTGAGCGGTTCGACCTGGTCCAGCAGTGGCGACACCCGCGGCAGGATCACGATGGGCAGTACCGACAGGGCGGCGAGCACGCCGGCCAGCATGAACGGTGCGGTGTCACCCATCTGGGTGATTTCGCCAAGGCCGGCCTGGGCGATGACCCCGGCGCCGTAGAAGGCAATCATGTACAGCGCCAGCAAGCGGCCGCGGATCTTGGCGTCACCGGCCAGCAGCAGCCAGCTTTCGATCACCAGGAACACGCCCACTGCCGCCCAGCCGTTGATCAGGCGCAGCACCGACCACCAGGTGACGTCGTAGAACAGGCCTTGCAGCAGGATGGTCACGGCGATCAGCGAGGCGAAGCTGGTATAGGCGCGGATATGGCCGATGCGCAGGATCAGCCGGTCGTTGAAGATGGCACCCAGGGTCAGGCCGATGAAGTAGGTCGAGGAGACCACACCGATGGTGGTGGCTGATTCGCCGGCAGCGCCCAGGCGCAGGGTGGTAAGGGAAGACATGAAGCCGTTGCCCAGGGCAATGATGAACAGCCCGAGCAGGGGCGCCAGCGCCATGGCCAGCAAACGCGGAGACATAGGTACCTCTAGTTGGATGAGCGGAATGAGCGCCTTTTCGGACGCGCACACCGGCTCGACCCGAACGGGGCCGAGTGGCTGCACGGATGTGCCTGGGCTGGATGCGACGTTGCCGGTTGCCACCGTTCAAGGCGACGGGCGAAAAGGAAGCGCGATTCTACGGGCTTGCGCGGTTTTGCCCAAGGGGCTTGGGTGTGCGACGAGACGCCGCAGTCTGTGGGCGACACGAATGCGTCTTGGGCGGACATCCCGGGGCCGCTTTGCGGCCCAATCGCCGGCAAGCCAGCTCCCACCTCGACTGCATCGCCCTCAAGCATTGTGCAGTACCTATGGGGGCCGGCTTGCCGGCGATGAGGCCAGAACAGGCAACACAAGACAGTTACTCCCGCATGGTGGTGATACCTCAAGGCTTGGCGCTGTACCTGTGGGAGCCGGCTTGCCGGCGATTGGGCTGCAAAGCAGCCCCGGCAATCCCGAAGACTGCGGCATAATGCGGGGCCCACCCCCAAGGAAGGCCCCCATGTTCGCTTCGCTGTTCGCCGTCCTGGCCCCGGTTTTCATCGTCGCCGGCATCGGCTATGCCTGGGCCCGCAAGGGCCTGGACTACCCCACCGAATTCATCGCCCGGGTGGTGATGACCGTCGGCACCCCGTCGCTGGTGCTGTCCACGCTCAGCCGCACCGAGCTGGACCCGAACGCTTTCACTAGCATGGCCATGGCCTGCCTGCTGTGCACCTTGGGCATGGCCCTGGCCGGCTTGCTGGTGTGCCGCGCTTCGGGCATGCACTGGCGTGTGCTGTTGCCGGCGTTCATGTTCCCCAACACCGGCAACATGGGCCTGCCGATCAGCCTTTATGCCTTTGGCGAACACGGGCTGGCCTTGGCCGTGGCGTTCTTCCTGACACTGTCGATCGTGCAGTTCACCCTCGGCATGGCCATTTCCGGTACTGCGGCTTCGTTCAAGGCACTGCTGCGCAACCCTATCGTGATCAGCCTGGCCGGTGCCATGCCAATCATCTTTCTCGATTTCGAGTTGCCGCGCTGGCTGGCCAATACCGCAGACCTGCTGGGCGGCATGACCATCCCGCTGATGTTGCTGACACTGGGCGTGTCGCTGGCCAGCATTCGCCTGCGCCATGTGGGCAGCGGCATGCTGCTGGGCGGCTTGCGCATTGGCCTGGGGGCTGCCGTGGGCTGGGCGGTAGGTGCGGCGCTGGGCGTGGGCAACCTGGAGCGTGCGGTGCTGGTGGTGCAGTCGGCGATGCCGGTGGCGGTGTTCAATTACCTGATGGCGGTGCGCGCCAACCGCGAGCCGGAGCAGGTAGCGAACCTGGTGATGTGTTCCACGGTGCTGTCGTTTGCCTGGTTGCCGGTGGTGCTGGCCTGGTGGATGTAAGCCGCTTGTACCGGCCTCTTCGCGGGCATGCCCGCTCCCACAGGTACAGCGCAGCTCTCAAAACCAGTGGTGCACCTGTGGGAGCGGGCGAGCCCGCGAAGAGGCCGGTAAAGCAAACGGCTATTTCTCCTGCAACCGCCACCCCTGGCTGGTCAGCACCATCGCCCGGGTTTCCTTGAGCGGTGCGTCATTGCTGGCCACCGCCTTGCCCAGTTCGGCAATGCTGGCCTTGACCCCGTCATCCCCGGCCCAAGCCGGTAACCCGGTGATCTTGTAGGCATAGGTCACATTCGACATCTTCTGCCCGGTCACCTCGCTCGGCTCACTGAACTGCTCGATCGCGGTGACCTGAGCCTTGCCGAAGCACAGCCCGTTATCTGCCTTGTAATACTTGCGGCCTTCGTCGGTGAGGTCATAGGCGTAGTAGATGTCCGTGCGTGCCGCTTGCCACAGGCGGGCGGGCACCTCGGTGCGCGAGATCTCCTTTTCGCTGACCACACCTACCTGGGCCAGGGCATGCAACGCCTTGTTGGTGCCATGGAGGTCGAAGTCCTGGGTCTTGGTCGGGAATGAACTGATGACGAAGCAGTGTGGGTACTGGGTATCGAGGTAGGCCTGGGCGGCCTTCTGGAAACTGGCCTCGCTGGTTTCCTCGCTGTTCGAGCAACCGGCCAGGGTTGCCAACAGCGCCAGCGGCACGATCTTCCTGTACATGGTGACACTTCCTTGAGTGACAAAGGCAAACGGGTCGTGCGCGATTAGAACCTACGGGCTAGAGCGGCGCAATCATGGCAAGACGGCATCTCTGCATGTGCTTCGCTGGCCTCTTCGCGGGTAAACCCGCTCCCACAGGGTCACCACAGATCTTGCAAGCTGTGTAAGTACCTGTAGGAGCGGGTTTACCCGCGAAGAGGCCGGTGCAGGCGCTACAAGGCCTTGGCCAGAAACGCCGCAGTGCGGCTTTCAGCACACCCGGCCACCACCTGCGGCGTGCCGCTGACCACCACCTGGCCCCCGGCATCCCCGGCCCCAGGGCCGATGTCGATCACCCAGTCGCTCTGCGCGACCACCCGCATGTCATGCTCGACCACCACCACGCTGTGCCCGCCATCGACCAGGCGGTTGAGCTGCACCAGCAGCCGGTCGATGTCTTGCGGATGCAAGCCGTTGGTAGGTTCGTCCAGTACATACAGCGTCGCCCCGCGGGCCATGCGCTGCAGCTCGGTGGCCAGCTTGATGCGCTGCGCCTCGCCGCCGGACAGTTCGGTGGCCGGCTGCCCCAGGCGCAAATAGCCCAGGCCGATGTCCTGCAGCACCTGCAGGCAGCGGCGCGCCGCTGGCTGCTCGGCGAACACTTGCAGGGCCTGGTCGACGGTCAATTGCAGCACCTGCGCGATGTTCATGCCTTGCCAGCTCACCGCCAGGGTTTCCGGGTTGTAGCGAGCGCCATGGCAGGTCGGGCAGGGCGCGTAGACGCTGGGCATGAACAGCAACTCGACACTGACGAAGCCTTCGCCCTCGCAGTTCTCGCAGCGCCCCTTGGCAACGTTGAAGGAGAAACGCCCGGCATCGAAGCCTTGTGCCTTGGCCTGTTCGGTGGCAGCGAACAGCTTGCGTACATGGTCGAACAGGCCGGTGTAGGTGGCCAGGTTGGAACGAGGCGTGCGGCCGATCGGTTTCTGGTCGACCTGCACCAGGCGCTTGATGCTGCCAAGGCCGGCGCTGACAAACCCGCCGCTGGCCTGTTCGGGTTCATCTTCCAGGCTCTGCTCCTCAGGCTCGCTGCGCAGGTCGGCATGGCCCAGGTGCGCCCCCAGCAGCTCCAGCAGAGCCTGGCTGACCAGGCTCGACTTGCCCGAGCCGGAAATACCGGTGACGGCGGTAAAGCAACCCAGCGGGAATGCGGCACTGAGGTCGTGCAGATTGTTGCGGCTGATGCCTTCGAGCTTCAGCCAGTCGCGGGCCTGGCGTGGTGTGCGCGTGGCCTGGACCAATGTACTGAACAGGTAGGCCCGGGTGCATGACTGCTCGACCCGGGCCAGGCCGGCGGGCGGCCCGCTGTAGAGAATGGTGCCGCCATGCTCGCCAGCGGCAGGCCCTACATCCACCAGCCAGTCGGCGCGACGCATGGTATCCAGGTCGTGCTCCACCACATACACCGAATTGCCAGCCTGCTTCAGGCGCCGCAGCGCTTCGAACAGGGCTTCGCTGTCGGCCGGGTGCAAGCCGGCCGACGGCTCGTCCAGCACGTAGATCACGCCGAACAATTGCGAGTTCAGCTGGGTGGCCAGGCGCAGGCGTTGCAGCTCCCCAGAGGACAGGGTAGGGGTGCTGCGCTCCAGGGCCAGGTAGCCCAGGCCCAGGTCGAGCAGGGGGCCGATGCGTTCGAGCAGTTCGTTGGCGATGCGTTGCGCGGCGAGGCGTTTTTCCAGGGTCAGGTTGCCGTCGTGCTGCTCCAGATAGCCTGGCGCAGCAACCTGACGGAACACCTCGGCCAGCGCCTGCAACGACAACCGCGACAGCTCGCCTATGTCGCAGCCGGCGAAGGTTACGTCCAGCGCCTCACGCTTGAGGCGCTTGCCCTGGCACTGCGGGCATGGGCTGGGGCGCATGTACTGCGACACACGCTTGCGCATCTGCGCGCTCTGCGAGTGCATGAAGGTGTGCAGCACGTAGCGCCGGGCACCGCTGAAGGTGCCCTGGTAACTCGGCTCGAGCTTGCGCTTGAGCGCAGCGCGGGTCTGCGCCGGGGTCAGGCCGGCATACACCGGCACCGTGGGTGTTTCTTCGGTGTAGAGAATCCAGTCGCGTTGCTGCTGGGGCAGGTCGCGCCAGGGGGTATCGACGTCATAGCCCAGGGTCACCAGAATGTCCCGCAGGTTCTGCCCCTGCCAGGCCATCGGCCAGGCCGCTACGGCCCGTTCGCGGATGGTCAGCGACGGGTCGGGGACCATGGTCGCTTCACTCACTTCATAGACCCGCCCCAGCCCATGGCACTCCGGGCAGGCACCTTGCGGGGTGTTGGGCGAGAAGTCCTCGGCATGCAACATCGGTTGCCCGGCCGGGTAGCTGCCGGCGCGGGAGTAGAGCATGCGGATCGAACTGGACAGTGTAGTCACGCTGCCCACCGAGGAACGTGCACTCGGCGTGCCGCGTTGCTGCTGCAGGGCCACGGCCGGCGGCAGGCCTTCGATGGCGTCGACGTCCGGCACGCCGACCTGATCGATCAGGCGCCGGGCATAGGGCGCCACCGATTCGAAGTAGCGGCGCTGGGCTTCGGCGTAGAGGGTGGAGAAGGCCAGCGAGGACTTGCCCGAGCCGGACACTCCCGTGAATACCACCAGCGCGTCGCGAGGGATATCCACATCGATGTTCTTCAGGTTGTGCTCGCGGGCGCCACGAACGCGAATGAAGCCGGTGGGGGCGGGTGAACGTGGCGGCATCTGAGCGGTCCTTGGCGGTTGAGAGCACTCACGTTAGCAGTATTTGTGGTGCCTGTACCGGCCTCTTCGCGGGTAAACCCGCTCCCACAGCATCAGGATCTTGGCTCGCGGGTGCCCAGCACGTCGCGAATGTTGTCCACCACGTTGCTGTCCTTGATCACATCGCTCAGCCAGCCTTCCAGCGGCATGTTGCCCCACTTGATGGCGCGTTCGATCAGGTAAGGCACCGGGCTCTGCGGTTCGCTCTGCTTGAAGAACTGGGCGATACCCGCAAGCATGGTGAAGGCTTCGTCGCGGGTCAGGGGCGTCGTGCGCATCGGCGCAGGCGTGGTGGCCTGGACGGGTGTGTTCATCGGTTCACCTGCTTCGCTGGTGGGGGCAACAGTGGCTTCGGGTTCTGCCGCTGCGACAGTGGCGGGGTGCAGTTCGACACCGCGGTCCTTGAGCAGTTTTTCAGCCAGCTGGCTGGCGCGCGACAGCATGTCGGCAAGGCTGGCAAAGCTGGGCGCCTCATGGCCGAACAGGCGGTCGGCACTGGCTTGCAGGGCTTTGCAGGCCTCCAGGCTGGCGGCGATCTGCAGGGCCTTGGTGCGCAGGTGTTCGGTGTCGCTAAGCGCCACCGAGCGCTGGAAGATTTCGGCGTTGATCTTGCCTTCGTTCAGCGCGGTCTGCATTGCCTTGGGGCTCTGCAAGGCAAGGTTTTCTACGTAGCGTGATTCGTCATAGCGCAACACGCCAAAATTCTGCCCTTGGGTAATGGGCAAGCCACCGGCAATGTCGGTGAGCGTGGTCTTCAGCCAGGACAGCCGCGCAGCGCGTTCGTCCAGGCCATCTTCGAGTGTTGGGTACAGCGTGTCCCAGAATGCTTCCAGTACCTGTTCGGTCAGCCGAAGGCCAAAGGTGATGCCTTCGAAATGTTCACGCTGGGCCAACCCTTCGCTGAGCCAGGCTACCAGCATCAGGTCCTTGCTTTGCTGCGCCAGCCCTTGGGCCGACAGGTTGACCACCTGCTCCCAGTCGGCGGTCTTCAGGTCGGTTTGCCAGTCGCCCTGGGTCAGGTAGTCAGGGTCTGCCCGGCGCGCCTCCTTGATCTGGTCGAACAAGGCAGAGAAGCTCAAGTCTTCGCCACTGCCACCCTCGATGGGTGCGGTCAGCGTTGCCAGCGAAAGGTCATTGAGGATTTCAGGCATAAAACACTCTGGTCATGGCAGATGAACAGCGTGCCAGGTCACCTGGCACGCTGTGGGATGTGGGCCGCCGTAGCGGCCCCCGGGTACGCAGGTTATCAGGCAAACACTTTGTTCGCGGTGCGGTCCCAGCCGCCGACGATGTTGCCGCCAGCCTGGCCGTCGGTGCGGTTCTGCTGGGTGTAGGTGGTCTTGATGCGGGCGAAGTTGAAGCTGATTTCTTCGACCGGCAGGTCGCTCACAGCCTTGTCTTCACCGTTCTGGTTGCCACCGGCGATGAAGCGCACCGAGGACACCACGACTTCTTCCATGTCGATGGTCAGGTAGGTGACCTTGTCACCACCGGCGCGGTTCACGTTCAGCTTCAGCTTGGCGATGTGCTTGCCGGTGCAGCAGTGTTCGAACAGCTTGGCCGAAGCCTTGTCGACCGCCTTGCGGATCTTGAAGTCGCTCAGGGCAACACGCTCGGACGACGCACCGCCCGAGGAGCTGGCGGTAGCCGAGGTGGCCTGGGTGGCGCCGTACTCGTAGCCCAGCACTTCGATCCAGTCCTTGTGCTTTGCATCCAGTACTTCGCCCGGGATGCCGTCGATTTGGATATACGCGTCAAATGCCATTGTGAAACTCTCCATTAACAACATTTAAAGGGTTGCTCATGCGCCCCTTGGTTTTGACCTCGCCGAACCTGTCGGCAGAGGTAGCTTTCCGCTACCCGGGCCTCCTCCTGTGAGGCCCGGGTAGCCGGTTCTTGCAGCGGGCTTCAGTTGAGCCCGCGTACTTCGATTTCCACCCGGCGGTTGGGCTCCAGGCACTTGATCAGTTGCGCCCGCGGTTGCTGCAGGTCGCAGTTGACCAGCGGCTTGCGGCTGCCTTCGCCCTGGGCGACCACCAGTTCGGCAGGTACGCCCTTGCCGACCAGGTAGGTGCGAATGGTCTGCGCCCGCTGTTTGGAAACCTGCAGGTTGCCTTGGCTGTCGCCGAGCTGGTCGGCGTGGCCGGAAATGATGATCTTGCCGATGTTGGGCGTGTTCAGCAGTTTGCTGGCGATCGCGCTCAGCTGGCTCTGGCCTTCGCTCTTCAGGCTCTGGAAGTCTGCGCGGCCGAAGGCGAACAGGGTGTCGGACTCCAGCGTGATGGTCTCGATCGAACGCAGCGACTGGGCGCGCAGGCTGTCGATGTAATTGCGCGAACTGGACATCAGGAAGGCGTTGTCGAGGATACGCGGCACATCCGGCTCACGAATCTGGTCGCTGTAGAAGGTGATCTGGCGGCTGGCGTACAGGTAGTCCTGGTTGCCGCCGGCCTCGCTGGCGGCCGCGGCCATGCTCTTGCCGGTATGGCGAGCGATGGCCGGGTACCAGTAGTCGGGCAGGTGCGCCTTGAGAAACGCCGGGTCGGCGTTTTCGCGTCGGGCCGGCGAGAGCATCACGTAGGTATCCAGCGCCGCCTTGCCGAAGTCGGCGATCGACTGCGCGCGGTTGTCATGTGGCAGCGCCTCGGCCTCGACGCTGTCCACGCCGCTCACAGGCTGCAGTTCGCGGGTGTTGCGCTGGTACACCTTGATCGTGGTCAGCAGGTACAGGGTGCGGGTCAGGTTGTCTGCCGTGGGCTTGAGCATCACGTTCTGCAGCGTGGCGAAGTAACGGCTGCGCAGCAGCGGCTCGACCTCATGGCCCTGGTACAGGCCCAGGCGCATGCCCAGCGGCACGCCCTGTTCGCGGTGCTGCCGATAGTAGTGCTCGGCCCAGAAGCGCAAGCGGTCAAGGCTATGCCAGGCGGCGTACTGGCCGCGGGCAGCCTGGTCGTCGGCCTTGGCCTGGGCCAGTTCGCCGGCGATGCTGGCCAGGGTGGCGCGGTTGTTCAGGTACGACCAGCCCCACAGGCTGCACAGCACCAGGGCTGCCAGGCCGGTGGCGGCAACCCAGCCCGCCTTGCGCCGGCGCTCCCGCGTGTTGCTGGTGTACAGCGCCACCAGGTGCTGGTCGGGGATGATCACCTTGCGGAACAGGCTGTTGATGAACAGCGGCGCCGGCTGGCTGACGGCAGTGGCGGTGCCTTCGGCATGTTCGAGGGCGAAGCGTTCGGCCACATGCTGGCCGTGGCTGCCCCACAGGGCTTCGTCGGCCTGCAGTGCGGCAGTGAAATAGAAACCGCGCAGCATTTCGGCGTTCTGGTACGGGTTGGCGCGCAGCAGGCTGTCGACAAATTGTTGCAGGCGCGGCTTGAGTGCGGCCAGCTCCAGCGGGAAGCGATAGGCCGCATTGTTCTGCCGGGTTACCTGAATATCTTGCTGCACCAGTTGCTGGTTCGCCACCTGCTGCCAGTAACCGGTCAGTTCGTCCATCGCCTTGCCGAAGCGCTGGCCCCAGTCGGCCTGCGCGTAACCCTTGTGCGAGAAGGTCTTGCCCATCACTTCACCACGCGCAGCGTCATCCAGCTGGCGGTAGAACGGGGTGAAGCCGGGGATCAGGTCACACTTGGTAAACACCAGGTAGATCGGCAGGCGCACTTCCAGCAGCGCGCAGCTTTCCTGGATCCGTTCACGCAGGCGCTTGGCCACGCGCTCCTGGTCCTCGGCCGAACCATGCAGGATGTCGGCGATGCTGACGCTGACGATCAAGCCGTTGAGAGGGCGGCGTTGGCGATGCTGGCGCAACAGCTGCAGGAAGCCGCGCCACTTGCCGGCTTCTTCGGGGCTGTTCATGTAGCGTCCGGCGGTATCCAGCAGCACGGCTTCGGAGCTGAAGAACCAGTCGCAGTTGCGCGTGCCGCCAAGCCCCGCAACCCGTGCGCCTTCGCGTTCGGCATAGGGGAAGTTCAGGCCCGACTGCAGGATCATCGTGCTCTTGCCGGCGGCCGGCTGACCGATCACCAGGTACCAGGGCAGGGCGTACAGCGCGTCCTTGGCCGAGGTGCCGCGAGGTGTGTTGCTGCGCAGGCGCTCGATGCTCTGCAGCAGGCGTTCGCGCAGCAGGCTTACTTCTTCGCGGTCGGCGGGGGTGGCGTTGAGTACCGCCTGGTCGGCATCGTCGCGCAGTAACCCTTCGAGGTTGTGGTGCTGGCCGGCGCCGCGATAAAGCAGCAGTACATAGCCTGCCGACAGCAGCAGAAACACGCCGATCCCGGCCAGCAGGCTATGCAGCGAGGCGAAGCCCAGGGCGCAACCGATGGCCCAGACCAGGAAGATCGCCAGGAAGAACGCCACTCCCAGCAGGTAGGGTTGGTAGCGCAGGCAGTAGTACTTGATCTTGTTCATACAGGCGTCGCATCCAGCGCATCGACGAATTGGCCGATGACATGTTCAAGAGATCGGTCGTAATCGTGCAGCCGTGGCGCTACCGTCAGCGGGTCGAGCGGCTCCAGATGCTGACCTGCTTCGGCGCAACCACTGAGCAGGCGGTAGGCACAGTTGGCGTGGCGCGACGGCAGGCAGTACAGCCGTGGTTTCATGAAGTCGTCGGCCAGCAGGCTCACCGCCGGCACGCCGGGCTGCCGGCTCATGCGGGTCAGCCAGGTCAGCCAGAGGTCGGCGGTAGGGTTTTTCAGCCCGCGTTCGGCCGGCAAGGGCAGCTCGATGCCACCGGCGAAATCGTTGTGCAGCACGGCTCGGCTTGCCTGCAGTAGCGCAAGCGCCTTGTCACTTTTGAAGTCCGGCCAGGAGCGCAGCAGGGCGCGGGCGACATCGGCCAAGCTGAAATCCTTGAGGAATTTGGCGTGCACCTGGCGGAACAGGTCGAGGTCCTGGGCCTGCAGCGGCCGCAGGGCCTTGATGCGTTCGAACAGGCTGGCGCAGTCAGCGCCCTGCACCGCCTGGTGCAGCATCGGCTTGATCTGCGCGCTGAACAGCTCGCCGAGGGTGAACGGGTTCACCAGCATCGTGGCTCCCTCGCCCTTGAGCAACTGGAAGATGAAGAACGGGTAGCGTCGCTGGCTGGCATCCCGCGAGCTGAGCAGGCCACCCAGCAGCCAGTTGCCGTTGCTCGCGCGGTAATTGAAGAAGCACATCGGCAGTGCGTCGAACAATGCCTGCCAGTCTTCGCGGTGGCGCATGGCCGCCAGCGCAGACTGCAGCCAGGCGTCGAACTCGCAGACTTCTTCCGCCGCGCCATGCAGGCTGACGAAGTCTGCGCTCGACGGCAGCTTGCCGAAGCAACCGATCATTGGGCGCCCCTGTCGTTGAGGGCGCTCAGCGCCTTGACATCACCCAGGTCGGTCAGTTTCACCCCACCGAAGTTGCGCACTACAAGGCTCACGCGGCCGCTGGCGGTGTTCCAGCTGAAGCGTTGCTGAATGCCGTCCAGGTCCTCGACCCGGGCGCTTTCGTTCATGCGCAGCAGGCCCCAGCGCCCGGGGAAGTCGAACACGGTGACCCGCGCGCCACTGAGGGTGACCACATCCAGGCGGGCACCCGGAGCGTTGCTGGTGCCCGGCCAGGCGAAGCGGTTCCAGCTACTGCGGCCGTTGCGGTAGTGCTGTTCCTGGCCATCGAGGGTGAACACGATGTCGGTGAAGTTGGCAGAAGGCTCCAGCATGATTTCGAAGCCGTTGTCACGGTCCGACAGGCTGGCGATCACCTGGCCCACGGAGCTGGCCTTGTCGATGCTGTTGAGCATGCCTGGGTTGACCAGCGCCGGTGCCTTGCCGTCGCCCACACCCAGGCCTTCACCCCCGGCCAGGTTGCCGATTTCGTTGCGCTTGAAGGCCGGCAGCAGGCCGCTGTCGGGGTCGACGAAGCGCTGCAGGTCCTTTACCGACGCCTCGTTGCGGCTGCTGCCGGCAATCGGGTAGCGGTGCGCCATGACCTGTTCCCAAGGCTTGGCGATCTGCTGCGCCCAGGCCTTGGCGATCTGCTGGCCGGCCGGGTCGCGCAGGGTCGCCCAGGCATACTGGATAGGCAGGCTGAACAGCCCCTGCAGCGAGCGCGACAGGCCGTCCTGGCTGGTGTCGACGCTGCTTTCCACATAGTTGCGCACGGTGGTGACTTCGCTCGGCTGGCCTTCCAGGGTCTCGCTGATCAGCTGCTTGCTGCTCTTGCCCACATCCTGCGAACGCTGGATGTTGTTCATGCGCACCTTGAGCTTGCGCAAGGCGGCCAGGTAGCGGTCCATGATGGTGCTGTCGGCGCCTTCGGCGTTGTTTTCGGCGAATACCCGCGCCACCGGTTCGAAGCGCTTGGCCAGGCTGCCGTCATCCACCGCCGGCAGGGCCGGGGCGACGTTGGCGGGCAGGGCGTCCTTGTCGTCGAACAGGCCGGAGACCTTGCTCCAGAAGCCGTCTTCGCGGGTACTACCGAGGGCCGGGATGGCGTGCTTGACCGGCAGGTCCCACTGGGTGTTGTCATTGACCGCCGCCAGCAGGTTCTTTACCGGCGAGTTCTGCACATCGCTGAGCAGCCCCAGCTGCTGGGTGGCCGAGGCCAGGTCGGCGAAGTGGCGTACCCCCACGCTGCTGACCATCTTGTACCAGGCCTGGGTGTAGTCGCGTTTGTAGCGGGTCATGAACTCGCGCACGAAGTTGGCCTTTTGCACGATGGCATCGCCACCTTCACCGTCCAGCACCCAGTCCGACTCGTTGCGCAGGTTGCCCGACACCAGCTTGATCAGTTCGGGCTTGACGAAGGTGTCCCAGCCCTGGCGGGTATAGATTGCCGGTACGCCAGCGGAGCCATACAGCAACGCGCGGCCCGGTTGCGGCACCAGGTCGTTCAGGCTCAGTGCCGGGAACTGGCGGCTCGACTCGAGTTGCAGGCGCAGGTACTCGCGATCGACCAGCGAGCTGGAGATCATGAACGACTTGAGGTTTTGCCGGGTTTCGTTGATCAGCTGTTCGTTACGCGGCAACGACGGCGCCTGGCCTTGTTCCAGCAACTGTACGTACAGCGGGGCATTTTCTGCGATCACGGCTGCGTCGGCCGGAGTGCCTTCGGTGGCGGCGCTGGCCCAGGCCTGGGGCAGGTTGGCAGCGACGAAGGCCGGGTCCGGATGGCCTTGGGGCTCGGTCAGCAGCAGGTACAGCTTGAGGGTGTTGTAGGCATCGATGATCGAGGCCACCTGCTGTTCGTCGAGGCGCCCGAGCATTTCTTCGGACAGTGACAGGCCACCGGTGGTGGCAGACAGCTCGGCGGCATCGCTGGCCGTGGCCAGGTTGACCTTGGCGGCATAGGCACCGGCGCGGCTGTTGCCCAGCGCAGCCTGGGCCTTGGCTGCAATGGCCGGGGCCAGCGGCTTGCCATTGCGTTTTTTCGGTGTCGGGGCCGGGGTGAATTCCAGCTCCTGGTTGATACCGTTGGCGAAGGTGTTGAAGGCCCGCATCTGCACTTGCAGGCTGCGTGCGATCGGCTCCAGCGCCTGGCTGCGCAGTTGCGCCAGGTAGGCGGTGCGAGTCACCTGGTGGATGGCTTCGCCATGGTACAGGCCACCCCCCAACTGCAGTGGTACACCCTGCAGGCGATGGTTTTCGACGCGGGCCATCTGTTCGCGCAGCACTTCCAGGCCCTTGCCAGCGGCCAGCTGCTGCTCGCGGTCTTCTGCCTGCTCGATCTGCGCCAGCTGCCCGCGCAGGCTGTCCAGCCATTGGCGGTTATTGGTGAACGACAGTGCCTGCCAACCGATGAACAGCAACCCGGTGGCGGCGGCCAGGCCCAGCAGCAGCGGGCTGAACGCAGCCTGGCGGCCCAGGCGCGACTGGTACAGGGTCAGGTCGCGATCGGGGAAGATCACCTGGCGGAAGGTGTCGGTGATGAAGTAGCTGCGGTTGCCCGCGGCCTTGCCGACGTTCTCGGTGTGCTCATCGTAGGCGGCTTGCAGGGCGAATTCGTCGGCGATGACGTCTTCGTATACCTGCCCCAGCTGCTGCCCGGTCTGCAGGGCACTGGTGAAGTACAGGCCGCGCAGCAGCAGCGGGGCACCGCCGCGATGGCCGCGGGTGAAGTGCTCCAGGAACTGCTCGAGGACACCGCTGAGTGCGGCGAAGTATTGCGGGAAGTTCAGCAGGGTGCTGTCGGCTTCGGCACCGAGGGCGATCACCTGCGCGTCGACATGCTGGCGAATGTGGTTCTGCAGGTTGCCCAGGCGCGTCTGCAGCACGGCGCGCAGGCCGTTGTTGCGGATTTCCGACAGGCCGAAGGTCATGCCCAGCGGTTGCTGGCGTTCATGCAGGTCAAGGCCGTCGAACGCCTGGCTGAAGCCCGGCAACTGGTCGGTCTTGCTCAGCATCAGGTAGACCGGCGGGTTGGCGTCGAGGCACTCGGCGTATTCTTCCACCCGCGCCACCAGCTGGGCCGCCAGGGCATTGCGTTCGTCGCTGTTGGCCGCCAGCAGCTCGGGCAGGCTGACCACCATGATCAGGCCATTGATCGCCGCCTTGCCGCGCTGCTTGCGCAGCATGCGCAGGAAGGCCGAGAACTCGCTGGCCGACTGGTCATCGCGCAGATAGCGGCCGGCGGTGTCGATCATTACCGCGTCGGGGCTGAAGTACCAGTCGCAGTGCTGGGTGCCGCTTTCGCTGTCGTTGGCCGTGGCAATGCTGGCCGACAGGCCGGAATGGGTCAGCAGCGAGGTCTTGCCGGCCGCCGACATGCCGACCACCAGGTACCAGGGCAGGTCGGACAGTGCCGCCTTGCCACCGCCTCCAGCGGAGCGGTCGGTGCGCAACATGGCAATGGCATGCTTGAGGCGTTCGCGCAGCACCTGCTGGTCACGGAACTCGCCAGTGGCATTCCACGAGCGATCAACCTCGATCTGCAGCAGGTTCTCCAGGTTGTGCTCGGCGCGAATGCGCTGGTATTGGCGCAGCACGATCACCAGCAGGAAGCAGGCGCTGATGATTGCCAGTGCTTCGGGCAGGTGCTGTTGCAGCCATGGCAGCAACGGGGCGACCAACCAGCAGGTCAACAGGCTCGCCAGCCACAGCAGCAGCAGGAGAAACCAGAAATTCTTCAAAAGGCGCAGTAATGTTTTCATGTCTTCCTGACTCGGCTACCTGACGTTTGCTCAGGCACTGAACAGCTGGCGGATTTGTTCGGAAAGGGCGGCGACGTCCTTGTCCAGCAACCAGTCCAGCGTCAGGTACACGGCGACGCAGACCAGCGCGATCAGCGCCAGGTAAACCCACAGCGGCACCTCGTGGCGCAGCATCTGCGACACCTGGTCGGGCAGTGCCCAGTCCGGTGACAGTGCTTTGGGCGCCTTGCGGTAGCGGGCAATATCCTGGCCCAGGGTATTGGCCAGGTAGCGCAGCTGGTCTTTCTGGCCGAGGCTGAACTTGCCCTCGAAGCCCAAGGCCAGGCACAGGTGGTAGACCTCGAGCACATCGATGTTCTGCTTGACGTCGGCACGCAGCGCATCGACCTTCTCGAAGAAGCCTTCACCCGCCAGGTGCACGCCGAAGTAGCGGAACTGCAGCGGCTGCAGCTCGAAGTGCTGGCGCAGCTGGTTGTCGCTCGCGCGCAGCACGCTCTCGTCGAGGAAGGCACACAGCGCGTACTGGGTGTCCTTGACCTGTTCGGCGCTGTAGTTGGCAGCGCGGGCTTCGCGTTCCAGGTTGGCGAAGAAGCGTTCCACGCTGGCTTCGAAGGCCGGCACCGAGGTGACCTGACGACCACGCCGCACGATCAGGGCCATGCTGATGAAGTCCTGGACCAGGTCCTTGAGCGTCGGTTTGTCGTTGGCGGCCGCGACGGCGCCCTGTTGCAATACGGCTTCGGTCATTTGAGCACCGCCATCAGTTCAAGCTTGAGGTTGGTAAAGGCGCTGGGCGCGTAGAAGCAGATGGTCTGGGCATTCATCATTCGCTCGTAGACATGGCCATGCGGCTCGATGGCGAAGTACTGGTTGTCCAGGCGCACCGGTATTGCGTTGGGCAGCCGTGCGGCATGGTTGAGCGTGACGCCGGGCATCGCGCTGTTGACCACCACCTCGATGTCTTCCGGCGAGCCGACCTTGAATGCCCGCGGTACCAGCTCCAGCAGGCTGGCACCAGGCATGTCGGCATGGACCGAGATATAGAAGTCGGCCTCGGTCAGGCGTGGATCGTGCAACTGGCCCTGCCAGTACGACGGCTTGGTCTGGTTGAGGTTGATGACGATGCACTGGTTGGGCACCACGTTGTCGAGCATCACCCGTATCATCTCGTCGAGCTTGACCAGCGACGCGGCTGGGTCGTGATGGTCGTATTCGGGGATGTCGCTGAGCTGGGTGTCCAGCGTGAACGTCAGCAGGCCACCCGCCAGGTCGGCAAGGAACAGGTACAGGCGCTCGGGGTGCAGGCGCGGGTGCGCCAGCAGATGGGCCAGCTGCGGGTGGGCGCGGTTGACGGTGTTCAGCAGCCAGAACAGGGTTACGTCGCTGGAGCCGAACTCGGCGATCTGGTCTGCGCGTTCGCGGCGTCGGCCGGACAGGGCCTTGCTCTTGGCCTGCAGGGCACCGAGCAGGCGCTTGCCGATGCCGGCCAGGGTCTCGTGGCTGCCCAGATGCAGAGTGGGGTGGACGAAATGCGGGTCGAGATTGAAACCGCCCATGCTGTTGCGGGTCAGCCTGGCCAGCGGGCAGTGGCTGTAGCCGTCCAGGCTGTCACCGTCCACCAGCAGCACCACGTTCAGGCGCAGGCTGGTGATTTCGTTTTCCAGCTCGCCTTCATTGAGGTCGGGCAGGGTATCGAACTGCTTGCGGAAACGCCGCGCGGCCTTGTGTTCCTGGCCGTCCTCGACATAGTTAAGGCCGAATGGCTCGGGCAGCTTCAAGGCAGCATGGACCTTGAGGTCGTTGGCCTTGAGCAGGTCCTTGAGGTCGCGGGCGGCCGGCAACGGGTCGTGCTGCGGTGCGTCGTAAAGGCTGCCGTCCGGGAACACCAGCTTGAGGCGCTTGAGCTGCAGCGAACCGTTGGCCAGGGCGTCCTCATCCACCTGCAGTACCTGCACACCCCAATGGAATGGGGTGGTGCGCAAGGTCGCCTCGGCCAGCTGGTGCTGGTGGAACTCATCCTGGTACTGGAAGTGCTGGGGCAGCAGGAACATGCCTTCCGACCACATCACCCGGCTCTGCTTGCTCATTTGACGCTATCCACTAAAGAGTTGAAGGTTGAATCCATGGTGTTCTGTGCCGATTTGCCGGCGGCATCGCTGGCCTTGTCGAGCACGGCGTCCTGCACCTTGTCGGTGAGCGTCGGTGCGCTGTCCCGGGCCTTCTGCGCGGCTACCAGCTGGTCGGCGGTCGGCGGTTTGTTCAGTACGTCGACGCCACGCATGGCGCTGATTTCGGTGTTGTCCACCAGCACCCGCAGGCCGTCGGAAGAGAACCAGATACCGTCCTTGCGCAGCGAGTTGGCGTCGAAGGCGACCTTCCAGCGTGCGTCCTGTTCGTTGCGGAAGAACGCTGCCACGCCGACGTAGCGAGCGCTCTTGGCCAGTGGCCATTGGTCGATCTGGCCGATGCCCGGCAGCAGGGTGATTTCGCGGGCTTCCACCAGGGTGTTGCCCAAGGCCTTTTCCGGGGTGTCCCACAGGGTCTCGGCATCGGTCGCGGCGAAGCGTTCGAGGTCGGTCAGCTGGTACACGCGCATCACCACCGACAGCGGCTTGCCCTCGGCATCGGGGTTGAGCTGGTTGCCGCCGTCGGAGGTCAGGATGACCTTTTCGCTGTCGGCCAGCATGTCGGCCGCCCAGCTGTCTTCCATGCGCTTGCCGATACGGTCGGTGACCCCGCAGCCGGCCAGCGCCACCAGCAAGGCCGCTGTGGTCAGGCGTTTGAGGGCGGTGTGCTTGTGTTGCATGACGGCAAAACCTCCGTGTACTGGTCAGGCCACGCGATAGGCGAAATCGCCATCGCTGCCCAGCTCGATCGCAAGACGCTGGATCGGCGTGTCCTGGGCCATGCGCTCGAGCACGCGCTGGGCGAGCTCGGGCATCAGGGTCTGGGACAGGATGTTGTCGATGTTGCGCGCACCGCTGTCGACCTCGGTGCAGCGCGCGGCGATGGCCTTGACCAACGCCTGGTCGTAGCTGAGCTCGGCCTGGTGGTTGCGGGCGAAGCGCTTGGCGATGCGTTCGAGCTTGAGGGCGACGATGCGCTCGAGGATCTGGTCCTGCACCGGGTAGAACGGCACGATGCTGAGGCGGCCGAGGAAGGCCGGCTTGAACACATGGTTGAGCTGGTCACGCAGGTCTTCGACGATCGCTGCGGGCGTCGGCAGCTCGGTGGCGTTCAGGCAGGTCTGCATGATGCGCTCGGTACCGGTATTGGAAGTGAGGATGATCACCGTGTTGCGGAAATTGATCTCGCGGCCTTCGCCATCGTCCAGCACGCCCTTGTCGAATACCTGGAAGAACAGTTCGAGCACGTCGGGGTGGGCTTTTTCCACCTCGTCGAGCAACACCACGCTGTACGGCTTGCGGCGCACCGCCTCGGTCAGCACGCCGCCTTCGCCATAGCCGACATAGCCGGGTGGCGAGCCCTTGAGGCTCGAAACGGTGTGGGCTTCCTGGTACTCGGACATGTTGATGGTGATGAGGTTGCGTTCACCGCCGTACAGGGTATCGGCCAGGGCCAGCGCGGTTTCGGTCTTGCCGACGCCGCTGGGGCCGAGCAGCAGGAACACACCGATCGGTTTGTTCGGGTCTTCCATGCGTGCGCGGGAAATCTTGATGCGCTTGCCGATCTCGTGCAGGGCGTGGTCCTGGCCCAGCACGCGCTCACCAAGCAGGGCCGGCAGGCGCTGCACGGTGTCGATCTCGTCACGCAGCATCTTGCCCAGCGGGATACCGGTCCAGCCGCTGATGACCTGGGCGATGGCGCCGCTGTCGACCAGGGCATGGACCAGGGGCTGGTCGCCTTGCACGCGGGCCAGTTCGGCACGCAGGGCGTTGAGCTGCTTGGCATCGGCCTCGCTGGCGGCGTCCAGCGCCTTGAGCTGTTCGACCAGTTCCAGCTCCTGTTGCCACTGCGTGTTCAGCTGCTGCTCCCGCTGCTGCTCGGCCTGCAGGGCAGCCTGCAGCTCGCCCAGGCGGCGAGTGTGGTCGTGGCCTTTGCCGGCTTCGTGGCCGAGCACGGCGATTTCGGCCTGCAGGTTGTCAATCTGGCGGCGGCAGTCTTCCAGGGCGCCAGGTTGCGACGATTGCGCCAGGGCAATGCGCGCGCAGGCGGTGTCGAGCACGCTGACCGCCTTGTCGGGCAGCTGGCGGCCGGTGATGTAGCGGTTGGACAGGCGCACGGCCTGCACCAGCGCTTCGTCCATCACCGCTACCTTATGGTGTTCGCGCATCTTGCCGAGCAGGCCGCGCAGCATGTGGATGGCCTTGTCTTCGTCGGGTTCTTCCACCTTGACCACCTGGAAGCGGCGGGCGAGGGCGGCGTCCTTCTCGAAGTACTTCTTGTATTCGGCCCAGGTAGTGGCGGCGATGGTGCGCAGCTCGCCACGGGCAAGGGCCGGTTTGAGCAGGTTGGCGGCATCGTTCTGCCCGGCCTGGCCACCGGAACCGATCAGGGTGTGGGCTTCGTCGATGAACAGGATGATCGGGTGCAGGCTGCGTTTGACCTCTTCGATCACTGCCTTGAGGCGGTTCTCGAACTCGCCCTTGACCCCGGCGCCGGCCTGCAGCAGGCCCAGGTCGAGGGTGTGCAGGGCCACATCCTTGAGCACCGCCGGCACGTCACCTTGGGCGATGCGCAGGGCCAGGCCTTCGACCACGGCGGTTTTGCCGACCCCGGCTTCGCCGGTGAGGATCGGGTTGTTCTGCCGACGGCGGGTAAGGATATCGACCATCTGCCTTACTTCGAACTCGCGGCCCAGTACCGGGTCGATGCGGCCTTCGCGGGCGCTCTGGGTGAGGTTGACCGTGTACTGGTCCAGCGCCGGGGTCTTGCCGCCGGCCTTGCTCGCACTGTTCACTGGCGCCGCAGGGCTGGCCAGCGGGCTGGCCTGCCGGGACTCGGCGCTGCCTTCCACCAGCGCCGCAAGGTTCAGGCGCAGGTCATCGGCGTTGATTTTCTCCAGCTCCGGCGCCGAGGCGATCACCACGCGACGCAGTTCGGCATCGTCGAGCAGGGCCTGCAGCAGGTGAGCGCTGCGCACCTGGCCGACGCCGTATTCGATCGACGCCAGCAACCAGGCCTGTTCGATCATGCGGGTGATGTGCGGCGACAGCGCCGGGGTGCGGGTATTACCTTTCTTGAAGGTGCCCAGGGCCGTGACCAGCTGCGCCTGCAAGCGCTCGGCGACTACTTCGTAGTGGCGCAGGATCGGCGCCAGGTCGCTGTCGCTGTTATCGAGCAACTGCAGCAGCAGGTGCTCCACCTCCACGTCGTAATGGTGCTCCGACAGGCACAGGGCCGCCGCGCTTTCCGTGGCCGTGCGGCTGGTTTCGTTGAGCTTGGCGAACAGAGACTTCAGGTTCACAAGGCGACCCCATCGTAAGGAATGTGGAAGACGGCGCAACGCGAAGGCTCCGCGTCACGACCAGGGCGTTTGAGCCAGCCCAGCCAGCCCAGGGCGACATTGCCACTGCGGCCCAGCTGGGCGCGTGGCACCGCCTCGCGCTTGAGGCGCGGGGCAATTTCGAAATCCAGTTCGGCGCCTATATAGAAGCGCACCAGCTCGACCAGCTTGCGGTAGCACGCGGTGCCCGGCTGGAAGCGCTGGTAATCGGCCAGGCTCAGCGGCCCCAGCTCGATGCGGATGCACGACTGGTAGTCCCAGACCCGGTTGCCGGCTACGGTGCTGTGGCCGAGCTGGGCATTGCGGCGGCCAAGCTGGGTGCATTGTTCGGGCTGCAGGTGCAGCCAGCGCCCGGCGAACTGGCGGACCTTGATCGGCAGCGAGAAATAGAAGCCGAGCATGCGTTCGAGGTTCAGCGCGTTGCGCGGCTTCTGGCTGAGCAGGCCGGCAAAGTAGCTGAACAGCTCGCGGCGCAGCGCGGTTGGTTGCTGCTCGAACTTGAGTTGCTGCGCGCGCGGGCCGAGGCCGACCAGGTTGAGCAGGTAGCCATCGAAGCCCGAAGTGCCATTGCGCTCGTGCTCGATATGAAATTTGTACTTCTGCCAGGCCTCGTAGAACAGCGTGGTCATGCGGTGCGAGAAGATGTCGAGAAACGCGTGGGCGGCATCGTCGCGATACTGCACGTGGCGCTCCAGCAGCAGCTCGGTATACGGGCGCGGCAGTACGCCTGACGGCCCGACCAGGCCCATGAAGGTGACCTGCACTTCCGACAGCGGCAAGCCGGCCGGCGACACCTTGCCTTCGCGCTCGAAGTGCAGGTCGCTGACCTCGCTGGCCGGGAACGCCAGCGAAAGCTGGGTACGAAAACGCAGCGGGTCTTCGTGCGGCCGGGTTGCCAGGTCCATGCGCCCGGTACGGCTGTAGTGCAGGCGGAGCAGGCGCACCAATTGAAAGAATTCGAATCGGTGCGGCTCGGCTCGGGCCTGATCGATCAGACCAGGGGCTGATCGCCGGTGCGTGCTGGCCATTGGACGACTCTCTTTTCTCGTTGTTGGGTGCGCAGGGTCAGTTGGGTGAAGCTGTTCATCGAGCAGTACTGGCCGAAGAAGTGGTCCAGCACCATGCCGAACAGGTACACGCCACTGCCGATGAACTGGCTTTCATCCAGGGTCAGCGTGATGCCGACGCCACGTACGAAGTTCGGCCGCGGGTGGCCGATGCGTGCGACCACCGGCTCGCTGCTGATCGCCTTGATGCCGTTGATCTGTTTGCGAATGGCGGAAACATTGCGGTAGTTGTACAGCGACAACAGCTCCAGCAGCACTTCGCGGCCCTGGCTGACCAGCGACATATGGTTCAGCGACAGGTGGGCGATCAACCGCCAGATCAGGCCCTTGCCCAGGGGCACACGCACCGTGGCGGTGGGCTTGCGCAGGCAGCGGATATCCTTGATCACCGAGTTGGCGGGAATGTTGAAGTCACCACGTTCGCCCCCGAACGGCAGCATCAGCGGTACATCGCGGTTGCTGCAGGTAAGGCCGATGCTGAGGGTGTCGCTGCTGGCGTCGATCAGCTCCAGGTCGCGGTCGACCACGCGGATGCTCATGGCGGTGGCGTCACCCTGGATGCGCCGGCGCGCCACCCAGAAGCTGCTGTGCGGGTCCTGCTCGCCACGGGGTTCGAAAAACGGGTGGCAGGTGGCGACCTGGTCGATGCCGCCGAGTTTGCGCACCCGCCGTACGCGGTCGATCGAGACGACTTCGGCAGCGTTGTGCAGCCGTGTATCGGGAGTGACCGGGTATTCGTGCTGGGTGTGGGTCAGCTTGATCGGCTCGGCTTGCTGGCGGAACAGGTTGATGATCGGTGTGCAGTTGAGCTTGAAGTTGTTGCGCCCGATGTTCTGGGTCAGCCGCGCCAGGCGCTCGCTGAGGTCGTAGTCGGAGAAATAGAAGTTGATCTCGACCTGCTCGATGGCCTTGCCCTGAAGAATGCGGGCAAAGCCGTTCAGGTCGAAGAACATGAACTTGTCGGGGAAGGTGAAGTACTCGTGCAGCAGGCGGTAGCCCAGGAACGAGCGCTCGGAGTAGTCCACCAGGCCTTCGTCACGGGCGTAGCCCACGGCTTTCAGGGCATCGGCCGGCAAGGCCACTTCGCGGCTGCGGCCCTGGTCCTGGAAGCTCAGGGTGGCCTTGGCCAGGTTGTTGAACAGCAGCTCGTACAGCTGCAGTATCAGGGTCGCCTCGCCGTCGAGGAAGAACCGCAGGCGGTCCAGTTCCATCTGCCCGAACAGGGCATCGCCGGTGGCTGCCAGGCGGATGCGCAGGCGTGCGACCAGGTCGGCGCTGTGGCCGTTGAAGGCCGAACGCTCCAGTTCGGCGAACGAGGCCTGCTGCACGGCAATCGGCCACAGCTCTACCGGGTAGCAGGTGCGGAACTTGCACACCACACCTTCCACGGCATTGGCATGTATCTCGGTATGGCGCGCCACCCGGTAGGCTTCGGTGACTTTCTCGTGCTTGCCCAGGCTCAGCTCGGCAATCGACATCGATGGGGTAGGGCGCAGGTAGTGTGGGTACAGCACCTCGAGGAAGGATTCGACGATTTCCGGAAACTCGTCATCGAGCTTCTTGTGCACCCGCGCAGACAGGAACGAGAACGCTTCGATCAAGCGCTCGGTGTGCGGGTCTTCGCAGTTGTCGCCCTCGATCAACAGCCGCGAAGCGATTTTCGGGTACTGCGCGGCAAACTCCTGGCCGAGGAAGCGCAGGTGCGACAGTTCCTTTTCGTAGTAGGGCAGCAGTTCGTCGAGCATCAGTTGAGGTTCTGCACTTTGTATTCCTGGGTGTTGACCTGCAGCACGGCGTCGAATGACACCTGGCGGCTGATGTCCTGCAGACGCAACACGGCGTCCACGCGGAAGGTCAACATGCGGTGGCCGTTCTGCTGGGCCAGCAGCTGCACGCGGACACGGCGAAAACGTCGGTCCCCTGTGCTGATCGCCCGTTCCAGTTGCTGCTGGATCAGGCGCCGATCATGCGGGTCCAGCACGCTGCGGCTGATGAAGTCGGGCATGCCGTATTCGAGGATGGAGCCACCGAGCTGGCTGTAGCCCTCCAGCTCTTCGGCGACCAGGCTCTGGCGAGTGTTCACCAGTACCTCCAGGTCACGGACGATGCTGGCCTTGTACTCGCTCAACGAGCAGGTGCGTTGCACGGCTGGCTCGGCCGACTGGTACGGACGGTCGTCCAGCAGTCGGTCGAGCAGCGAGGGCAGCAGGCGGGCCTGGTTACTCATGTGTCATCCCTGTACACACCGGCCTGTCAGCCGCGCGCGCCCTGTGGTAGCTCGGCAACCAGGCGCAGCGAAGCGGTCAGCTCATCCAGTTGGTAGTGCGGGCGCAGGTAGGTCACGGCCTTGTACACACCTGGCTTGCCCGGCACTTCGAACACCTCGGCGCGGGCTTCGCGCAGCGGGAACTTGGCCTTGGCTTCCTGGCTGGCGGTGTCGTCGAGCAGCACGTAGCTGGCCAGCCACTGGTTGAGGAAGCGCTCGACATCCATGCGCGAGGCGAAGCTACCGATCTTGTCGCGCATGATGGCCTTCATGTAGTGGGCGATGCGCGAAGTGGCGAAGATGTACTGCAGTTGGGCCGACAGGCGCGCGTTGGCGTTGGCGATGTCGGTGTTGTACTGCTTCTGCTTCTGCGCCGACTGGGTGCCGAAGAACGCGGCATAGTCGGTGCCCTTGCAGTGCACCAGGGGAATGAAGCCCAGGTCCGACAGCTCTTTTTCGCGGCGGTCGGTGATGGCGATTTCGGTCGGGCACTTGAGGGCGATTTCGCCGTCGTCGGTCTTGAAGGTGTGGGTTGGCAAACCTTCGACCAGGCCGCCACCTTCCACGCCGCGGATGGCCACGCACCAGCCGTAGCGGGCGAAGGCATCGGTAACGCGGGTGCCGAGGGCATAGGCAGCGTTCATCCACAGGTACTTGTTGTGGTCGCGGCCATCGACGCTTTCGACGAAGTTGAATTCCTCCACCGGGGTGGTGTCCGGGCCATACGGCAGGCGACCGAGCACGTGCGGCAGGGTAAGGCCGACGTAGCGCGAGTCTTCCGAAGCGCGGAACGACTTCCACTTGGCGTATTCGACGGTGTCGAAGATCTTCGCCAGGTCACGCGGGCCGGACATTTCGGTGAACGAGTCCCAGCCGAACAGCTCGGGGGAGGCGGCCGAAATGAACGGGGCATGGGCTGCTGCGGCGACGTGCGAGATCTCCTCCAGCAGGTACATGTCTTCGGGGTTGCGGTTGAACTCGTAGTCACCGATCAGCATGCCGAAAGGCGCGCCACCGAAGGTGCCGTACTCTTCTTCGTAGACCTTCTTGAACAGTGCGCTCTGGTCGAATTCGCTGGCGGCCTTCAGGTCGCGTACCAGGTCTTTCTTCGAGGCATTGAGCAGGTGGATCTTCAGCGTGGTGCTGGTCTCGGTCTGGTCTACCTGGTATTTCAGGCCGCGCCAGGAGGCTTCCAGCTGCTGGAACTCACGGGCGTGCATGATTTCGTTCATCTGCTCGGAAAGCATCGCGTCGATCTCGGCGATACGCGAATCGAGCACGGCGATCAGGTCCTTGCTCGGGGTCATCTCGCCCTCGAGCACCTGGTTTACCAGTTCGCCAATCAGGTCACGGGTGCGGTTGCGCTCGGTGTCGGAGCGGGCCACGCGGCTTTGCGAAATGATGCTGTCGAGCAGCGAGGGCTGTGGTGCGAAGTTTTCCACTTCGACCAGGTCGCCGGCCTGTTGCGGTGCGGTTTGCTTGTCGGTCATGTTCGGGCTCCTGCTCAGGCGCGATCGCTGCTGGATGGGTCTTTCACTTCGGCTTCACGGCCGAATTCCTTGCCCAGGGTCTTGAGCTTCTCGGTGTTCTGCAGCACATCCATCAGCAGCTCTTCGAGCTTGTCGTTGCCGCCCATCTTGTTGCGCAGGTCGGCCAGCTTGTTGCGCACTTCCAGCAGTTTGCGCAGCGGTTCGACCTGCTTGACCACGTTCTGTGGCTCGAAGTCTTCGAGGCTGTTGAAGTTCAGCTCCACGCCCAGCTGGGTGCCGTTCTTGGCCAGGGTGTTGTCGACGCGGTAGGTCAGGCGCGGCTTGATGCCCTTGAGCACGCCGTTGAAGTTGTCGCGGTCGATGTAGACGAACTTGCGGTCCTTGAGTTTGGGCAGCGGCTCCAGCGGGTTGCCGGAAAAGTCGCCCAGTACGCCGACGACGAAGGGCAGCTCCTTTTTCTCGATGGCATCGCCGATGTCCACGTCGTAGGTGATATGGACCCGAGGCGCGCGAACGCGGTCGAGTTTGTGCTGAGTGCTTTCCTTCTTCGCCATCGTGTTCTCCAGTGCGAGCAATTCGCTGCGAAACAATGCGCGGCCCGTGACCGGGCGCAGCGCGTTACAGTCCTTCGATCGTCAGCAGCAGGCGCTGACGGATTTCGTCGTTCATTTCCAGGATGTTGTCGCGGCCCACCAGTTCTTCGAAGCTGGTGTTGCCGGCAATCTGCGTGCTGCTGCGGATGACCGAATCGTCGGGCAGTTCAGAGCGCACCGGCGAGCTGATGACGCAGAACGGCAGGTCGCCAAAGCCCTTCAGGCGCTCGAAGCTCAGGCTGTAGCGCAGGCCCTCGAACAGCCGGCCAAGGCCAGGCGACTTGCTCAGGCAGTAGAACAGCACCAGGTAGTGCACCACGAAGCGGTACAGCTCGGCGCTGCTGCGGTTGGGGTCTTTGATGACGTTGCGAAACCGCGCCAGGTCGAAGGCGTGGAAGCCCACCACCCAGCGGGTCGGGCTGGTGATGCGGATGACCTGGCCGCTGTGCTCCAGGGCCTTGTCGTATTCCAGCGGGAACAGTTCGGGGGTGGTGCTGATCAGGTTCAGCGGTACTTCCAGCTCGGTGACCAACTGGAACGGCGCGGCCGAGCCGATACGTTCGTAGAGTTCGACCAGGGCCTGGAAGTGGCCCTGGGTTTCGCGCCCGCTGCTGCGCTGGGCGCCTTGCAGGTATTCGCCAAACAGGGTTTGCGGACGGATCAGCGGTGCCACGGTGGCGAGGTAATCCGCCGCCTGCGCCTTCAGCGCATCGGAGATCGCCCGCGTCTGGCTACGCAGCTTGATCAGTGCTTCGACATCGAATGTCTGTGTCATCGGTGCATCGTCCATGTGCCTGCTTGATCGTCCTGAAACGCCAATGGCGTGGACCTGAAATTGCGCCTCTCGACGGCGGCAAACTTGAGTGCTGGCACATGAATATCGTGTTGCCAGCAATGCCGAGTAGGGCACCTCGCTGCTGAAGAAGTTCCCGCGAGGGGGGCGATTTTTTCCCTGTTTTGTGATGTGACGCAATGATAGCGTCGTGATATTGATTGGGGGTTTCGGACGCGGGAAATAAGGGTTCAGGCCCGAAAACGTGGGTGTGCGAGGGGCGGGAATGCGATAAAAATCCTTGGCAAAAGTTTTTTGCAAAAAGTGAATCCGGTCTCATTTTTTGCGCTGACCGCTTTCTCGCGGAGGTATTGGCGAGACGCCTCAGGATGATGGCAATGCGACGGAATGTGCCGCGTGGAAAGGGTGTTATCAAGCGCGATCCATCCGTTTGGATAGTGACTTTTGAAAGCTCGCGCGCCCCCTCGGAAATAGCGTCGGCCCCCGGGCCAATGCCGCACCAGCAGAGGCAACGGTCTCGCTAAAAACCTTGAAAACGTGCGCGATCACTGTGGGAGCGGGCACGCCCGCGAAGCAGGCGACGCGGTGGATGGCACCGGCTGCGCCGGTGTTCGCGGGCGCGCCCGCTCCCACAGGAACAGCGCCGGCCCCAGGGTTTGTGCCCTGCCTGCAGCAACAATTGCCTCAGCCAAAACCGTGAAGCCTGCACGGCCCCTGTGGGAGCGGGTTCACCCGCGAACACCGGCGTAGCCGGTGCCATCCTCATGGTCGGCGGCTTGCTCGGGTCATTGCCGGGGTAGTGCAGCTCAAGCAAAATGAGCGCATGGACGAGAGCAACCTACTGCAAGGAATCAGCATGATCGACCTGAGAAGCCCGGATGCAATCCTGAGCGACTACGCAAAGCGTTACGCCGATTTGCTCCCCGAACTATCGCCGCAATTGCAACAGCGCATGGCCTACATGCCGGAGCCCGACGCACCAAGGCTGCTGCGGACAAAGCCCGCCTGGCTGAACGACCGATCCTGCACCTTGACACCAGGCCAGGCGCTAGACCGCGCGCAGGGGGCACTGTTGGGACTGGCGATTGGCGATGCGGTAGGCACCACTCTGGAGTTCCAGCGCCGCGATCAGGGGCAGGTCAGCGACATGGTCGGCGGTGGGCCGTTCCGCCTCGCGTCGGGTGAGTGGACCGACGATACCAGCATGGCCCTGTGCCTGGCAGGCACCTACGCAAGCCAAGGCAAGTTCGATTTCGCGACCTTTGCCGATGCCATGGTGCGCTGGTACCGGCAGGGTGAAAATAGCGCCAATGGCCGCTGCTTCGACATCGGCAATGTCACCCGCCGAGCCCTGGAAGGGTGGGAGGCCCAAGGGCTTGCGTGGATGGGCAATCTCGAAGCCTCGACAGCGGGCAATGGTTCGTTGATACGGCTCGCGCCTACGGCCATTTTCAGACGCCACTCGCTGTCGGCAACCTGGTGGGAGAGTGTGACGCAGAGCAGCGTGACCCATCGCGCGATCGAGGTCTCGGAGTGCTGCAAGTTGTTCGGGGCACAGCTGCATCTGGCGCTCAATGGCGCGGACAAGGAAGAGGCGTTGTCGCCGAAGGTGCGCCCCTTGCAGCCCCGGGCCTTGATCATCAATGCCGGGGAGTACAAGCACAAAACCCGTGAGCAAATTCGCTCGTCAGGGTATGTGGTCGATACCTTGGAAGCAGCGCTCTGGGCTGTGTGGAATACGGACAATTTCAGGGATGCGATTCTGTTGGCTGCCAACCTTGCCGATGATGCCGACAGCGTGGCGGCGACGGCAGGGCAGATCGCCGGCGCCTTGTATGGGGTGTCGGGCATGCCGCCGGAGTGGGTGGCCAAGGTTGCCTGGTCGCGGCACATTTGTGAACTGGCAAGCCGGTTGTTTGAACTCGCGCCTCAGGGGGATGAAATGGACGAGCTGCTATCTGGCAGTGAGTGATAGCACCTTTTGTTCAGGCGTTGGCGATCGGCCGCTCTAGTGTGGGGCGCAGCGCTGGGTGCCGTGCCTTTCGCGTGTGTTACTTTTAGCCTGGAATTTTTTAAATGAACTCCATTCTTGTCCATTGATTAACGCCATATAGAATTTGGCAAAAGCCTCGCTAAGTTCATGGTCGTCTTGTAAGTTTGTTTCCTGTAGAGAACGATACCAGGAGATGTCTCGCGCCTCTAAAGGTGCGTGGATTTCACCGTTCTCAGATTTCAACAGAAGGTCGCGAAGTAGGTTGAGCATGGTCATGGCGTCAGGATTCTGGTCCTTGAGAATTTCAAGTTTTTCGCGAAGCGCTCTGGCTGTAATTTTCAGTGTGTCTTTGTCCATTTAATGCCTGAGTGTGCGTAGACCGGAGGGGCGCCGCTGTACGCCCCGTCTCCAAATCGCTGCTGCTTATCAACTGTTACCTTTTCGGTTTTCCGCCGTACTCGCTTTGAGCCTGACCAAGGTAGGCAACTTACCGCCCATCGACCTGGACGCAAACGTCCTTGCCGTCGATAACCTTGCATGGCCAGTTGTCGTTGATGTAGTGATCCGGCTTGAAGCACACCCGGTCATCATTGACCCAGAACAACTGCCAGGCAGAACCCGATATCAGCAGCTTCGAGCAGGGCGTGTAACCCCTGGCCAGCAAAGCCCCCGTAGTCAGAACCATCACTGCAGGTACTACATAGATCAGTGTTTTAATCGATATCCCGAACATCAACGTCTGGAAGCGGTGCAGCCAGGATGCAGGGGGCGGGTCGAACTTCTTGCCGGTCCAGGCGCAGATCGCACTGCCAACGAGCAGGATGGCGAGTGCCGGTGGAGCCATGAGCAGGCCGAACGCGAGGTACGGTGTTTCCACGACCGGAGCGCCACGAAGCAGCCTGCCGAACAGCGGGAACAGGTAGTTGGTATAGGCATAAAGCGAGACGGCCCCTACCAGGAGCAATGCGATGAACATGGCGACGGCCAGCAGCCTCATCTTGAGAGGCGTAAGCCCGGGTGACATTTGTGAGGAGCGTGTATTCATTCGCAGAGCTTGGGCAGGTTGAACGTGGGGGCGATGGCAATGAGGGCATCGATGGCAGCCTGAGGGCGCTTGGCCAGGTAGGCAAGTCTATCCCGTCGGGGCGCAGCTTGCGGATGACCCACCACTTGGCTTCATCGTAAAGCTCGTCGGCAATTCTACCCGCGATGTTTTTGGATGCCATAGCGTGGCGCATTGAGGGTCTTGCGCGCTCGACCTCGATTGGCGCTTGGCGGGTAGATCAACTCATGGTCCATCTGGCGTTTCCGGCTCTTGCTGACCATCGCAGGGGTGGTGCTCGGCCGCTGCAGCTAGGCATCGAACGGTGCCTGTTCGATCCAATAATACTCTTCGTAATCAACCAAGGTATGAACTCGCTAGTGGCCGAGTTCAATCAGGTAGTTGAATCGTCAAGCCGCGGGCCGACTGAATGGCCACGTAGTAAGCGTCCTTCAATACCTTGGCCAACTCCGGGTCATTTTCCTCGAATTCCTTCGATGCAATAGCTCCAATCGTTAGCCTGTGCAGCTTGGATTTATCTTTTTCGGTATCGTCGAAAACTGCCCTGATGTACTTTAACTGGTCGACTATACTCGCGTAAATCGTAAAGCCAGGAATGCGCTTTTTTCGGTCAATCGCCAGCGCAATTGCTTTATCTACATACTCCAGTGGTGTGGCTGGTTTCATTTCTCACCTGCTCATATTAGTTTGAAAAGGTTATTTCCGGTACAGGTTATTTGCGTCGTTCCACGGAATGGATTTCGGTCCACGTGATGTGCATGAGTTGTATCGATATGTGTTTGATTCTTGGCCGTGTTCACTTGGAGGCATGGGGCTATTGGTCTGCGGCTTTCAGCAGTGGCTCCAGTTCGACGCTCAGCTTCATCGCGGCAGGGTCTTGCGCCTTCAGGCTGTCGATGATCAAGCGAAGCTTGAGTAATTTCTGCTTGAGTGTTTCGGTGTTCATGGTCAGTCCTGATTGGGGTAAGGTACTGCACCACTTCACCGCAGCGTAAGAGGGCGCCACTCATTTGTTGGTAGGGTCAAACGTTCATGCAATGTCGTATTTCGTCAGCATTTATCTATGTGGCACTAGATGGCCGTGCCCCGATTTTTTCCCGGCTTGATGATTAGTAATTCATCGAGTTGTCTTTTGCGGCATTTTATCACGAAAGCCAGCGCCGAATCAGGGTCATCCATGAAGGCATCAAATGTAGCTGGAGCGATGGCGTAATATTCTTCGTAGTCAACCATGCCGTTGCTGACGGGGAACGAAACGTAATACTGACCAGCGTCTTCTTCGATGCCGATTGAGTACATGTGCTGACGACTGATGAAAAGATCTTTGAATTTCATAGGGGGCCTTCAAAAAAGGGGAGCGGTATTGAACATCTTGGCGGCAATACCCGCCGCGTCTATGACGGCTTCACTGTTGCCGTCAGGTAGCTTGCCACCAGGGATCCAGAATTCGTTAGCACCGGCTTCATTTCCTGATGGAATCCGTAGATTCAACTGCTTCGGATCAGGGATGTCTACCCGGACCAGTGCATTGGTATCAAGAAAATTCTCAGGCAAGCCAAGGGCTTGCTCCAACGCGCGCTTGTCACCTGCTGTCTTGGCAAGTAGTTCGGTTGCTTCGTGGCCTGGCATGATGAACGACGTACCATCTCTCTGTGCGATGCCGTATTTCTCAAGGTTGGTCTGGGTCATGAAGCGTGAGGCGCCATTTTCGAATTGGGCCAAGTGTTGCGCGACATAATCTGGGTCTAGATAAGTGGTGGGGTCGGGCCTTTCGCCTTTGGCGATTGCAAGAATATCTTCTTCGGTGAATCCAGGTTTGTATTTGGGTTTTGGCGGCTCAACAGCCTTCTGCGATAGCTCGCGAGAGCGTTCGTTGGCAGGTAGTGGTTCAGTTTCTGCACGCTTGAATGGTGTGGCGTCACGTGCTTGAAGTTCAGTATGTGCCAGCAGCTTTTGCTCGTTTTTTGCCAGCCAGGCGGCCAGTTGCTTGTTGGACATTTCCGCCTGCAGCCGGGCACTGCGTATGGCAGGCGTTTCCATATTCCTCAGAATGCCCGCCTTTATCTGCCCGCGGGTCAGGTAGGTGACAATGGCCGTCAGCAGCAGCAACACCAGTTGCTCCTGGCCGCGGGCCAGTTGGCGCGCCGCACGCTCGATACGCTCCTGGGCCTGCGCTGCGGAACCGCCGCTCGGGTCCAGGCCAGCAGGCTTGAGGCCATCCTCGGCGAACCAGGCCGTGGCCATGCCTTGCTGAAGGGTCGACAGGCAGGCCGGCAGGCCCTGATAAAAATACTCGGCGATGGCGGACAGCCCCAGGCCCATGAGGATCAGGTTGCCGACCTGCAGGCCAATGCCGGCGCCGGCCACGGCCCCAGGTGCCGCGCCAACACCGAACGCGAACGCCCCGGCCACGCCGCCGGCCAGTGTACCGACCGCCACGCTGCCACCAAGGATCATCGAAACCTCTTTGACCAGTTGCAGCAGCACCGGCAGGATTTGCTCGATACCTATCGAGGACCACTTGCGCTTGAGGTTGTCCTGAATGATCGGGTAGGACAGGGCCATGGCCTGGCGCACGTTGTCGATACGCTGGCCACCGAGGTAGCCATAGGCCTGGTTGGCGCCATTGCTCACTCGCCGGCTGAAACCGTCCCAGGCTTCATGGGCGCTGTTCAGGCCGCTGTCGACGCTCTGGTTGAGCTCGCTGAATTTCTGCTCGAGATTGCGTTCGATGTCTCCCCAACTGGGGATGTTGGCTAAAAGATCCATTTTCGCTTCACTGTCCATGGAAGTGGCGGCGCTCGGCGGCGAGCGCAGCATGTCGCGTCAGACCTCAGGATGGGGGCGAAGTCCGGCGGAGAGCCCATTGTTCTCATGACAGGCGTGCGCGGCAATGATGGCAATTGAGTATCGCTGCACGGTTTTGTGGCTGGCCGCGTCCCGCAAGTGCCATTACGACCGCGTTCGCGATGGCCATTTGCCGGAATTGGCCAGTGGCGAAAAATTTGAACCAATCCACGTTATGAAACATTTTTCTCCGCCAGTGGAGCTGATGCGTCAGGTAGCGAGACAGTTCGAGTTGGAGCTGTCAGGCATGGGCTCTGATCGACATCTCAAGGACCTTCTGCGACGGGCCGTTCGGCGATAGCCGGGGCGCTTCCGGGCGCCAGTGAGGAATATCAAAGATGGCGATATGACATTGCCTTGCAGGGCGGTATTGCCCGGTTTTTCAAGGCCTGTAGTGAGTTGACAGGGCAGCTTTTGCCGGTGTTTCCTTTGGGCCTTTCTGCCTGCCTGGCATTCGGGAATGTGAACCATGTCGCATTAATTTCAATGCATGATGGCACTTTCCTTTCTGCAGGCAGTCGCATGATTCCGCAGAGCACGCGCGTTATGCGCGCATGCAGAATACGCCCGCAAGATCAGGGTTGCAGCTGAGCATCGCAAGCGCGTGCTGGCCGTGTTTTCAAGGAGATTTCGCATGATCATGGACCTGGCCTCCGCGCTGTTGTCGCCGCAGAACCGCCGCCTGTTCAAGTTTCACAACCTGGCCAACCCCGAGCAGGAACTGCTGCTGGAAACCTTCAAGGGCACCGAAGCCCTGTCGCGGGCGTTCAACTACGAACTGCTGCTGGTCTGCGAAGACTCCGGCGTGCCGCTCAAATCCATGATGGGCCAGCATGTCAGCATCGAGATCGAACTGGCCGAAGGCGGCCCGCGCTACATAACCGGCTACCTCACACGCTTTGCCAGCATTGGCAGCGACGGCGGCATGGCGTGTTATACCGCAACCCTCAACCCGTGGTTCTCGATGCTGAAGAACCGCTTCGACACGCGGATCTTCCAGGGCAACACGGTCGAGGAAGTGGTTACCGAAGTGTTCGCCCTGTGCCCGGCGTTCTCTCGTCACGAGTTCCGCCTGACCCGTCCGCAGAAGCGCTACACCTACATCACCCAGTACCGTGAAACCGACTTCAACTTCGTCCAGCGCCTGCTGGAGGAAGAGGGGATGTTCTACTACTTCGAGCACACCGCCGAAGGCCACACCATGATCATCTGCGATGACTCCAGCACGCTGGTGGACATCCCCGAGCAACCGCAAATCCGCTTCCACAGCGCCTCGGTCACCGAGACTGCCGACTCCATCACCCAGTGGAGCGGCAACCGCCAGTTGCAGTCCGGCAAGATGGCCACGCAGACCTTCGACTACCGCCAGCCCAACAACCGCCTGCCGGTGGCACTGAACAGCGTGAACAAGCAGGGCGATGTCGAGAACTTCGAGATCTACGACTTCCCCGGCCAGTACACCCACGGCACCTACGACGAGGGCGAAACCCTGCTGCGCCTGCGCATCGAGGCGCTGGAGCTGCGCGGCAAGAAGTTCGAAGGTGCCAGTAACTGTCGGGCCATGAAGCCGGGCTACACCTTCGAGCTGCTGCAGCACTACATCCACGACCAGGGCCCGGTAGAAGACCGCCAGTTCCTGCTGATGAGCGTGGAAAGCGAAGGCCACAACAACTACCTTACCGGCCAGCAGGCCAGCTACTTCAACACCTTCAGTTGCGTGCGCAAGAAGATCCCGTTCCGCCCGCAGCTGAGCACGCCCAAGCCGACCATCGCCGGCCCGCAGACCGCGATCATCGTCGGCCCACCGGGTGAGGAGATCTTCACCGACGAACTGGGCCGGGTGAAGATCCAGTTCCACTGGGACCGCAATGGCAAGTACAACGACCACAGCTCGTGCTGGGTACGCGTCGCCCAGTCCGGTGCCAGCGGTGGCTTCGGCAGCATCCAGATCCCACGTGTAGGCGACGAAGTGGTGGTGGTGTTCCTCGACGGCAACCCCGACCGGCCGCTGATCATGGGCAGCCTGTACAACAGCACCAACACCCCGCCATGGTCGCTGCCGGCGAACAAGACCCAGAGTGGCTTCCTGACCCGGTCGATGAAGGGCGACGGCGGAACCGCCAACTTCTTCCGCTTCGAGGACAAGGCCGGCGCCGAGCAGATCATCATGCATGCCGAGCGCAACATGGATACCGAGATCGAGCTGGATGAGACCCATGATGTGGGGAACAACCGCACGATTACAGTAGGTGGCACGCACACCGAAACGGTCAAGAAAGACACCGTGGTGCAAGTGACCGAAGGTTCCTATACCCTGCAGGTCGACAACCAGTTCATACAGGTGGCCGCCAAGCAGCACATCATTCTGCAGGTGGGCGACAGCAGCATCACGCTGACCCCGGAAGGTATCGAGATCAAAGGCAAGGTCATCGTGACCACCAGCACCGACACCACCCAGATCACTGGCGCCGCGGTGCGGATCAACGACTGAGGCAAGGTTCATGTACAAGCCCTCGATCTACGACCGCATCTCTGCCAGGCGCGAAGCGCAAGAGGAGGCTGCGCGGCTGGCCAGGTTGGCGGAAGCCTCTCATGTGCCTGAGCCTGTGCCCGAGCCGGAACCGGTGCCAGCCGCGTTGCAGGATGTGGGCAGCGGTTTCACCTTCGCAGGTTTCACTTTGCAGTTTCCGATCGGCTTTCGCTTTCGCGACATCCAGACCACCATCGAGCATGAAGGCGAGCCGATCAGCCTCAGCATCCGCCGCCGTGATGTACGCGCCAGGCAACCGCTGGAGCAATTGTTCGAGGGCGCGATCCAGGCCTTGCGCGAATTGAACCCGCAACTGCGCGTGATTCGTCAACGTGATTCCCACCTGGCTGGCAACCCGGCCAAGGTCCTGGATTTCCACTTCAATGCTGGCCACGAGCCCCGGCACGGTCGCCTGATCGGCGCGCTGGTGCCCATCACCGGCAGCGAGTCGCTGCAATGGCTGGATATTTCCAGCGTGATCGACCCAAGCAAGCCGGGCCTGAGCCAGTGGCTGGCCGAGTTCGACCGCATGCTCGATGGCTTCGCGCAGGGCTGAACTCCGATTTTTTCGCTATCAGGAATTTTCATCGCATGGATTACGAGTTGCAGGAAGGCGGCATCGCGCTGCCGGCAGGTTTCGAGGACCGCACGGTCAACATGTTCGTCTTGGGTGCTAGTGTTCCAGCACCGTTGAGCATCACCATCTCGCGTGACACCTTGCTGCCGGACGAAGCGTTGCAGGCCTATGTCGATCGCCAGGTGAAGATGCTCACCTCCAAGCTGCGTGGTTACACCCGCATGGGCAACAAGGCCGTCTCGCTCTCGGCTACCGCACCCATTGCCGGCATCCAGATCGACGCCTACTACATGAACCAGGGCCGC
Source organism: Pseudomonas sp. S1(2024) (assembly GCF_046557535.1). Taxonomy (NCBI): domain Bacteria; kingdom Pseudomonadati; phylum Pseudomonadota; class Gammaproteobacteria; order Pseudomonadales; family Pseudomonadaceae; genus Pseudomonas; species Pseudomonas sp. S1(2024). Next base: position 144,115 of record NZ_JBKGFP010000060.1, read on the forward strand.
CCGCTGTATCAGCGCCAGGCCGCTTTCATCATCAGCCCCGGGCGTGCCCTGATCTTTTCCACCACCGCACAGGCCGACTTCAGTGCCCAGCAGAACCAGGACTGGGACAACTTGCTGGCCAGCTTCACGCCGCGAGCCCCGTCCGTAACCAGCGCCGAGTCCGGCGAACAGGAGTAATCCCTCATGTTCGAAGCGGCCAGGTTCGGCGACGAGATATCGCACACCAGCGCGCTGGGGGGCTTCCTGATCGGGGCAGCCCTGGGCATCGCGCTGGTGGCCACGGTGGCCATCGCCACCTTCACCTGCGGGTTCGGCGTGGCCTTGCTGGCCGGCCTCGCAGCCGGCATCGGAGGCAGCTTGCTGACCGCCGCCGGAGAGGCGATAGGCAGTATGTTCTCGTCCCCCTCAGGGACGATAACCACTGCCTCACCCAACGTATTCATCAACAGCCGCAAGGCCGCCCGCGTCGAAAAAAGCATCGGTGCCTGCGACAAGCACCCTGGCCCGGTGCAGATCGCCGAAGGCTCGACCAATGTCTTCATCAACAGCGTCGCGGCTGCACGCAAGGGCGACAAGCTGACCTGCGGCGCGACCATTTCCGGTGGGTCGGACAACGTCATCATCGGCGGTGGCACCTACCGCTATCTGCCAGTGGATGACGAGATCCCGGAGTGGCTGCGCACCACCGTGGATGTGCTGATGGCCATCGCCGGTGCCGCGGGTGGTATCGCGCAGTTGATCAAGGCGGGTACCCAGGCCGGCATGAAAGCCGTCATGCCTTGCGCCCTGAAGTTCACCGCCGGCTTCGTCGCCGGCGAGGTGGCCAGCCGCTACGTGGTCGAACCCGTCGCCCGCAGGGCCATCGGCGGCCTGGTCGGCAACCCGGTCGACCTCACCACCGGCCGCAAACTGATCCCCGACGAAATCGACTTCAGCCTGCCTGGCCTGATGCCGATCGAGTGGTCACGCTTCTACGCCAGCGACCTGACTGTCGATAGCGTGCTCGGTCGCGGCTGGGTGCTGCCTTGGGAGCAGAGCCTGCGCCGCCAGGGCTCGTTCATCTACCTCACCGACAACCAGGGCCGCGAAATCCCGTTCGTGACCCTGCAACCGGGCCAGCGCATCTACAACCCGCACGAACAGGTGTACCTGGTATGCACCGAGGGCGGCCACTACATCCTGCAAACCCTCGACAACCTGTTCTTCTATTTCGGCGAAGTGCCAGACACCAACAGCGAAGTGCCACTGCAACGCATCGAAAACGCCCTCGGCCACTTCCTGCATTTCACCCGCACGCCCGATGGTACGCTGACCGACATCAGCGCCACCGGCGGTACCCGCGTGCACCTGCACTACGACAACCCGCTGGGTCGCCTGACCGACATCAAGCGCGTGGTGAACAACGAAGCGGTGGAAACGCTCACCCAGTACCGCTACGACGAACACGGCCAACTGAGCGCGGTGATCAACCGCAACGGCGACACGGTGCGCAGCTTCAGCTACGCCGAAGGCCTGATGGTGACCCACAGCAACGCGCTGGGCCTGGGCTGTCACTACCGTTGGGAAACCCTCGGCGACAAGCCGCGCGTGGTCGAGCACTGGACCAGCGATGGCGAGCACTACCACTTCCGCTACGACCTCGACGCCCGCACCAGCTGGGCCACCGACGTGCTCGGCCGCGAGCTGGAAGTGCAGTACAACGCCGATCATCGCGTGCTCGCCAGCCGTGACTACGGTGGTGAACGCTACGCCATCGAGCTGGACGAACAGGGCAACATGACCGGCCTGGACTTGCCGGACGGCAACCGGCTCGCCTTCAAGTACGATGAATACGCCCGCCTGCTAGAAGAAACCGACCCGCTGGGCCGCAAGACCACCTACGAATATCACCACCTGACCACGTTGGTGACCCAGGTCAGCTATCCGGACGGCAGCACCTGGCGAGCGCGCTACGACGACAAGGGCAACCTGCTCGCCGAATTCGATGCCCTCGGCCAGATGACCGAGTACCTGAACAGCGATGACGGCCTGCCGCATACCATCATCGATGCGACTTACAAGTCCAAGTACCTGTGGTGGAATACCCTGGCCCAGGTCGAGCGTTATCAGGACTGCTCGGGCAAGAGCACCTGGTACCGCTACGACGAGCGTCAGCACCTTGTTGCGGTGACCGATGC
>NZ_JBKGFP010000061.1:0-141336 GCF_046557535.1 Pseudomonas sp. S1(2024)
TACAGATAAGATCACCTACTGTACTAAGATGATCGTGGGCCATTAACCATGGGGGCTACAGCCGCGAGGGATGGTTAGTATATGTACTATGTCTATGTACTACAAGCCATCTCCACGCAGCTGTGTCAGATCATTCGATTTCTTTCAGAATTTTCCGAATTGCAGGCACGTACCCATGCTTATAGATCTCACCTGAATCGCCTTTCACCTGGCCCGCCCTGGTCACCATCCAGCCTTGCCTATCGAAGAAATCGTCCGATACCGCCGCTCTGAGGGCTGTGATCTCCATGTCACTAAGAACCCCTGTCAATGAGGGCAAAAGCTGAACTGACTCCCTCTCTTGAGGTATCTCGACCACATTTGGGCGGCGGTCGACAACGATGTCCTTCTGGGATTTCAGAAGGTTGAGTTCAGCCAAGTAGCGACGGCGCTCGGCCATAACCTGTGTAAACACCGCACGCAGAGCTGGATCGTCAATACGTTGAAGCAGCTCGTTGTCGCTTGGTATGCCCTGTTCCTTGGACTTCGTAGGCAGTCTCCTATCCGTGCCCACACTTGCAGCCCAGGCCTCAATCAGCTGACGGAAACGAAACCCTCCGCTGTTGCGGATCGTTGAGGCAGATGGCCCGCCAGCCGCAACGGATAGCTTGGCAATCGTGGCAATCGAGAAGTTGCGACTCTTCGTTTTCTGATGTGCCTCCAGGACGCCATGCAGCACCGTCAGGGACTTGGCTTGCTGTTTGGTGGCCTGGCTTACCAATTCTTCAAAGATGAGCTGGGGATCGATCACGGATGGCCTCCCGGACGTGTTTTGAGGTGGTTGTGATCAGATCGGATAGCTTCGCCACCGGTTGCTTCGTGAGGCGCTCCAGCGGCTCCATAGCGGCTGGTAGAAGCTGTAGGCCTTCTCCTGCCTCAAGCAGGCTGGAAACCTCACGGAATCCCTCCATTCGGTCATTGGGAGACAGCGTCAAAGCCATAGACCTCATCATCGCATTCCCGGCAATAAGCTGGAGGCGATCATCCATTCCCATCAAAATAGGTGCGTAGCCGCCCCGCATCAGAAGGTGATTCAAAGCGCGAGAGCGCTTCTCGATGGCAGGTGTGGCCCTCAGCTCATCCGTCAAATCAGCATAGATTTCAGCGTTTTCGCACAGCTGGGAGATCTGCCACAGCTCACTACTGGTCTCGATGAATGAGATGGGCTGATGAATGTCCTCCAAAGATCCCACGGCTACCAACTTCGTGGCCGAATCACCTGTGTCCCGACCCTCTTCGATTGAGACAATCTTGCTGATGATCTGGAAGCAGGAGATCAGGTCTTTCGCGTACTCGTCAGCCTCTTTGATTTGCTTCTCATAGCGTCTTTGAGCCTGTTGCAGCTCTGCTTGTAGCAGGAATGGGCGGTTTTCCTGCTCAGCAAAGTACATCTCGTCTAGCAGATCATCGCGCTGCTGCTCGATCTCAACGGCAAGCGACGAAACCTGGGAGGCTCGATAACTCAGCATGTTGAGGTGGGCCACAAGCGCTGGTAAATAACGTGCATCGGTGATGAACCAGCGGCAACGTGGGCAGTTCTCTAGGCCATGTGGGACTGGGCCATAGACAGGCCCTTTATTGCCCCGAGTTATGACCTCCCCACCGTTCCAGCATCCGCCTATGTTGCTCATTTCGTCAGATCGAGCGCTGTTTCCACCGACAAGGCACAGCCCGATGTGACGCTGCTCCCAGCCGATTGCATTGCGATTCGCCAACGCAATCTCGATTGCGCTGCCATCAATGAAGGCCGTTTTAGAGTGGATCTGACGCATGTCAGCGTCCCGAAGGAAGATCTTCAGATTTTCATCCTGCGTAGCGCTGATGCGTCCGCTTGCAACGTCCATTACCTGGGACACCATAGCCGGGGTCGGCTTCGTGTAGTGCAGCGTCATGATGATCCGAGAGTGACCTGCAATCAGCTTGGATAGCACTTGAATCGGGACGCGCCCCTCCATGGCATAACACGTCAGAAGCGAAACACGGAGGCTGTGGAGTGGGAAATCCGTTTTGATCGGCAGCACATTCAATTTGGGGTCGGGAGGCTGTACGAAACGCAACCTAGAGCCGTCAGAAAGGGTCTGGCCACGTGCGGCAACCCGATCTTCTAACGTCGAGAGCAATCGATACCACAGGTTAGGCAGTGTGTAGCCTCCCATGGGCTTGTCACGCTCTCCTGGAGGCGCCGTGGGGTCGCGGAAGAGGAAGCAGATCGAGCCCATGTCTTTCTTCTGCTCGGCAGTTTTGACACTACCGAAGTGCTTCTCTGCCAGATCAGCACAGGAGGTTGGGCCGTTAATGGGGTTGTACTTCTCTTGCCAATTCCTCAGGCGCTCCAGCCAGTACAGGACATCTTCGTTCTGCCATGGAATCGTGTAGCCTCGCTCACGAGACTCCTTGTTCTGGTCTGCCGTTTTGTTTGTGCTGACGTAGAGACCGGTCATGATTTCACCGATGTCCTGGTCGTGGATACGGCAGAAGATTCCCCGTTTCCAGGGGTTTCCCTCGCGACCTAGAGAGAACCCATGGCGATTGTTCAGAACCCAGTCGCCACCCTCATACCGCCACGTATCAGCCTCGCCAGAGTCCAGGAAACGTACCTGATAGGTACGAAGCGGCAAATGAAGCTTTACGTGAAGCGCCATCGACCGAACAGGCGACCAGATTTCGTAGCGATCATTTTTGTAGCGCCATACGCAATCCGGGTCATCCTCGTCGATAACCGACTGCTCGACCGGGAACCAATCTCCAAAATCAGAGCGCAGTTGACCGGACTGTCGCTGAGCCCACTCCCAATCGCGGAATGTACCCCTGGGCTGCGGGCACAGAATTTCGCGAAGTTCACGAAGATATGCGTAGGGCAACGGATTGTGCACGGTCTCGGTGATTACCGTCTTTTCCTTGCCCTTGGCGAACGGATTCTTGACCAGAGCCATAGGGACGCCATGGTCATTTGGCTCGCTGTAGCTGTGGATGATGATCCAGTCGAGCAGATCCACGATCCAGTTCTGGTTTTTCACGGCAGTCGCAGCGTTCATGGATGACTCCATGAGCGGCCTCAACTCTGGCAGCAAACCCTTCTCCGCGACCTGAAAGAACACGTCAGGACTAGATCCGCCTGGCACCGTCGGCAGGTAATTGGCCATGAACCAATTCATCGCGTTGATCTTCACACCAATTGAGCCGGTCTGCGTTGCAATCCAGCCGGATAGGAGTTGACGCCAGCGCTCCCAGGCTTCGCCTCGCTCCTGCACAATCCAAGTGAAGTTCGTGTCCGAAGAGCGACCGTCTCGTGATCCGCGTCGTGTTGTCTTAGTCAAAATTTCTTAACTCTGTACCTTGTTTGTGGCGATTCGAATGCTTCCAGAGTCGCTGGTAGCGCTTCGTCCCAATCGTTGAAGGGCGAAATGATCTGGCCGCTGTCGGTCAGCTCGTCGAGCCTTTCCCCTGCGGCGGTAAGCGCAGAGGAAACGTCCGCGATACCTGGTGCGGTATATCTTTTCTGCGAGTCCAGGGAGGTGTGGTGCATAGCCTTGCGGATGATCTGCGGGGGAACCTCAGCCTTCCTCAGGCGCCGACCAAAAGCGTGCCGATGGCCATGGGTGGATCGACCCTCAGGCTTCGATACGGTTTGCCCAATACGCGCCAAGGCTCGCTTGTAATTGCCGTTCAGTGCTTGAAGGGTGTATGGCTGGCCTGCGACGGATTCTTCGTAGGAAACGAAGGCGTAAGGATGGTGCCGCTCTACAGTCGCCAAGTATCGGATATGAACCTTCCAAAGCATCATGAATAGCACGCTGAAGCGTGTAGGGAACCAGTACAGTTGGATGTAGTTGTCCGCGTGGTCGACCAGTCTCGTTTTCCACCCAACACGCTTCGTGCCTTGGCGAAGGTTCCTGGCCGTTAGGGCATACTTCTCCCTCAAGTACGCTGCGCGAGTCGTGGTGCCCTTGCGGCCTCTCCAGTTGTCTGGGGCCTTGCCTTCCTCGGGATGATAGACACGAACCATGGCGCCACCCTCGATCAGAGGGTGATCTTCGACATCCACTACCCAGAGGTGCTGTGCGTCGCTCTCTCGTAAGCCCGCGCCGTGCATCATGATCAGTATCAGTTGATCTCGCACTGCGCACCTAGGATCAGGAGCGCCACCGAAGCCCTCCATGTACATCGCTTGGAAAAGCTTCTCAGGGAACGCGATGGCGTCATCATCAGCCTTGCTGAGTGCGCGCCGGCCTCGAATATTCCGCGCCTGATCGACGTTCTTCGAGAGCGCTTTGCTTTTGATGTGCCCTAGGAAATCATTGCTGTTGCGGCGGTGCCAGGCAGCGTAATTAAGCCGCTGATCATAGGTACTGGCGGTCATCAGGGGGTTCATGGCCGGAGCGTCGTACAGATCAGCCAGATAGTCTGTGAAGCCCTTGAGGACTGAGATATGACGGTCTGATGAGTTACGACTGGCTGGCACCCACCCTAAGCCAGATGGATCTAGCCCATCATCTCCGATTGTTCCCGTATAGAGACGTGAGGCAAAGGCCTGGAAGAGAGAGCGGGGGTCGGAGAAATGGTGCTGGTTGGCCTCCATGTACTCCAGCAGCAGCTTTGTGGCCTGGGTTACCGCACGCTGCCAACTAGGGCTCAGATGATGGTTGGCCAGGAGGTAGTCAATCAGCGAGGAGACCACACCGTGCTCTGTGATCAAGACAGGAATCTCGCTCTGGATTCCCGTGCCGTCAACCACCACCTTCGCTACCACCTGAACCACTGCCATCCAATGCACCCACCCAAAAAGGTGCGGATGGTACAGATAGTACACCTATAGATGTCAACACCTTGATTTTTAAGGGGAGGGTGGAGCTAGGTTTCACCCTAATCTAGTGTACTTAGTATAGTTTTAGGTGATACCAATACTAGACATTTAGTGGAGTTATAACCTTAAGAAAGGATGTCAAGGCTGGAGGAGGTTAGCTGACCCCTTGAGTAATCTCTCATCGCTCCGAAGGATCGCATAACTAGCCCCTTGTGCGCATAGCATGCCATACCACACCGCTCAAATTGGAGGCCGATTTGCCCGGGCGGCCGCGCCCCCTAAAACGCCCCTTGTAAACCACTTTTTTGACGTATTAACCACCGTGGTTTACACGTCAAAAAAGTGGTTTACAACGCCCCAGGAAAAGGCTCCAAACCGGCATTTCGCTGCTGAATGCGCCCATATGAAAGCACTACGATCTAAAACCGACTTTGGTAAGGGATGAGGAGTAGTCGCAGCGATCCTTTAGCTCCCAGTCAGGCGACCTTGGGTTCAGAATCCGACCGGCAATGCCCGCCGTCACTACTTCAGGGGAACCAGCTTCCTCTGCTGCCAAAATTGCGGGGGGGAACTCATGCTGGTGCCCAGGCCCGCCAAATGCGCAGTTGCAGCCCTCAATTGCAAGGTTATCCAAGGCGGCACGCGTGTCAATCAAGATCTGATGCATGGCGGTGGCCGGCCTCACAGAGGTGAAACCGGAGATGCCTTGTCAGGTAGCGGAGAAGCTACCCGCTCAATTTCCGTATCGAACCGATCAATCACCATCAGAACGGTACGCAGTTGCTCAACCAGCGCGAGGACATGCAAACGGCATGGCTCGATGATACCGGCATCATCGGTGAGCGCAGAGGCTGCACGGATTGATGCCACGCGCGTCTGTATCAATGCGGCTCGGCGCCCGTTGTGTGAGTAAAAGAACGCATCAAGCGTGGTTCTACGTGCCGGTTTAGCTGACAGGCAACGCCTTAGCCGGGTCAGCATCGTGCTGGCTAGGGCCAGACAATTGACGGACACAACGGTTGCAGGAAGTAATTTGTGAACTCAGAGAAAAAACGGCGCAGTCTAGGTATTAGTTCCGAAAACGTCCTAAGAATTGCTTCCGAGGACTGCATCTGCTTGTGACCTCAAACGTCGTCGTGGACAGTGAATCTTGGCATGTGCGCACGCGGGTCAGCATCGTGCCGGCTTGGACAGCAGATGGTGGACACAGCGGTAACAGGAACTAACTCATGGGACTCTGCAGGCGTGGGAGCACAGATGGTCGCGCACGTGAGTAATACCGTAAACGAGCGCACTGATTCCTAAAAATGTTGTTGAATCAGTCCAATAGGCGAACCCGCATCCAGTGCGTGACCATGCACAGCAATGGCATCATTTCTAGATCTGCCGGTCATGACGTAAAATCGGACTCGATGATGATCAATAAGGTTGCGCTAGAGCCAGTAGCGTAGAGTTGATCGTCGGAAAAGTGATCTGCAAGCAAACCTGTGAACGTGAGGCGGAAGGCATGATTCACGCGATTACTTACCGTTTTTTCACTCATTTAGTTCTGAGAACTACCAAGGAGCTTTCCCTGGTCCCAAAGTGCCTCACTCGTGGTCAGGTGACCAAATATAGACTAGCGCATAATGAGTATTATGTTAAATGACGTATTTGGAAGTGCCCGTCCGTATTCTGTCCCCATTCGTCTATCAAGCCCCACGCTTCCACAAGCTCGCAAAACCACGCCGCCAGGATCTCACTGGCTTGAGACATCTCATTTTGTGCAGAACTTAGAACTCCACCTTGCCTCGACCCGCCTTGACAGTGCTGCGTCTGGCTTTTCCTTCGAGGCGACGGGTCTTCGAGCCGAGGGTCGGCTTGGTGGGACGGCGTTTTTTCTCGGTCTTGCCGGCAGTGATGATCAACTCGGCAAGGCGCGCCAGTGCGTCAGCACGGTTCTGCTCCTGTGTGCGGTATTGTTGTGCCTTGATGATCAACACGCCTTCACCGGTGATGCGACTGTCACGCAGCGCCAACAGCCTCTCCTTGTAAAACTCGGGCAGCGACGAGGCGGGAATGTCAAAGCGCAGGTGCACGGCGCTGGACACCTTGTTGACATTCTGCCCACCTGCGCCTTGCGCGCGGATGTAGGTCAGTTCGATGTCGGCATCTGGCAGATGCAGATTATTGGAGATGGTCAGCATGGCATGGCCCTTGTAATTCCCCTCCATTATCACAGCCTTCGCCGCTCACCCACAGAACAAAATAGGGTTGACCTCAACCACAATGATCGAGGCACCCCACTCCGCCATTGTGAATGGCGGCCGCGTTTCGCGTACCGCCGCGGGTGGAATGAAGTCAGCGCACCATACCCAGTTCGGCATCGTCCATAAGCGCCTTGGCCAACGCGCTCAGGTAATGCGCGGCCCAGATCATCATCGGCTTTTCATCCATCAACCCGACAATCGTCAGTTCCCGCACGTACCCCATCAATTCCGAAGACTGCTCCCGAGCGCTCTTGCAAGGAATGCCGGCTTCGATGCGAAACAACGGATGGGTCTGGTTTTCACCTTGGTAGAACGTGGTCTTGCCTACGGTGGTTTTCTCGTTCGATTCGTCAGTAGTCAATTGCTTATTACCTTTATGAGTGCGCCACCTGACTGCTGTCAAACAGAAGGGTGGCAGCTGTACGTAGGTTGACAGACCGGCGGAATAAGCAAGTTCCGGCGCACGCAAGCGTGCCCCACGCACAGCCACCATAAAGGGAAAGCCGAATGCTTAAACCGTTACGGCCTGTCAAAGCCGTGTCACTGATGAGCAGTGACAGGCCCAGACTAGAGCCCTGCCAGGGCACCCGCAACGGAAAATAGGCGGCAACAGTATCTTTGGGAAATGCCCTACAAGAAAGCGAAAAAATCTGATTTTTCGAGGCTAGTTGTAATCAATGAACAACGAACGATTCATCATCACATCAGGCAATAGAATTCCCTAACCTCTGCCACAATCTCTCCCTTCGCATCATAAAGCCTCGCCTCTGGCGTCATGGCCATGGAGCGGGCCTCGAGCACGTAGCGCTGCCCAGCCTTGAAATGCTCATAGTCGATGGTCAGGTAGCATTGCCTTACCGTGGTACCTCCCATCAGGCTGATGCCACCGCCACCATTTACTTCGTAGTCGAACCTGACGACCAATTCATGGCTGCCGGGGCTGACCTCAAAGAAGCGCCCATCACGCAGGCGTTGTTTATCCAGGCGTTCGGCCAACAGCACACGGTCATTCGGGAATGGCGTCGAGAGATCGACCCATGCCATCTGTGGGTTGGCACTGGGCATCGGCGCCTGGCAACCCGCAAATGCAGCGATCGCGAACAACAGTGTCAACTTGCGCATGGGCAGTTCCCCAAAGGCTCCTGGACTCACTATTCAGGATAACGCCGACAAGTGTCGATGTGCGCATGAAGGGACGACCGAAGCCCCCTCCTTCGCCTTCATGCTGATACTTGGTTCACGCAGCCCCTTCTCGTATGATCGTCGCAATCTGATCTGGAACGGATTTCGTGAAGTCGTTACCTGGAAATTTCCCAATTAGCCCGGCTACCCCCAAGGACGTGAAATGGAACGTGGGCGAGGCTGCCAACCAGCTCTCATGGGACGACCTGCGGATCATTAAAACGCTCAGTGAGTGTGGCAATCGCGCTGCCACAGCCAAGAAGCTCGGCATCAACGTGTCCACCGTCTCCCGCAGGGTCTCCCAGGTTGAAAAAACACTTGGCGTAGCCTTGTTCGATCACCGCAAATCAGGCTATCTGCTCACCATCGAGGGCTCGGAATTGCGTGCCCTCGCCGAGCGCGTGGAGCTGGACATTGTCAGCGTGACGCGGCGTGTCTCACGTGCCGGCCAGGGGCCACTCGGAAAGCTTCGTATCACCACCAGCGACTCACTGCTTCTTTACTTCCTCACCCCCATCATCGCGGACTTCAAGGCCCTCAATGAAGGCATCACGATCGAGGTGCTGGTGGGCAACGAATCACTGAGCCTTGCGCGAGACGAATCGGATATTGCGGTTCGAGCGACCAGGAAACCCGCCGAAAGCCTGGTGGGCCGCAAACTGGCCACAATCGCCTGGGCTCCCTACGGCAGCAGCAACCATACAACGCCTACTCCTCTGTTCACTGAAGGCCAGGCATGGGTTTCCTATTCCGCAGCGCTACGCGGGCTCAAGGCAACGAGCTATGTCGAAGACAGGGTCGCTGCCGAGTGCATCTCGTACCGCACCGATTCGGTTGCGGCGGCAAGTGCTGCAATCGCGGCAGGCCTGGGGGTGGGTTTCTTGCCCTGCATGCTGGGTGATATCACGCCTGGGCTTGAACGCGTCGGCCCGGTGGTGCCGGAGCTGCAGGATGAGCTGTGGCTGCTGACGCACCAGGACATCCGCAAATCGTGGCGGGTCAAAGCATTCATGACGTTCTGTGCAGCTGCCGTTGCCAACCAGAAGCCGTTGATCGAGGGCCAACTGGTACTCCCGGTCACGTAGAGCGCAACCGGGAGTGCGGGTCACTCAGCGTGTGAGCCAAGTACCGCTTTGCAGGCGATTTCGATCAGCTGTGGGCGCTGGGCAAGCCTCGATACGCCGATGATGTTGCTGGCGCATTGAGGCCGTTCCGTGCCGTAGGCGGCCTTGCGCACCTTGCCGACCACGGCAAAGGCCGCGTCCATGTCCAGCACGTACAGCGTCTCTTCCACGACATCTTCAAGCGTCGCTCCATACAGCGCGAGCAGCTTGGCAATATTGTCGTAGGCGGCGCGCATCTGATCCCCCATCGAAGAGAAATCACAGGGCCTGCCGTCACGATCCAAGGGTGCCGGCGCGATCAGGTTCCCTTCTTCGTCATGATTGAACTGGCCCGATACGTAGATCTCATCCCCTACCCGCCGTGCCTGCGGATACCCGTAAGAATTCTCCCACGGGACGCCCCAATAGGCGGTTTGTTTGTTGAGTGGTTGTGAAGCTGCCATCGCTTTCTCCTGGCGTAAACCGGATCAGGTAGACCCGCGTTTGCGTGCGAATACTAGCAACAGGATGAACAAACGAAGGGCGCATTAATGCGCCTTTGAGAGCGCAAAAGTGCGCCACCGCTTCGCTCTGCGATTGGCTATCTTGTTCTCGGACTCAAGCAACGGGCATCACTGAGGACGTCATCCAGTGCCTCAGCACAGCCTGCGAAAAGCAGGCGCCGTGACTTGTGCGATGACCATCATCCAGCTGACAGGGAACACAAATGAACAATCCGAAAACTGAAGTACTGACCCCATTCAACAGCCAGCTGATCTTCATCGATCAGCAGCCACAGATGGCCTTCGGCGTTCAGAGCATCGACCGCCAGACGCTGAAGAACAACACCGTGGGCCTGGCCAAGGCAGCCAGGATCTTCAATGTGCCCACCACCATCACGACGGTCGAGACTGAAAGCTTCTCTGGGCACACCTACCCCGAACTGCTCGCCGTCTTCCCCGACGCTCCGCTGCTGGAGCGAACCTCCATGAACTCCTGGGATGACCAGAAGGTGCGTGACGCGCTGAAGAAAAACGGGCGCAACAAGATCATCGTTTCCGGCCTGTGGACGGAGGTGTGCAACACCACCTTCGCGCTGTCGGCGATGAACGATGCCGGCTATGAAATCTACATGGTTGCCGACGCCTCCGGTGGCACCACCAGGGAAGCCCACGATTACGCCATGCAGCGCATGATTCAGGCAGGCGTGGTTCCGGTGACCTGGCAACAAGTGCTGCTGGAGTGGCAACGCGACTGGAAAAACCGCGACACCTACGATGCCGTCATGGAACTGGTGAAAGAACACTCCGGCGCCTACGGCATGGGTGTCGACTATGCCTACACCATGGTGCACAAAGCACCAGAGCGCGTTCAACACGGCCCAACCCTTGCCCCGGTTGCTGCCGCTGTCTGACCGTAGCCCGCCCGAGGCTGCAGTGGCCTGCTCTGCCCACTCGAAACGTGCGTGCCCACTTCATTGATTAATGGATTTGTATGAACAGCGATCACTGCACTGTGCTGGCGACTGTCGCACTGAAAACGACCGGGCTCCTCAAGCCCTGGCAGGTCACGACTGCCAAGAGGTTGATGCTGGAGAACCTGGACACCGGCATAACTGTTACGGAACTCGCCCAAGCCTGCTCGCTGTCCCGTAGCCATTTCACACGAATGTTCAGGGATACCCTGCACGTGCCCCCGCAGCAGTGGATGCGTGAACAACGGTTGCGCAAAAGCAAGGAACTACTGGGGGGCTCGGGAATGATGCTCGCTGAGATCGCACTGGAGTGCGGTTTCTGTGATCAGTCCCACTTTTGCCGCACATTCGTGAAGGCCGAGGGAATGTCGCCGCAGGCTTGGCAGCGACAAGCGTCCATTCAAACTGAGCCTTTGCTCAGTCAAGGAGCACATCCGTACTCTTCCGACGCAACGGCAGCAATCTACCTATGAATAAATGCTGAGTATCACGAGCGGTTCAAGGTTGATTGCCGCCCTACCCTCATGGTGAAAGTCGCAGCCAGGTGCCATGCACCGCGCTGGCTTTGTCAGGCATCGACAGCCTGCTGCAGCCCCCCTCCCAGCGGCAATTCATACGATTTCTTCACCGTACGCACCACCAACGTCGAGGAATAAGTGCGAATCGGAATATCCCGGTAAGTGTCGAGAAACCGGTAGATATAGTCGGTGTACTCGGTGGCATCGCGAAACTTGGCAACCATCACGAAGTCGAACTCGCCCGTCATCAGGTAGCAGTCCTGAATCTCCGGGTGGCTGGCCAGGATGTGCTGCATCTTGCGGTCGATGTCGTTGCTGTCGCGGTCCAGTTTCACCAGAAAGAAGGCGGTCACCTGAATGCCAAGCTTGCGCTCGTCCAGTATCGCGACCTTGGCCTTGATGATGCCTGCGCTCTCCAGGCGCCTGATACGCCGGTAGCAACTGGTGGAAGACAGCCCGACGCTGTCGCTTAGCAATTCCAGATTCTGGCTGCAATCCTTTTGCAGCTTTCCCAGAATTTTCAGATCCATGGCGTCTGTCATTTTTCACGTGTCTTCCTTGAAAAACTGCAATGAATCCGCCGCAAGGACGCGCCAATTTGCACGATTCCCTGCGTGCCAGCTCTTTACCATCAACTGAGCTTAGCAGCCCGGCCAAATATGGCCTGCGGGGCGCATGAGAGGGACCTTATGATCATCGCGAAACCGACATGGACCGCGGACATCCACGGCCTTTTTACCGCTCCCTACTGGATCCCCGCTGCGCAGCGCGCGGCCGTGGCAGCCTCCTGGACCGGGTGCATGAACGCCTATTTCGTCTACCTGGACGACCCGGACTCGGTCAAAGCCTGGTCAGAAACCATCTACCAGCACCTGGCCTCGCGCAACATGCCGCTGACCCTCGACCAGCAACAGTTCTGGCCGATCGATGCGCTGGAAACCTTCAGGTTGTGGGTCAACCAGGGCTGGCGCCTGGACGCCGGCTCTCCCTTCGATCTGGCCGAACGCATCCCGCCACCGGACCTGCCCCAACCGGTCAGGCGGGTGAGAAAGGACATCCGCGCCCTGAGCCTCGAGGAACTGAACCTGTACCGCGCCCGCCTGGACGACGTGATGCAGGTGGGCGACCCCGACAGTGGTTCGCCCTGGCAACGTTACGCCTACATCCACACCAACTGGTGCCTGCATTATCAGGAGGCGTTTGCCCTCTGGCACCGGGCCTACCTGTTGTACCTGGAACAACTGATCGACTGCGCCATTCCCTACTGGGACTGGATGGCCGAAGATGCCAGCGTCGACGGCAGCCCGCAGGCCGGCCTGCCCCAGGCGTTTCTCGATGAAACCTATGTGCACCCGCACACCGGCGAAACCCGGCCCAACCCCCTGCGCTACGCGGCCGCCAAGGACGGTTGTTCCAAGGTGTGCGCCAGTGGCGCGGCCAAGGGGGTGGACTGCCGCTATGTGCAACGCGACCGGTTGTTCTACACCCACGGTGACGACTCGCGCTCGGATCGCGCCCGTTTGTACGGCATGAGCCGGATTTTCCAGCAACAGGTGGTGGATGCCCTGAAGTTCACCACCTTCAGCCAACCACAGGGTGTGCCCGGTTATCCGTGGGCCAACATCCCGGTGTTCGACCCGCCCCAGAAGGACAGCCTGTATCCCAATCGTGCCCTCAACTTCGACGGCCTGTACGAGCAACCCCACGACAACTATCACGGCTGGATCGGCGGCGACATGGCCGACAACGCCTACACCGCCTTCGACCCAGTGTTCTGCTCCTACCACGCCAACATCGACCGCATGCTCGAGGTCTGGATCAGGGCCAACCCCGGGGTGCAGTACACCACGCAGTGCCTGCTCCAGCCGTTCTCCGGCCACGACGCCACGCAGCTCACCTTCACCAGCGCCGACGCCTGGCGCTACACCACCATCGGCGACATGGCCCAGGACAGCCGGCACATCGGCTACGACTACGGCGTACCGGTGGCCCCACAGTTCGGCACGCCCAAGGCGGCCACCGGCGCCTGCTGCAAGCACAGCGCAAAAGCCGGGCCTGCCGCGGGCAACGCCGCAGGGCCCGGGCCGTGGGTGGTGTTCGATCATGTGCGCTGCACCCATGACACCTATCTGATCGATGTCTTTCTCGACCAGCCCGACGCTGCCACGCAGCACGTCAGCGCCGACAACCCCCATTACGTGGGGCGCTTCAGCCGTATCGGCATGGGGCTGGTGGACGACAAGGGCCGGTGCATCACCCACGGCGTGTCCCGTGCACTGAATGCGGCCCGCAACGCTGCTGCGCTGGGCCTTGGCCGCGGCGACGCGGTGCAGTTGTCGCTGGTGGTGACCCACCTCGACAGCGGCCGCGTGCTGACGCCTGACGAATACATGACCTTGCCCGGTTTCATCGCCCAACTGGTGTGGGACGACCCGCGCCAGACCCTCGCCGGCCCGCCCCCGGTCGCCGGCTGCTGCTCTGCTTCCACCTCACGCACATCAGGAGAACCGACATGAGCACGCCCTTCAAGCAGTTCACCTCTCCCGCCGGCCAAGCCCCCAAGGACTACAACAAGCTGGGCCTGGAAGACCAGTTGCCGCAGTTTGAAACCGACTGGAACAACAACCTCACCGGCTGGACCGAATCGTCGATCATCGGCAACCCCTGGTCGGGCCTGAACGACGCCCCCCGCTCGGGTTACTACAACCCGCTGGTGGAAGGTTTCGGCGACGTGACCGCCCCGGCGATCACCTGGGCGCCCTTCCCCAACCGGCTCTGGACGTTCTTCTACAACAACGGTGCGGCGGTCATTCCCCAGCTGGGTGGCAAGGCCATGACCCTGGACCAGGTGATGGAGTTGACCGACCACGGCCAGATCACCCTCGACAACACCCTCTACATGCTCTACGACCCCAACAAACAAGGTACCGTGCTGCAACTGCCGGCCAAGCGCTGCCCGAGCATCGACTGGAACGGCAAATACACGGCGTTCTCGCCTTCCGGGCCTCGGGGCTGGCTCGACGAGTACTGCGAGTGGTCGATCGTACGCGATGCCAACGGCAACATGCGCAAGATCACCTTCACCTGCGAAAACCCCGCGTACTTCCTGACCATGTGGCGCATCGACCCGAACGCAGTACTGGGGCTGTACCGCGACTACATCGACCCGAACGTGCAACTCGAAGACCTGTACCTGCGCTACACCGTCGACTGCCCGACCGGCAAGGCCGGCGACCCGGTCATCGACCCCACCACCGGCAAGCCGGCCTATGACACCGTCAACAAATGGAACGCCGGAACGGCCTGTGTGCCCGGCCAGTACGGCGGTGCAATGCACCTGACCTCCGGCCCCAATACCCTCAGCGCGGAGGTGTACCTGGCCGCCGCCGCCACCATCCTGCGCCCGGTGAGCAGCAGCCAGAACGCCCAGTCGTTGATCTGCTGCGCGCAGTACGGGCAAAACTATCGCAACTCTGATCCGCACATCGGTTTCATGGCCAATACCACGGCGGTGAACAACCGACTGTCGCTGACCAACCCCATTGGCCTGTACTTGCAGCAGCCCACCGATTTCAGCGCCTGGAAGGGCCCGCAAGGCCAGGACGTGAGCCAGTACTGGCGCATCACGC
Organism: Pseudomonas sp. S1(2024); assembly: GCF_046557535.1. Classification (NCBI taxonomy): domain Bacteria; kingdom Pseudomonadati; phylum Pseudomonadota; class Gammaproteobacteria; order Pseudomonadales; family Pseudomonadaceae; genus Pseudomonas; species Pseudomonas sp. S1(2024). Next base: position 14,999 of record NZ_JBKGFP010000061.1, read on the forward strand.
GCGGTACGGCCAAGTCGGCTGCCAACGGTTCCGACCAGATCCTGCAGGCGGTGTTCGAGGTGCCGGAAAGCGCTGGTTTCTCGATCAATGACATCACCATCAACAACCAGAAGGTCAACTATGTGTGGGTCATCGCCCAACAACTGTTGGTCGGCCTGAGCGTCACCGTCAAGCCGCTCAGCGCCACGCCCCAAGCATTCCCATGCGTGCAGGACCGGGTGGCCGGCCTGCAACCCTGGCCAGTGCAACTGCTGCCGCTGGACCTGTTCTACGGGCAATCCCCCACCGACCTGCCCGCCTGGCTTGCACCGGGTAGCAGCAACCAGTTCGTGCTGGTGGTGCAAGGTGCCGACCCGACTACCACGGCGCAGAATGCCAGGGTGCAATTCTCCAACCCTGGGGTGACGGCGCAGGTCACCCAGTACCTGCCCGACGCATCGGCCATTCCCGGCCAGACCAACTCGGGCGGCACCCAGGCCTACATTCTGACCATCACGGTCAGCCCCTCCGCAGCACCCGGCCTGGTGGCATTGCGTGCCCTCAACCCGGGTGAAGATGTGAACGTGAGCGCGACAGACCACCCTTGGGAATCTGGCCTGGCGCTGGTGCCTGGCGCCTGAGCCACGCCAGTCACCCCACTTACGCCCCTCTATTGCCGCACCTTCGGGTGCGGCTTCACAGCTTGCAAGGAGCGCAATGATGTCCAGGTCACGCTTGAGTCTTCTGTCGCTGCTGTGCGGCATTCTACTGTGCCTGTCGACCCCGCAACCCGCCACGGCGGCCACGCTGTCGGACGCCGATACCTGTGTACAGCAGCAATTGGTGTTCAACCCGGCCAGCGGGGGATTCCTGCCGGTCAACAACTTCAATGCCACCAGCCAGGCGTTCATGAACTGCTTTGGCTGGCAGTTGTTCATTGCCTTGAACTGGCCGGTGAACCCCGGTTGGCCAGCCACCGCCAGCCTGGCGGGCGAACCCGACATGCAAAGCACGCTGGCGCAGTTCGGGGTCCCCTCCACACCGGGTCAACCCATGAGCGTGGCCCCGGTATGGGCCAGCTACAAGGACGCCAACGACATCTTCCTGCCCGGCGCCCCCACGCCCACCGGCTGGGGCGTGCAAACCCTGGTACCGTCCGACTGCAGCACCCAAGGTAGCCTCAAGACACTCAAGGTGGGCGCACGCAAGTTCATGAACGCCACCTCCGAAGGCGCGATCAATGCCTTGCACGGTTTCCACCTGTCGACCGGGACACTTGCCTCCATTCCCGACCCGGTCATGGAAGCGTCCGGCGGCTGGCTGACGGACCAGGCGGGCAAACTGGTGTTTTTTGAACGCAAGGTGGGCAAGGCCGAGTTCGACTACATCGTCGACAAGGGGCTCTACGACGCCGCCAACCAATTGAAGGTCGCGCGAAACCTCGACGGCCAGACACCGGAGGGCCTGTCGCTGCCCATCGGTGAACCGATGCGTTCACTGCCAACCTCCCCAGTGCCACAGGAGCAACTGGGCGCGATCGAACTCAAGGCCGCCTGGCGGGTGCTGACCGGCAAACCCGAGCTGTTCGGGCGCTACCTGACTACCGTGGCCTGGCTCAAACGCCCCGACACGCTGGAGTGCACCCAGGAGGTGGTGGGGCTGGTGGGCCTGCATATCATCAACAAGACCCAGGCTTCGCCCAACTTCATCTGGACCACCTTCGAGCAGGTGGACAACGTGCCCGAACCGGCCCAGGTTCCGCCGCAACAAACCCCGCCAAACGGGTTTGCCTTCAACAACCCTGACTGTGGCAACGGCCCCGAGTGCACACCAAACCAAGCCCGTATCCAGTGCAAGCAAACGCATCCCGACAAGGACTGCACCGATCTCTTCCCACGCGACCAGCCGGTACAGACCACCCGCGAACACCCCGTGCCCGGCGACCTGCAAGCCCTCAACAGCGCGGTACAAGCCAACTTCGCGCAGCACAGCCAAGGCAAGTCGGTGTTTCAGTACTACAAGCTGGTCAACGTACTCTGGACCCTCGCTCCCAATCCGCCCAGCCCGGAACCGGGAGCCAACGCGCAAGTGCCGCTGTCGTACGGGCCGTTCATCAGCCAGGGCAACGTGCCGGTGGCCAACACCACCATGGAGACCTACGTGCAGGGTGATAACTGCAACCAGTGCCATCAGTACGCGACGATTGCCGGCAGCCCGTCATTGGCCTCGGATTTCTCTTTCCTGTTCAACAGTGCCGGCTCCGCCAGCAACAAAAGCCTGATCAAAAGCGTCAAAGCCTTCGAAACCCTCAAGGACCGCCCCTGAACCGCAAAAGGGGCGATCTCCGATCGCCCCGAACAGGGTTTCGCAGATGGCGCTGCCCTTCAGGCACCTTCCTGCCCACACACCAAAATCTCGTACCCCTGAAATTCATGCGTTTAGTCAGCTAGCCAAATATTCCTTGAATACCGCGCGAACGGGCCTCGGTCATAACAGTACACACAGACCTTCCTGTGTTTGACCCGAGGTAAGCGATCATGGCAAACAATCAAGACAAAGGTGGCAACCAGGGCAATGCTGACACCGGCATGGGCAACAATACTGCCGGAGCTGGCCAGCAAGGCGGCCAAGGTTCGGGGGGGCGGATGCCCGGTCAGCAGCAAGGTGGCAGCCAATCCGGCCAAAAACCTGAGGACAAGATGAACAAGGACTGGGAACGTTCCCGTGATACGGGCAGCCAGGGCGGCCAGGGTACGACCGACAAGCAGAACCAGAACCTGCAAGACAAGGACCGCATGGGTGGTCAGCAAAACCAGGCAGATGATCAGCAGCAGTGGGATAAAGAGCGCTGATAATCAGCAGCGGGCATCAGGGTGATTGCTGCCCTGATGCCACCTCCATGGTACGGGAGGGGCATGATGAACAACGCCAGAGAACGACACTCGACGGTCATTTGCCTGCAAGCAGGACGCATCCTTTTCGTGCGCAAGCAAGGCGCTGAATGGGCGTTGCCAGGCGGGAAGATTGACCCAGGCGAGCATCACCTGGATACAGCGCAGCGCGAGCTGATGGAGGAAACTTGCCTACCCTTCAATGGTGCTCGATTCCTCAACCATTACGTGCTTGCAGGTGAGGAGCACTACCTCTATCAGCTGCCTGTTGAAGCGGGAGCAAAGCCTGCTGCAGATCACGAGATAGTCGAGTGCCGCTGGTTCACCGCCCCAGAGCTTCACGAAGTTCGGGTCAAGCCATCCAACATCGAGTTGCTTGAACGAGAACACCTGCTTCCTGTGTAGTGGATCAGAGCCAGAAAGCGCATATCCCCCGGGCTGCGTGCGTTGTCATTCAACCAATACGACCCGCCGGGCATCTCTTCGCACGGCTTGAGGCGGGACACCAAAACCACGAATGAACACCTCCCGCATGTGCCGACGGTCCCTGAACCCGGTTTCCTTCGCCACCACATCCAGGCTGTGGCGACTCTGCTCGATCATCAGGCGGGCAGCCTCAAGACGCAGGCTTTCCACAGCCTTGGCAGGTGATTGACCTGTCTCGGCAGTGAATACGCGGGTAAATTGTCGGGGGCTCAAATGCACGGACTCGGCGAGCTCTTCGACACTCAATGGACGGCTCAAATGCTTGCGTGCGTAATCCAGGGCGTTTTGTATCCGATCAGACTTCGGCGAAAGCGCCAGCAACTCGGAATGCTGCGATTGCCCACCGGAGCGGCGCTGATGCATCACCAGCTTGCGTGCCACTGACCTGGCCATCTCGGTTCCCAGGTCTTTTTCCACCATACCCAGTGCCATGTCCAGGGCGGCGGTCATCCCGGCGGACGTCCAGATCTGCCCGTCCACAATGAAGATTCGGTCTTCTTCCACTTCGATCTTCGGGTGCAGTTCACGCAACTTTTTCGCATAGGCCCAATGTGTCGTGGCCCGCCGGTTGTCCAGCACGCCTGCCTGGGCCAACACGAAACAGCCGGTACACAGACCGGCCGTGCGTCGAGCGCCATCGACAAAGCCTCTGACGCTGGCCAGCACTTCCTCGCCTGGCGGAGTCAGCGGCGTCAGGGTCCCCGTGATCATCCAGGTATCAGCCAGACCAGGAGCGCCCAACGGCAGCGTGTCCATGTACATGCCCAGAGAAGAACGCACCGTGCCGCCGCCGATGGAAAAATTCTGGATCTTGTAAACCGTTTCGCCCGCGACAATGTTCGCGAACTCGAACACGGCCTGCGTCGCCAGCGACATGATCTGGAAACCTTCGGTGATGAGATAGCCGACCCGGTGCATGGTTGGAGCTCCACATTGGATGTCCTGAAAACGTACCATATGTGTCGTTTAAGACAAAGGCGACCTTCTGCATCATGGGCTCCACATCCAACAACGGAGCATGACCATGAAGCAGCAATTCAAAGGCACTGCCCTCATCACTGGCGCCTCTACCGGCATCGGCGCGATCTACGCAGAACGCTTGGCGCGTCGGGGTTACGACCTAGTGCTGGTGGCCCGCAACCGGGAGCGCCTCAATACGTTGGCCAGCCGGCTGACTACGGAAACCCGGCAGAACGTGGAGGTGTTTCCGGCAGACCTGGCAAACACAGATGACCTGGCCAAGGTAGAACGCAAATTGCGCGAGGACGCCAGTATCAGCCTGCTGGTGAACAACGCAGGCATAGGCACCCACACCAGCCTGCTGGAAAGTGATGTCGAGCGCATGGCTGAAATGATCACCCTCAACGTCACCGCCCTCACCCGCCTCACCTACGCGACCATCCCCGGATTTGTCGCCCGTGCGCAAGGCGCCGTGATCAACATCTCGTCCGTTGTCAGCCTGGCGCCGGAGCTGCTCAATGGTGTGTACGGGGGCAGCAAGGCGTATGTCACCGCCTTTACCCAGTCCCTGCACAAGGAGCTTGCGGACAAAGGCATAAGGATCCAGGCAGTGCTGCCAGGAGCCACCGCCACCGACTTCTGGCAGATCGGCGGCTTGCCGGTCGAAAACCTTGATCCGGGCATCGTGATGTCGGCCCAGGACCTGGTGGACGGTGCCCTCCAGGACTTTGACGACGAGGTACTAATCTCTATCCCCTCGATGCATGACCTGAAGTCCTTCGAACGCTACGAGGCCAGCCGGCAAGCCCTGTTCGGCCAGCTGTCCAGCAATCAGCTTGCCCCTCGCTACAACGCCAACTGAACAATGCAAGGAGACGGATCATGAAACTTAGCGCAAACACCATTTTCATTACCGGCGGTACCTCAGGCATCGGCCGCGCCCTGGCCGAGGCATTCCACCAACGTGGTAATAAAGTGATCGTTGCGGGGCGCCGTCAGGCACTGTTGGATGAAATCGCCCAGGCCAACCCGGGGATCGATACAGTGCGCCTGGACATCAATGATCCGCAGCAGATCAAGGAGGTGGCCCAGGATGTGATCCGCCGCCATCCTGCATTGAACGTGATCATCAACAATGCCGGCGTCATGCCGTTCGACAATCCGGCTTCCGGGGACCTCGACGACGAACAAGCAGTGAGCCTGCTGCAGACCAACCTGCTCGGCCCGGTGCGCATCAGCGCAGCCTTCGTCGAGCACCTCAAGCGCCAACCGGATGCTTGCATCATCAACAACAGTTCGGTTCTGGCCTACCTGCCGCTGGCGGCCACCGCTTTGTATTCGGCGACCAAGGCCGCCATCCACTCCTACTCACTGTCGCAGCGGTTCAGCCTGCGTGACACCAGCGTCAAGGTACTGGAAATTGCGCCACCTTGGGTGGACACCGATCTGATTCACAAGAGCGGTGATGAGCGCGCCATGCCGCTGGATGATTTTATCCAGGAAACCTTGGTCAAGCTCGAATCCGCAACCACGGAAGTCCTGGTGGATCGTGTCGTCCCGCTGCGAGCCAACCAGGGCCTGAACGAACACGAACTGATTCACCAGTTCAACCTGGCGCTGGTTGAGAACCCGATCCCTGTTGCCTGAACCCAATTCCCGAATCCCGACAACGTTGCGCAGTCTGTTGGCAACGTTCCACCACAAGGCAGCTAGCCGATTTTCAGCGAAATGCGGAAAGTGTTCCGGCAATTGCCCGGTTTTTCAGGGAGGGCGACACGATTAGCCTGTTACCACTGTTTACCTGAAAGGTCACATCCCAATGAAAGCAATCGTCTACGAAACCCCCGGCCTCCCGATCCAGGATTCCCGATCGTTGTACGAGCACGAACTGCCCAAACCCACGCCCGGCGCCAGGGACCTGTTGGTGGAAGTCAAAGCTATCGCAGTAAACCCGGTCGATACCAAGGTCAGAGCCACCCGCGGCGGCGCCCATCCCCAGGTGTTGGGATGGGATGCCGTGGGCGTCGTTCGCGAGGTCGGCGCCGAGGTGTCGTTGTTCCAGCCTGGCGACGAAGTGTTCTACGCCGGCGCGATCGACCGCCCGGGCACTTACAGCGAGTTTCACCTGGTCGACGAACGCATCGTCGGGCACAAGCCTCGTACTCTGGACAATGCCAGTGCCGCAGCCTTGCCGCTGACGTCCATCACCGCCTGGGAGCTGCTGTTCGACCGCCTGGGTGTTGAGGAAAATGGCGGCGCTGGCAAGAGCCTGCTGATCATCGGTGCCGGCGGCGGGGTTGGTTCGATCCTGGTACAGCTTGCACGCAAGCGTACCCAGCTCAAGGTGATCGGTACCGCGTCACGGCCTGAAACCCAGGCTTGGGTCAGCGAACTCGGGGCACATCACGTCATCGACCATTCGGCATCCTTTGCCCTGCAACTGGAGCAACTCCAGCTCAACCCAGTGGATTACGTGATCAGCCTGACTCACACCGATGCGTACCTCGCGCAGATCGTCGAAGTCCTGCGCCCACAGGGCAAGCTCGCGCTGATCGATGACCCTGAGCATCTTGATGTCGTGCCGTTCAAGCGCAAATCGCTGTCGGTGCACTGGGAGCTGATGTTCACCCGCTCGCTGTACCAGACCGAGGACATGATCAAGCAGCACCATCTGCTGGAAAAAGTCTCGGCGCTGGTCGACGAAGGGGTCATCAAGACCACCGTTGGCGAGCACTTCGGCAGCATCAATGCCAGCAACCTCAAACGCGCCCATGCCCTGATCGAAAGCGGCAAGGCAAAAGGCAAGATTGTGCTGGAAGGCTTCTGAGCATTCATCCAGTCAAGGTAACCAAGGCGGGGCCATGAGCCCCGTCAGCTTATCCATCAGCACCGATGAGCTGCTCGAAACGCTCCGCCAGAAACGCTCTGAGCACCTGCACGGCAGGTGTGAGCGAGGTTCGATGAGCGCACACCAGTTGCAACGGCGCAGGTTGGCCGTAATCCCAAGGAAACAACTCGACCAGCCGCCCAGCGCGTATATCCGCCAGAACGTCCAGCCTGGATTTGTAAACGATCCCCAATCCTTCAACGCCCCAGCGCCGAACGACATCGGCGTCATCGCTCAAGCGGTCGCCTGTAACCTGGACGGTCTTGATTCCATCGGGCAAATGGAAACTCCATCGCTCGTAAGTCTGCTCGCCCATCACATAGCGCAGGCAATTATGCCTGCCCAGGTCTTCCAGAGCGTCTGGCGCCCCATGTCGTGCCAAGTATTGAGGTGAGGCGCAGACCGTTCTGCGATTCCCTGGGGCGAGCATCAGTGAAACGAGGCTGGAGTCTGCCAGTTGCCCATACCTGATACTCGCATCCAGTTGCTGGCCGACAAGGTCGGCCACCTGATCGCTGACCCGCAGTTGCAGCGTCACCTTGGGGTTCAACCGCTGGAAATCGTCGAGCCAGGGCAGCAGCAGATTCCTGCCAATATCCGAAGGGATGGACAGGCGAAGTGTACCCGCGATCTCATCTCGCCCTTCGGTCAGCGCCACCTCACCGGCGTCCAGTGCGTCCAAGGCCTGACGGGCATGGGGCAGATATCGCTCGCCATCATCCGAGAGCCGCAAACGCCTCGTGGAGCGCACGAACAACCTGGCACCCAGGCTGCTTTCCAGTCGCTGGACAGCGCCGCTGGCCAAGGCCGGTGAAATATCCAACAACCTGGCCGCTGCCGAGAAGCTGCCGGCAAAGGCTGTTGTGACGAAGACCTGAAGATCATCAAACCGAACTGTTTTCTTCACTGTGGCGAATTCTTGACCTGGCGCGTGGGCCAAAGCGTAGCGATATTGCGCAGCCATTCCCAGCCTGGGCCTATACAACCTTCGTGATGAGCCGCCAGCCCTCTGCGCAGGCAGAGGGGCCGGCGACGCACATCCCTCGGGATCAGGAATTGAAGCCCAACCCTGAGGAAAGGTCGGAGTCTGCAGCCTTGCGCTCTGCCTGTGTAGACGCTTTACCACCCACCTTGTCGAAAGACTCTTCGACCGACGCCTTCACCTCGCGGCCCTTGGCCTTGAGTGTGTCGCTCAAACGATCACTGCTGGCGCCCATCAGCTGGTCTTCCTTGCGGGTAGTGGGTAATGCGGCCCCCAATGCCGCACCCAGTGCTATGCCCAAAGCGGCCAATACCAGAGGTTGCTCCTGCAGCAGGTGATCGAACTGGCCCTTCAGTGCCGTGGCCTGATCTGCGGCCTTGTGTGCCGAATGGCGCAGGGTATCCGCGGAAGCCCCCACGGAGTCGCGGGCGCCGCTGCCAAAGTCGCTGGCCCGATCGCGCATGTCATGGGCTTTCATGCGCACCTTCTGGCTGGCGTCGTGCACTGCCTCCCCCGCCTGCGCGAAAGCGCCCTTCACCGTGTCCACCGCGTCGCCGAGTTTTTCGCCCAGCCCAGGCCCATGGTGTGCAGGCCCGGGGTTGAAGGGGCGGTTCTGGTTCAGGCCCAGCCAGGCCAGGCCCAATACCGTCAGGGTTGCGGGTACGGGGTTGTTCTTGAGGGTGGTGCCAAGGTTCTCGAAGAACTCGCCGCCATTGCCCTTGGCATAGGCCAGGACCCGGTCGACCATCTGGCCCGGGCTCAGGCGCTGTTCGAGGGCGTCCACCAGATCGCTGATGTGCTCGCGCTTGGCGTTGATTTCCTGCTCGAGCAAGTCCGGGTCTTTGTGCGCTTCATGTTCGAAGGAAGTGGTCATGGCAGTTTCCTCTTCAGCGTGTCCTTGTCCTGCTGCATGGCATGCAAGGTACGGTCAGGGGCCAGATGCGTGGGTTCGAACCGTTTCTTGCCCGACTGCAACATGATGAACCCGATTACCAAGGTGACCGCGCCCACGATCAGGGCTGCCAACCAGGGTTCGAGCACCATCGCCAAGGCGTAGACTGCCGCCAGCAACAGGATGACGAAGCCCGCCAGCATCACGATCGCACCCGCTGCCACCGCAGCCGTGCCGGCCTTGAGGGTGGCGAGGTTCTGCTGCAGCTCTGCCTTGGCCAGCGCCAGCTCCTTGGTGAACAGGTCCGGTACTTCCCGCATCAGCTGGCGCAACAAACCGCCAACACCGACGGCGTCGTCTTCCGCCGTGTGCAAGCTCGGGGTGGTATGCAAGGGTTCTTTGTTCATCATTCACCTCCTTTGAGTGGATCGCGTTCGAACGGGCTGCCACTGACCGGCGTGCCTGCACCAGGGCCGACTGGGTCGACTGGGGTGAAAGGTTCACGGGTGGATACGTCGCTGCCACGATCAGGCACTGGCTGCGCGGGGCGGGACTGTTGCCAATCACCGGACGACGCAGGGGTGGTGGACTCATGGCTGGTGCTGGCTCGCATGAAACGCGATACGGCAAACCCGATGGCGACGCTACCGGCCAGGAATAGCGCCGGGTTGCTCCTGGCCAACTGAGCACCACGCTGCAGCAGGCTTTCGGCACTTTCATGGCGTACCTGTTCGGCGAACTCACCCACGCACTCTGCTGCCTGGTTCAGGTACTGCGACAGCCCGAGACTGTCCTTGCCTTGCAGCGCAGCTGCCGCCGAACGCGCACCTTCCTCGAGCGAATCAAGCTGATCGGCTGCGTTATCGCGGTAATGGTCGAACTGCTCGCTGCCTTTGTGCCTGGCCTCGCCAAGCAGCGCACCGGCGTCATCGATCAAGGCATGTTCCTGGGTGCTACCGGGTGGAGACGTCGAGCTTTGATTAGTCTTGTCCATCGTTTCGCCCTCGAAGCTGATTGTTGGGTGGATGCCGTCTTTACTGGGGCATTCATTCGAGGGACGCAGGTGGGGCTGCAGGAGTTCAGCGTTTGTGATCTATGACACTTGTCTGGAGACCCAAAGAAAATGGCGCAATCAAACCTGGTTATTGGTACCGGAGCAAAGGCTTTGAAGGTGGCGGTAATCAGCGTCGACAACGATTGGAGTACCGCGTTGTCTCGGGGTGCAGCCGCGCCGCTCACGCCAGCTGGATGAAGACCGCGTAAATACCGAGAATCATCCAGAAGACCAGGAATATCCAAGGCGTACGCAGCGAAAATAACAACGACTTGCGGTGCCCGGCCAGGGAGGTTTCCGCCTCGCTGAACAGTGGCGATTCGTCATATGCCAGGCCCATCAATGGCTCGCTGCGCAGAAGGTGGCTCTGTTTCAATTGCCAGTGCTCGATGATCTTGTAGGCCGCGCGAATGCCCGGCCAGGCATTGAGTGAACTCAACACGCCCAGCAATGCGAGAAACGGGGGAACCACCAGCGTGAACATCTCGCCCCAGCTCTGGTTGAGGTTACTCATTGACGACACGAAGGCGATCACCAGAAACGACTGGGCAGCTAGATAGGCGTCAGTGCGGTTGGCAAGGATGCTGGTCTCGTACTGGATTTCACGGCGGTAGAAATCCAGGCGTTCCTTTGGCGAGCCGAACATGCGGGCGTTCCGCTCGCTGATCTCGTGTTCAGGGGTGCCTGGAGTGATGATTTGCGGCACGTACTGGCTCCTGAAAGTGAGAGTGATGGTGCCTCGAAACTTGAGAAGCGAACCCATGAGCGCAAGCCTGCCTGAAGACTTCAGGCAGGCCTTGCGCACAACAAGCTTCAGGTATTGCCGGTACCGCTATTGGAAAACTTCTTCACATCAATGGTCGGTGCGACGAACTCCGGCCCGTCGCCCGATACCCGCCAGCGCACATTGCCGATGCCGTAGCGCTCAGCCATTGGCCGGCTGACCTTCTTGATCTTGTGCTGGCCGAACCGTGGAATGATACCCACGCCGGCATCGCAACTTGCCCAGTGCCAGGCTTCGGCGTTGTCCATACGCTCGAGCCGGATGATGAAGGTGCGAAATTCCCCATGAAGCTCGTACTCGATCACATACAACTGCTGTCCAGCCATTGCACTCTCCTTCACCAATTCAGACTAATGGAGCGAGCGACGTGTAAAAAGATTCATTAATTTTGACTGATTTGTCATCGCTCTTTTCCATCGCCATGCTTCCATCACTTCCTCAGCGCAAATGCCGCTCCAAAGCCAGTGCATTGGCTATCGCAGCGCCGGAGGCGGTGTTATCGAAAATGCACCAGGTGGGCGCTCCGGCGGCAAGGCTGTGCGGCAAGCGTTCAGCCAGACGCTGCAGATATTCGTCGGAATACTCGCTGTGGTAGATCCTCGGTTCGCCATGCAGGCGCCAGTAGACCAGCCCCGGCCAACCTCCCGGTTGCGCATCGGTAACGAAGCGCGACGGGCTCGCGGCAACCTGGGCGATGCGCAAATCGACCAGCATCGGCTGCGCCGATTGCCAGCTGGCGTGCCTGGGCTCCAGCGCTACCGGCCCGTCATACCGTTGCCGCAGGCTTTCGAAGAAACGTCGCGCATGCTGGGGGTCATGGCCAAGCGATGGCGGCAGTTGTACCAGCAGGCAACCCAGGCGGTCGCCCAACTGACCGCATTGAGCAAGAAACCTGTCCAGCGCCTCCTCGCACCCGCAGAGCCGCTGCTCATGGCTGATGGCCTTGGGCACCTTCACCGCAAAGCGGAAATGCTCAGGTACGGACGCAGCCCAACGGGCATAGGTTTCCGGGCGATGGGGTCGGTAGAAGGAACTGTTGATTTCCACTGCATTGAAGCGGGTGGCGTAGCGTTGCAGGTGGCTGCCGGGCTGCGCAAATGCCTCGGCGTAACGGTTCGACAGGCTCCAGCCAGCGCAACCCAGATAAATCATCAGCTACCGGCCGGTTCGCCACGCAACGCCTCGCCCTCACCCGCGACGCGTCGGGCATATCCCACACCCCACAGCAACGCACGCCTCATGGTTTCCCCCGCGCGTTGGTCATAGATCCGTTCGCACAGCACCGAACCGTCGGTGCGATAGACACCAATGAACAACTGCGTGGCGCCTGTGCGTGACAAGCGCGTCTGCACTTCCAGGCAAGTGCCGGTTCCGAGCGTTTCCTCATGGGTTTGATGGTGCAGGATCGGGTCGCACCACTTTCTATAGGTTTCACCTCTTCTTTTCATCTGCCAGCCCTCACCTTTTCATGGTTGCTGATAATGCCCCGGTGACGTGCCTGGCTCATGGTCGTGCTCCAGACGTTGCACCTGCACGTCAGTGAAAGATGACGCTTCGTTGCGGTGCAGGCCTTGGAGGTAATCGCGCGCTGCTTCGCGGCTCAGGTCCTCCTGGTCGCTGCGCAATTCGCAGGTGCCGGGTTGGTTGTCGAGGATGTAGCTGATCAGGTACAGGTACTGGGCCATCGCTGTAACTCCTGCTGGCTGAATGAAATCGGGCGACTCAGCTCGATTGATCCTGGCTTGAGTGCAGCCGTTCAGCAGCGACGACGACCGGCTCAGGAATCAGGGAGGGCTGCCATCCGCAGACTGGGCTGAGCAATCAAGGGAAGTGGACGCCAGACATCCAGGCGAACAAAAGACGGGGCGTGCCTGGATCCGGACGTACCTCCCCTGCCAACTACACTCAGTCGACACACGTCTGCGCAGAGACGGCAATCATGCCTACGCAAACCGCAATCGTGTTCGCTGGCGGCGGCAGTCTGGGTGCGGTCCAGGTGGGGATGCTGCGGGCCCTGGTCGAAGCCGAAGTCCAGTTCGACATGGTGGTTGGCGCCTCGGTAGGCGCCATCAACGGTGCCTACTTTGCAGCAAGGCCCAACGCTCAGGGTGTCGAGACTCTCGCCGAATTCTGGCGGGGCCTGAGCAGAACCGAGAGCATGCGCCAGCTTGTGAGTGACATCGAACACTTCCGCACGCTCACCAGCCTGCATATCGTTCCGCCCTTGTGCCCGGTCGATGTCTCGGTATTCAACTTCGACCAGACCGAGTCGTTGCTGGAGCGGGCCTATGAGCAGACGCTTCGGTGGCTGGACCACGGCGGGCTCGAACGGACCAAGGTGCCGGGTGCCCTGACCGTTCACTCGCATGCCCATGAGCATTGAATGATGTGGACAGTTCGGGGCCTTACACATCTGCCCGGCGAAACACCAATACCCTTGAAACAGTGGTTTGGCATACGGCATCGTCCTGATTCAGCGTGATGCTCTCAAGGACAGCGAAGCCCCGGTCAGGCTTCGACTTCGACGCGGCAAGCTCCCTTATGGTTGTGGTCACTCGCAACAGGTCACCTGGTCGCACGGCCCTTGGCCAGCTGATTTCGCTGCCAGCGCCGATGAGCCCTCCAGCCACTGGAACACTCTCTACCAACAACCGCATCGTGACTGCGGATGTATGCCAGCCGCTAGCAGCCAGCCCAGCAAAAAAGGTTTCTTGGGCAGCATCGGGGTCCGTATGGAATGGCTGGGGGTCGAACTCCGAGGCGAAACTCAGGATCCGCTCCTGGGTCATTTCATACGAGCCGCTCATGAAGGACTCACCTACTTGCAAGTCCTCGAAAAAGAGCCTTTCAGGTGCAGAAGCCATGAGTTACCTCCTGGGTATGCAGGCAGCGACGGCAAAGCGAAACGTCTGGAACTGGCGCCAGTTTAGCCCTTCCCTACCTGCCTGCCTCCAAAAGCCACGCTCACGCTAGCGCTGCTCCCGTACGAACTCGATGAAGGCCCTTAACGCCGCAGGCACCTGGCGGCGGCTCGGGTAGTACAGATACAGCCCCGGGTAGTAGTGACACCAGTCCTCCAGCACCTGCTGCAGATGGCCACGCTCCAGGTGCTCCTTGGCCATGTCTTCGAACACGTAGGCCAGGCCGAGCCCTTGCAAGGCAGGCGCCAGCATCAGGCTGACGTCACCCAATACCAAGGGCCCCTGGACATCGACCTCCAGTTGCACACCCCCGCGCTCGAACTCCCATCGATAAAGTGCGCCACCAGGGAAGCGGTGCCCGATGCAAGGTAGTTGCTTCAAGTCTTGCGGGTGCTGTGGAACAGGATATCGATCGAAAAACGCGGGCGCCGCTACCACCACCGAACGAAGGTAAGGGCCGATGGGCAGCGAAACCATGTCCGCCTGGAGTCGCTCCCCCAGGCGCACGCCAGCGTCAAAGCCGGTGCCCACCATGTCCACCAGCGCATCGTCACTGACGATTTCCAGGCGTATATCCGGATACGCCAGCAGAAAGCGATTGGCCAGTGGCAGTAGCGCGAGCTCTACTGCGGCGCGCCCGGCAGTGATACGCAGGTTGCCTGACGGTTTGTCGCGGAAGTTGTTGAGGTCCTCCAGCGCGTCGGCGATGTCCCGAAAGGCCGGTTGCAGCCTCTGGTAAAGACGCTCCCCGGCCTCGGTAAGCGCCACACTGCGCGTGGTGCGGTTGAACAGGCGAACATCAAGACGGGTTTCCAGAGCCCGCAGCGCATGGCTCAGGGCCGAGGGCGTAAGGCCCAGCTCGACTGCCGCGCGGCTGAAGTTCAGGTGGCGGGCAATGCACAGGAACAGGGACAGATCGGCGGTGCTGGTTGGCTTCATTACTGAAAGCTACTCAAAGGCCTATGTAATATTCATGGGATTATCACAGCAATCCGCAGATTTTAAAGTTCGCTCAACTCATCGAGAAGGCCCGCATGGTGCAGGGTCGGATACAGGAGGAGTTGACATGCGTACCTGGCTTATTACTGGCGCTTCCCGCGGTTTCGGCACCCTGATCGCCGAACAGGCCCTGGCAGCGGGTGACGCCGTCATCGCAACGGCGCGTAACCCGGAAGACATCGAGGCTCGCCTTGGCCGGCACCCGAACCTGTTGGCCGTGCGCCTGGATGTGACCCGCGAAGAGGACGCCCATGCGGCGGTCGCTGCTGGCATCAAGCATTTCGGGCAAATCGACGTGCTGGTCAACAATGCCGGTTATGGCGTGCTCGGCGCGGTAGAAGAAACCAGCGCCAGCGAAACCGAACGGCTGTTCGCCACCAACGTTTTCGGGCTGCTCAACGTAACCCGCGCCGTACTGCCCCACATGCGTCGCCAACGCAGCGGCCACGTGATCAACATCTCGTCGCTCGGCGGCTACCAGGCCTACATGGGCTGGGGGGTGTACGGTTCGACCAAGTTCGCGGTCGAAGGCATCAGCGAAGCGATGCATCAGGAGCTGGCCCCCTTGGGGATCAAGGTGACCGTGGTCGAGCCGGGCTTCTTCCGTACCGACTTCCTGGATGACCAATCGCTGGTGAAGACAGCCCTGGAGCTGCCTGACTACGCAGCCACCGTCGGCGTCATGCGCCACCACGCCGAGGCGGCCAACCATGCCCAGCCCGGCAACCCTGCGAAGCTGGCCGAAGCCCTGCTGGCCCTGGTCAATGCAGCGAACCCGCCACTGCGCCTGGCGCTGGGCAGCGATGCCGTCGCGCGCATCGAGGCCAAGAACAGCGCGGTAGAGCAAGAGCTGGCCCAGTGGCGGGACCTGTCGCTCTCTACCGACTTTGCCGCGTAGCCGTCGCTGGCGTGCCAAACCTGAACCGGGGGCGCCGGTTCAGGTTGTCAGTGGCATTGAACAGCCGCCTCGACAATCAGCTGGACCAAGAGCGTAACCTGCACGCTCAAGGCAACGTTTGCAGGGTGAACCAGGCCAATGTCGCGATGGAACGTGTGGGCGCCAAGATCATAGGCGCGCACGGAGGCAGGCCAGGCGTCCCGGCTGACTGTTTGTGGTACCAACGCTACCCCCACACCCTTCCCGACCAGTTCGGTGATGGCATCCAGTTCGTCCAGTTCGCACACGTCTCTGGTATTGAAATGAAATTGTCGAAGGAAGCGGTCGACCTGGCGCCCACCAAATGACGAGCGATCGTAGCGAATGAAGGGTTGGGTCGAAAGCATTTCGCCCCACTCTGCATCCGCGAGCCCGGCTGGAACGATCAGCCTGTAAGGCTCGCTTGCCAACGTTGTCCAGTGCAGATCGCTTTGCAATTCGAACGGCGGCCTGATGATCACGGCGATGTCGATTTCCCGGGCATCTACCGCACTCAGCAGCTCCAGCGACAGGCCAGGGATGATCCGCGTGCGACATTCAGGCCGGGCACCATGAAACTGCGCCAGTGCTTGTGGCAGCAGTGACCTCTGTACCGACGCGATAGCGCCGACCTCGACCTGCACGGTAGGCGCCACACCCTGTGCACCGGAACCCAGGCTGTTGTAAAGCCTGACGAGTTCCTGGGCCTGCTCCAGAATCTGCTGCCCGCGCCTGTTCAGCTGGGCGTTGCGGCCTTTGCGTTCAAAGATCTCATACCCCAGTTCGGCCTCCAGCCTCTGCATCTGCGCGCTTACGGCCGCCTGGGTCAGGTTCACCTTGAGCCCGGCCGCAGCGAACGTGCCCTCCCGGGCCACGGCAATCAGGGTCTTGAGCTCGCGGATCATTCATAAATTTCCTTTGTGTTTTCAAGAAAAATATATTGATTTTTTTATCACTTGGCCACTCCTAGAATCGGCAAGCACAAGAAACAAGCCACCCACCCCATCGACAACCTGTTACTTCACAGGTCGTTACCCATAGCCCTCAAGGAGTTTCTGATGAGCCTGTCCCCCTTCCATCTCGCCATTCCGGTTTACGATATTCCCGCGGCTCGCAAGTTCTACGGCGAGGTGTTCAACCTTGAAGAAGGACGTTCCGCAGCCCAATGGGTCGACTTCAACTTCTATGGCCATCAACTGGTCATCCACGAACATCCCAAGATGCCCTACCAGGAACATGCACTTAGCAACCCGGTAGATGGACACAATGTGCCAGCCCCTCACTTTGGCGTGATTCTGCAGTGGGACGAGTGGGAAGCGCTTGCCAAGCGCCTGACCGACCTGGGTACCGAATTCGTTATCGAGCCCTACATCCGCTTCAAAGGCCAGGTGGGCGAGCAAGCCACCATGTTCCTCTTCGACCCGTGTGGTAACGCGCTGGAGTTCAAAGCGTTCAAGGACATGGGACAGATCTTCGCCAAATAGCGTTGTTTGCCCGCGTGCTCCCGGGCGTGAGCGCGTCGCTCACGCCTTCAATTACTGCCAACAGCGCAGCACACCTTAAATCAATAAAAACAGGCTGGCGTCATGAAAAAAGTCCCACTGGTCTGGCAGATCGTTATCGGCTTATTGCTCGGCATCAGCGTTGGCTGGTTCTTGAATACACACCCGGAACATCAACAATGGGTCAGCAGTGAAGTGCTCAAACCCCTGGGTGACATCTTCATCAAGATGATGAAGATGATTGTCGTGCCCATCGTCTTCTGCTGCATGGTGCTCGGCATTGCAGGGGGTGGCGACAACAAGTCGTTTGGCCGTATGGGGGTCAAGTCCCTTGGCTACTTTTTCGCAATCACCACCTTGGCAATCATTGTCGGGCTCGTGCTGGCCAATCTTCTGGGGCCTGGTTCAGGTACGGTGATCGCCGGCATGGCGGGAGGCGCTGCGAGCATTAAATCGGAACCTGCAAAAGGCGCTTTGCTGATCCTGCAGAACATTGTGCCGGACAACCTCTTCCAGTCGCTGTCCGAAGGCAAGTTGCTTTCCATCCTGTTCTTCGCGGTACTATTCGGTATGGCCCTGAACGCCTTGCCGCGCGAAAAGAGTGCCCCAGTCGTAGCGACACTCCAGGGCACCGCCGACGCAATGTTCAAGCTGGTGAACTATGTCATGGCATACGCGCCCATTGGGGTGTTCGGCATGATCGGTTCCACCGTGGCAACCTTCGGCTTCGCCTCCCTGCTGCCATTGATGAAGTTGATCGGGGTCGTTTACCTGGCACTGATCCTCTTCGCACTGATCGTACTTGGCGGTATCTGCCTGTTGATCGGCGAGAACCTGTCGAAGCTTGTCCGCTATTTCAAGGACGAGTTGATCCTGGCGTGCTCGAGTGCGGCATCCGCGGCGGTAATGCCACAGCTGATGGAGAAGCTTGAACACTATGGTGTTCCCAGACGTATCGTCAGCTTCGTAGTACCGGTCGGGTATGCGTTCAACCTGGATGGGGCGTCGATTTTCCTGGGGGTCGCGACGATCTTCATCGCCCAGCTTTACGGTATAGACCTCACACTGTCCCAACAAATACTGCTGGTCGTGACCATGGTGCTCACCTCCAAGGGCGCAGCCGGTGTTCCAGGCTTCGCAATCATCATCCTCTCGGCCACGCTGGCATCTGCCGGGCTTCCCCTCGATGCTGTGGCACTGGTGGCAGGCATCTTCCGAGTGATTGAAAGCGGGACTACCACGCTGAACGTGCTAGGCAATGCAATCGCACCACTGGTGATTGCCCGTTGGGAGGGGGTTCAGTTGAAGCCATCCCGGCGTGAGGCGGCGAGTAGAGGTTGATGGGCCAATTGCCCAGCCCTTCGAGCTGCGCTGTCGCGCAGGGAACGATATTCGAGAGCGAGTCACATTCCCTGTGGGAGCGGGCGTGCCCGCGAACACCGGCGCAGCCGGTGCCACGCACCGCGTTGGCCGTTTCGCGGGCGCGCCCGCTCCCACAGTAACTGTGTATGCCTTCATAGCTTACAAACAGCCAACATGCTCGCAGCGTCGCTGCACTCGAACTTGCCGGGTGCTTCGACCGCAATGTGCCTGACCACCAAGTCGTCGACCAACATGGCATAGCGTTGCGAACGCCGACCCATGCCGCGTGCCGATAGGTCCTGGATCAGGCCCAGCGCCTCGCTGAATTCACCATTGCCATCGCCAATCATCCTGACCGCCTCGCCCACCTGCAGGCTCGCGCCCCAGGCATTCATGACGAATGCATCATTGACCGAAACACAGAGAATTTCGGCAACCCCGGTAGCGAACAGGTCCTGGGCCGCGGCCACGTAGCCCGGTACGTGCCGCTGCGAACAGGTAGGCGTGAAGGCACCAGGCAAGCCGAAGATCACCACTTTTTTCTGCTTGCAGCGCTCGTGCAGGGAAAACGCGTTCGGGCCGATTGCACAGCCGCCCTCGCCGTTGCTGTACAGGTAAAGCGTTACGTCGGGCAGTGTATCGCCGGTCTTGATCATCGTTTTCTCCGTGGGGCGGTAAATGGCCAAGCATGATGCAGCATCCACCAAGGTGCGTACATACAGCGGTCTGGCCTGGAAAGCTGGATGTCAGCTACCACGACGCGCCTCAAGCCACTGGAACAACCCCATGCCAACCAGCATCGCAGCGACGAACAGCCAGGCCTGCCAGTACCCTGCAGGCAGCAGCACCAGGGCCGGCCCCGGGCAGATGCCCGCAAGCCCCCAGCCAATGCCGAATACCAGGCTGCCGCCGATAAGGCGGCGGTCCACATCACGTCGGCCAGGCAATTGCATCGCCCCACCCAGCAGGGCCGTTGGATGACCGCTCGCCCAGCGCATCGGTATCCATGCTGCGGCAATCGCCCCGATCATCACTAGCGCCAGCGAAGGGTCCCATTGCCCTGCGATGTCGAGAAAGCCGAGCACCTTGGCGGGGTCGGCCATGCCTGCCAGCAACAACCCCACGCCGAACAGCAGCCC
Source organism: Pseudomonas sp. S1(2024) (assembly GCF_046557535.1). Lineage (NCBI taxonomy): Bacteria > Pseudomonadati > Pseudomonadota > Gammaproteobacteria > Pseudomonadales > Pseudomonadaceae > Pseudomonas > Pseudomonas sp. S1(2024). The sequence continues at coordinate 34,753 of NZ_JBKGFP010000061.1, forward strand.
GGCGATGAAACCACTGAACACCGGCATTTCAGGCCCCTTGTACGAGATGGCGGACCACATACACCGTGGCAAAACCGGTAGCCATGAAGCACAGCGTTGCCACCGCCGAACGGGGTGACAGGCGCGACAGGCCACAGACGCCGTGGCCGCTGGTACAACCGCTGCCATAGCGCGTCCCCAGCCCTACCAGAAGGCCCGCCGCGATGAGTGTCCAGGAAGCCGTGGTGAAACGGGCTGACGGCAGCGTGGCAAATATCCCCCAAAGCAACGGGGCTGCCAGCAGCCCCAAAAGAAAGGCAAGCTTTTCTCTGCGCCCTTCCCCGCCTCGCTGCAGCATCGAACCGAGCAAACCACTGATTCCTGCAATACGGCCATTCACCACCGCGAACAGCCCAGCCCCCAGCCCGATCAACACACCACCAGCCAGCGCGGACCATGGTGTAAAGGCCAGCCAATCAATTGCCATCGTATTTCTCCCGGAACAGGAACAAGAGAACAATTAACGGTTCAGTAAGAAAGTTGAAGAATACCACGACCCCTATGCCGACAATTTCAATGAGATTAGCCAGCCTATTCAAAGTGCATGAAGCTGCACTTGTTTGATGCAGGTCAAATTCGCGACCAGATGGCCGCCTAGACTGCAATCATCCAGGCATACCACGGCCTTGAGGCACGTCGTATATATCCATAAAAGTGGAGTTCGCCATGCAAACGCAATTGAAGTTGGTTCTTGCTGTTGTTCTGGCCGGTAGTGCACTCATGGCGCATGCCGAAGCCAAAAATCAGGCTGGCGACGCCTCCACCAGCGCCCCAGCCGCCAGTACAACTTCCGAGTCGCCCATGCACAAGGCGATGAGCGAGCAAATGCACAAGATGCAGGTTGCTCATGACAAAGCCGCAGCCGCGAAGACCCCTGCCGAGCGCCAGGCCGCCATGCGCGAGGGCATGAAGACAATGAAGGAGAGCATGGCCATGCTGCACCAGCAACATGCTGCGGGCTGCATGGGTTCGGGCATGGGAATGTCGGGACCCAAGGGTGGCATGGGTATGGGCGACGGAATGATGGACATGATGATGAAGATGATGGATCAGCAGTCGTCGATGATGGATATGCCCATGAAGCAGTAACCAGTACTTGCTGTTGTTTCAGCACTGATCGCACTGCGGTCGATGACGTGGTCGAAGCACGCCATCGATCTCGGCCACTATCTGCCGCGTTGCATCCTCGATGGCCCCTTCATTACGGCACAATACCCAGCCGTGTTCCGCAACCGCACGCTCGAACGCCTCGGTACAGGCAACCTGCTCGTCCAGGCTATGGATCACCGTACTGCCCAATCCGCGCGTTCGTGCCGCGGCCCTTGCCCATGAGGTATCAGGGGCCGTGACAACGCCGACATGCAAATCGGGCACTTGCACATTTCGCTCGAGGTTCAGGCGCAGGATTTCGTCGAACGCCACGCTGCGGCGAAATGCGGCATCAGACGGGTACCAGCGATCGATCAGGATGATGCTGTCTACTGGCTGCCTGGGCAGCACGTGTCGTGAAATCCAGGCACGGCTTTCGGCGAAGCGCTCGCATACCCTCAATTCCAGGTCCCGGGAGGGGTTTCTGACCAGTTGATTGACAAGGGCCATGGTTTCCCCCCGGTAGGGGTCGCTTTTTTTCTCGCAAAGCCGGATCACTTTCTTGTTGTCAGCCCGCAAGGCCTTGGTAACCGCCTCCAGAAGCGTGGTCTTGCCGGTGCCCTTGGGCCCATCGATGGAAACAAACAGCGGGCGGGTCATTTTTTCATTACCAGTCGAATCTGAAGATGCAGCGCAGGCCTGGGTGCCAGCACGGTCCTTGTGGGAGCGGGCATGCCCGCGAAGCAGGCGACGCGGTGGATGGCACCGGCTATGCCGGTGTTCGCGGGTAAACCCGCTCCCACAGAATCCCTGCCAAGGCAACAAGTCATGTGCAGTCCCATGTGAGGGGACATGCAGTTGGCCGGAATCAACCCAGCTGGGCCTGAAGAAACAGCGAAAAAAGCTCCGACTGCGATTTGATACCCAACTTGCTGTACATATGCTTGCGGTGCACTTTCACTGTCTCCACCGAGATTTCAAGCTTGCGCGCAATTTCTTTGCTGGAACACCCGCTGAGCATCAGCCGGCCCACCTCCAGCTCACGCCCGGTCAGCGGCGACTCCATCTGCTCGACCCTGTCCTCCATGCGGCTTTGCCAGTGCGGTGCAGGTTTGGTGGCCTCTTCCAGCAACTCCCGCTCGAACGTCATCCGCTGGCGCATCAGCGCAGTGACCCATGGCCGCAACAGTTCCAGCAGGGTGACCTGTTCGATGCTGAACCGGCGCTTGCTACCCAACGACAGGCACAGCGTGCGCTGCGCATCCAGCTGCACGTTGAACTGAATTTCATCGGCAACCACGTTAAGCCGGAAATAGCGCTGGTAGTAGTCCGTCTGCTCGAAACACTCAGGGGCCACATCCGCCAGGCGCACCAGGCCGGACACCGCAGCCTCTCGGCTGGCCACGTAGAAAGGGTCCAGCAGGTACAAGCCCTTCAGGTAGTCCTGGAACAGCGGGTCAGGGTTGCCGTCTGCACTGGGGCACTCGGCGAACACCTGCGGGCGCCCTGCGGAAAACAGCAGCGCAACCCAGCTGTCGCAGGCAACGTACTCGTTCAGCAACCGCACCAAGGCTGTCCAGAAGTGGTCCTTGTCAAGGGTTTCGATCAATTGGCCTACCGATCGGTGCCAGGCGATGTCGTGCAGCGTAAAATTCATCCTCTACCCCTGTTGGGTTACCACGTGGGCGTAATACCCCCCGCCATGATGACCACCCCATAATCCGGGCTAGCTTACGCTGAGCGAACCTGTACCGGGATCGTTTTTTACACCCCATGTCGCCACGGCGTGGCGGTCGAAGCTGTTAGTCGAGGATTGGAAATGAAGGTAGAGCTTGTCCAACTGGCCGGTCGCGATGGCGATACCGCGTACAACCTGCAGCGCACCATCAAGGCGATCGGCAACTGCGGCGCCGATACCGATCTGCTGGTCTTTCCGGAAACCCAGCTGATGGGCTTCCCAACCGAAGAAAATATCGGCCGCATCGCCGAGCCACTGGATGGCCCGAGCATCACGGCAGTCCAACAGGCCGCACAAGCGCAGAATGTTGCCGTGGTCGTCGGGATGGCCGAAGCCGCAGACGACGGTCGTTTCTACAACACCACCGTGCTGGTCACGCCTGAAGGCGTAGCGCTCACCTATCGCAAGACCCACCTTTGGGCATCGGACTGCGGGGTTTTCACCCCTGGCGACCGTTTTGCGACAGCCCTGTTCAAAGGCATCCGTGTCGGCCTGCTGATCTGCTTCGACATCGAGTTCCCGGAAACCGCCCGTGCCCTGGGGCAGCTGGGCGCAGAACTGATCATCGTCACCAACGGCAACATGGACCCGTACGGGCCCACCCACAGAACCGCCATCACCGCACGCGCCATGGAAAACCAGGCCTTCGCGGTCATGGTCAACCGCGTGGGTGATGGTGATGGCGGCCTGGTCTTCGCCGGCGGCAGTGCCGTCGTCGACCCGTACGGCCAGTTGCTGTGCGAAGCCGGCCGTGGCGAGTGCCGGATAACCGTCGAGCTGGCCATGGACCAACTGCAGCAGTCACGGCGCGATTACACCTACATCGCCCAGCGCCGCATCCAGCTGCCGGGTGAACAGGTCGAGCACGCCAACGGCCTTCGCGAACTGATCATCCCCTCCTGAAAATTCCACCCTTCCAGGCTCTATTACTGGAATGCAAGGCCGCCAGGGACGGCAGCGTGTTCGACTCTGAATAACAATCACAAGCTGGAGCAAGCAGTAATGGCCACACTCAAGCGAACGCTTTCGCTGGGCTCGGTGGTGCTTTTCGGCATCGCCTACATGACCCCCATCATCGTCCTGGGCACATTCGGCATCCTGGCCGAGACGACGGGAGGAAAGGTACCCGCAGCCTACCTCGCTGCAGCCATCGCCATGTTCTTTACCGCCTTGAGCTACGGCCACATGGCGCGCGCCTTCCCGGTCGCCGGGTCCGCCTATACCTACGTGCGCAAATCGATCAGCCCGCAGCTGGGCTTCATCACCGGTTGGGCGGTGTTGCTCGACTACCTGTTCCTGCCCATGGCGATCTGGCTCATTGGCGCGGCCTATCTGCACTCGGCGTTCCCGGGCGTGCCACAAGCCATTTGGGTGTTGGCATTCATCGGCATCACCACAACGATCAATGTGATCGGCCTGCGGCTGGCCAAGACCGTCAATGGCCTGTTGATGTTCATTCAGCTGCTGGTGCTGGCGGCGTTCGTTGCACTGGCGGTGCACTATGTCTGGGGCGACCCCACGGTACCGCTGTGGACACTCGAGCCGTTCTACAAGGAAGGCACCCAGTTGCCGCTGATCATGAGCGGTGCGGCGATTGCCTGCTATTCATTCCTGGGCTTCGACGCGGTCAGCACCCTGACCGAAGAAACCAAGGAACCACGCAAGAACATCCCGAAAGCCATCCTGCTGATCACCCTGATCGGTGGCGGGCTGTTCATCGCCTGCAGCTACTTCGTTCAGCTCGCTCACCCGTCCACCGACTTTGCCAACGCCGACGCGGCGGCTTATGAAATCGCCCAGAACATCGGTGGCGACATCTTCGTCAGCATCTTCCTGCTGGGGCTGATCGTCGGCCAGTTCACTTCTGGCCTGTCGGCACAGGCCAGCGCCTCCCGGCTGCTGTATGCGATGGGGCGTGACGGAGTGCTGCCCAGGTCATTCTTCGGAAGGTTGAGCGAACGCTTCAGCACGCCGGTGCCCAGCATCATCCTGTGCGGGGTGGTCGCCCTGCTTGCCTTGCGCATGGACGTGACGACCTCCACCTCGTTCATCAACTTCGGTGCATTTCTCGCGTTCAGCCTGGTCAACCTGGCTGTGATCTTCCACTACTGGGTCGCCATGCAGCAGCGTGGTGCGAACGCGCTACTGATGTACCTCGCGTTCCCCTTGGTGGGCTTTGCATCCACGTTGTGGCTGATGGCAAGTCTTGATCACCTGGCGATCTACCTGGGGGCAGGCTGGCTCTGCCTCGGCGTGCTCTACCTGACGGTGATTACCCGTGGTTTCAAGCGCAAGCCCCCGGAGATGCACTTCGAGGAAGCCTGAGCTGTCCACTCTGGTCGATACGGCGCTTTGAACGATGCTCTGGATGGCACCGGCGGCGCCGGTGTTTGCGGTGGCGGATTCTGAGGCAGGTAGCTAGCCGTGTAGTAGCGGCCTAGCGTCGCGATGGGCTGCATGGCAGCCCCGGCGATTGTTGCGTTGATGCTGAAATCCGGGGGGCCGCTTTGCGGCCCATCGCGACACAAGGCCGCTCCTACACAGGTTCGGCGCCAGCCTTGAGGTGGCGCCGATCCTGTCAGGCCTTACACCGCCAGCGCGCGCTCACGCAGCTCGCTGTTGAGGATGCGGTCGTTCTCGCTGTAATCGACCGGGCAGTCGATCACGTGCACGCCCGGGGTCTTGATGCAGTGCTCGAGCAGCGGCAGCAGGCCTTCGGCGCTTTCCACGCGGTGGCCGTTGGCACCGTAGGCTTCGGCGTACTTGACGAAGTCCGGGTTGCCGTAGTCCAGGCCGAAATCGGTGAAGCCCATGTTGGCCTGCTTCCAGCGGATCATGCCGTAGCCATCGTCACGCAGGATCACCACGGTGATGTGCATGCCCAGGCGTACCGCAGTCTCCAGCTCCTGGCTGTTCATCATGAAGCCACCGTCGCCGCAAACCGAGATCACCGGGCGGTCCGGGTGCACCAGGTGCGCGGCCATGGCCGATGGCAGGCCCGCGCCCATGGTCGCCAGGGCGTTGTCCAGCAGTACGGTATTCGGCTTGTGCGCCTTGTAGTTGCGGGCGAACCAGATCTTGTAGATGCCGTTGTCCAGGGCAACGATGCCTTCGGACGGCAGCACGCGACGGATGTCGGCGACCATGCGCTGCGGGTAGACCGGGAAGCGGTTGTCGTCGGCACCTTCGGCGATCTGTGCCTCGTTGGCTTCACGGATGGCCATCAGGCGGGTGAAGTCCCAGTGTGTGGTGTCGGTCAGCGCTTCGCTGATCTGCCATACGGCATTGGCGATATCGCCGATCACTTCAACCTGCGGGAAGTACACGGCATCGACTTCGGCGGAGCGGAAGTTGATGTGGATGACCTCGGTGCCGCCACGGACCATGAAGAACGGCGGCTTCTCGATCACGTCGTGGCCGATGTTGACGATCAGGTCGGCAGCTTCGACGGCGCGGTGCACGAAGTCACCCGACGACAGCGCGGCGTTGCCCAGGAAGCGCGGGTGACGCTCGTCGACCACACCTTTGCCCATCTGGGTGGTGATGAACGGGATGCCGGTCTTGTCGATCAGTTGCTTGAGGACCTTGGCGGTCATCTTGCGGTTGGCGCCAGCGCCGATCACCAGGATCGGGTTGCGGGCGTTCAGCAGCTTTTGCACGGCAGCGTCGATCGCCACGTGCTCGGCCAGCGGGCGGCGGTGCAGGCTTGGCGGGATCGGCAGTGCGTCGGTCTGCTCGGCGGCGATGTCTTCCGGCAGCTCCAGGTGCACGGCACCCGGCTTTTCTTCTTCGGCCAGGCGGAAGGCTTCACGCATGCGCGAAGGGATGTTGTCGGCGGAAGCGAACTGGTGGGTGTACTTGGTGATGGGGTCCATCATGCCGCACACGTCGATGATCTGGAAACGGCCCTGCTTGGACTTCTTGATCGGCTTCTGGCCGGTGATCATCATCATCGGCATGCCGCCCAGGTAGGCGTAGGCGCTGGCGGTGACCAGGTTGGTGGCGCCAGGGCCGAGGGTCGACAGGCTGACGCCGGTCTTGCCGGTCAGGCGACCATAGGTGGCAGCCATGAAACCTGCGGACTGCTCGTGACGGGTAAGTACCAGCTTGATCTTCGACTTGCGCAGGGATTCGAGCAGGTCGAGGTTTTCCTCACCAGGAATGCCGAACACATACTCGACACCTTCGTTTTCCAGGCATTGCACAACGACATCGGCGGCCTTGGCCATTTGGGGTACTACCTCAAAATCTTTGTGGGATTGCAGATTTATTAAGCTGCGTGACTGAGATGTTGCAGGATGTCTCAGTGGCGCGCATCGTAGGCCCTCTGGTTAATAATAATAAATATATTGTTATGATGCTTGGCATCACAGTTTGTTATGAACGGTACCCCCCCTCAATGAACCTCAAGGCATTGCGCTGCTGCGTCGAGATCGTGCGCCAAGGCAGCTTCACCAAAGCCGCGCAGCACCTGCATATCGCCCAGCCGGCACTTAGCATGGCCGTTACCCGCCTGGAAGAAGAACTGGGCGTCACTCTGTTCAACCGCACCACGCGCAAAGTCATCCTGACAGCCGAGGGCGAACGCTTCCTGCCACGTATCGCATCGGCCCTTCGCGAAATGGATGTGGCGCGGCAAGAACTGCGTGACATGGCCGACCTGAAGCGCGGCGAAGTGCGCCTGGGAATCCCGCCGATGTTCGGCCTGCACTATGTACCCGGCCTGATGAACGCCTTCCGCCAGCTGTACCCGGGTATTGGCATGACCGTGTTCGAAGGCAGTGCCGAGGACATTGGCCATCGCCTGGAACAACGGGAAATCGACCTGGCGCTGCTGGAGTCCCGGCGCGTGCCGCCCGACAAGGAATCGATCCTCTTGGGCAGCGATGAGATGCTGGCGTGCATGCACCCTGACCATCCCTATGCTGGCAAGGCCTTCCTCACAGCCGAGGACCTGCGCAATACCGACATGGTGGTGTTCGACCGCACCTTCGTGCAACGTCACCTGCTGGATGCGTTCTTTGCCGAACATGGCATCACCTACCGGGTAGCGCTGCAAAGCAACTTCGTATCGCTGGTGGTACAGGCCGCGCTGGACAACATGGGCGTGGCGACCCTGCTGCGCTCGGTGCAACAGCGCACACCGGGCATCGTCGGCGTACCGTTCCAGCCAGCGCAGCAGATGAGCTTCCGCTTGTGCTGGCGCTCGGGGGAATACCTGTCGCTGGCCAGCAAGCGCTTCATCGATTTTGCCGCGCAGACTCATTACCTGGAGCGCTGACTCCACCCTGCTCCGCTGCCACAGTCATTACGCAGATCTGCTGTGGGAGCGGGCGTGCCCGCGAACACCGGCGCAGCCGGTGCCATCCTCCGCGCTGGATTCTTCGCGGGCATGCCCGCTCCCACAGGTGCTGCTTATGCCGCAGGTTCAGGAAGCTGGCCAGCTTCCTCGACGTCACCAGCACGGATTGACTATGATCCCGCCTTGAACGTTTCAGCATGTTTCAACAAGGATCCAGATGTCAGTTCAGGAATTACCCCCTCTCTCTAGCAAAAGTACCGTCGCGAAGATGGAAGCTGCTATGGCACTGGGCAGCTTTGCCATTGGCACCGGCGAGTTCGCCATCATGGGCCTGATGCCCGATATCGCCAGCAATCTGCAATTGAGCGAGCCCCAGGTGGGCCATGCCATCAGCGCCTATGCGCTGGGGGTGATGGTTGGCGCCCCGACACTGGCGATCATCGGTGCCAAGCTGTTGCGCAAGCACATGCTGCTGCTGTTGATGGCGCTGTATGCCATAGGCAACCTGGCTACCGCCTTTGCCCCCTCGTTCGAAGGCCTGGTCGCCTTCCGCTTCATCAGCGGCCTGCCCCATGGCGCCTACTTCGGCATCGCGGCGGTAGTGGCGTCGAGCATGGTGGCCAAGGACCAGCGGGCGGGGGCCGTGGCCCGGGTGATGATGGGGCTGACCGTGGCCATGTTGCTCGGCAACCCGGTTGCCACCTTGCTGGGCCAGTACTTCGGCTGGCGCTCGGCGTTCGTGCTGGTCGGCGTGATCGCCCTGTGCACCATCGCCCTGGTCTGGCGCTTCGTGCCCCAGCGCCACGATGAAGTGCGCAGCGACCCGCGCAAGGAACTGCAAGCCTTCACCCTGCCGCAAGTGTGGATGGCGCTGGGCATCGCCTCGATCGGCTTTGCCGGCATGTTCTGTGTGTTCAGCTACCTGGCGCCGACCATGTTGCAGGTGACCCAGGTGTCGCCGCAGTGGATTCCTTTCGGCCTGGCGGCATTCGGCGTCGGCGGCATCGTCGGCAACATCGCCGGTGGCAAGCTGTTCGACCGCCTGCAGTTCCGCGCCGTCGGGCTGGTGCTGGTGTGGTCGATTGCCGTGCTGCTGTTCTTCAGCTTTGCCGCCCAGGCGCTGTGGAGCCTGCTGCTGGGCATTGGCCTGGTCGGCACCATGATTGCCCTGGCGGCGCCGTTGCAGATCCGCCTGATGGACATTGCCCATGAAGCGCCAAGCCTGGCGGCGGCGTCCAACCATGCGGCGTTCAACCTGGCCAATGCGCTGGGGCCGTGGCTGGGTGGCATGGCGATTACCGCAGGTATGGGCTGGACCAGCACCGGGTACATCGGCGCGGCTACGGCGCTGGTCGGGCTGGGGATCTACCTGGTGGCACGGCGGATGAAGGGCGGGCACTAAGGTTGAGGCCTGACAGATAGCGTGAACGGGGCTGCCATGCAGCCCATCGCCGGCAAGCCAGCTCCCACAGAGACCGCACAATGCCTGAAATTTTCATGGGCAGCGACGACCCGCGCCGCCCACTGGTGTGGATCAGCGAGCTGGCCAGGCCCAAGGAAATGATTACAATGCATGCCCCAACCTGAAATATGTTTTTCCCATGAAATCACTGCTTTACGCCGTATCCTTACTGTTTTCCTTCACCCTCCCTGCCCTGGCCAGCCCGCCGGCGACCTTCACCGAGGCCAAGGTGGTGGCCAAGCAGAAGGTGTACATGGACCAGGCCAGCAGTGCCATGGGCGACCTGTACTGCGGTTGCAAATGGGCTTGGGTGGGCAAGTCTGGCGGGCGTATCGATGCCGCCTCGTGCGGCTACCAGACCCGCAAGCAGCAGAACCGCGCCGAACGTACCGAATGGGAACACATCGTGCCGGCCTACACCTTCGGCAACCAGCGCCAGTGCTGGAAGAATGGCGGCCGCGAGCATTGCGTGGATGACGACCCGGTGTTCCGCGCCATGGAGGCCGACCTGTTCAACCTGTACCCGGCAGTGGGCGAGGTAAACGGTGATCGCAGCAATTTCAACTACGGCATGGTTGCTGGCAATGCAGGGCAATACGGGCAGTGCACCACCAAGGTGGACTTCGTGCAGCGTGCTGCCGAACCACGCGACGAAGTGAAAGGCCTGGTCGCCCGCACCACCTTCTACATGTACGACCGTTACAAGCTGAGCATGTCGCGCCAACAGCAGCAGTTGCTGATGGCCTGGGACAAACAGCACCCGGTGTCTGCCTGGGAGAAAGAGCGTGACCGGCGCATTGCCGCGATCATGGGGCATGCCAACCCCTTCGTGACCGGGGAACGCAAATGGACCGCCAACTACAAGCCGGTCGGCAGTGGCGTGGTGCAAGCGGTGCCGGAAAAGGCCGCCAAGCCCGAATCCAAGCCGAGCCTGGCCAGTGCCGGGTCGGTGGGAGCGGTGCTTGGAAACCGCAACAGCCATGTCTATCACCTTTCCGTTGGTTGCCCGGGCTATACCCAGGTTACCGCGAAGAACCAGGTCACCTTCGCCACAGAGGGTGAGGCGCAGGCGGCGGGTTATCGCAAGGCGGGCAACTGCCGCTGATCGCCTTCCTCGGGGCCTGCCCGGCCCCCTTGCAATTGAGCGGGCTGCACAGCAGCCCGCAACAATGACCATCCGTCGCCCAGACGGCACCCCACTCCCCACCCCCAGCCCAACGAATGACAGATCATCCGTAAAGGAGAGGTTCCATGATCCGCATTCGCCCACTTTCACTGTGCCTTGCCCTCGCCCTGGTCAGCGTCACTGGCACCAGCTTCGCAGCCACCGACACAGATACCGACAGCCGCCCGCAAACCGACCAGTACGGTGGCAAGACCGCCGGTGAAGACAGCAGCGTCAACAGCCCAGGCAGCAGCAAAACCAATGACAGCAGCGACACTGGCAGCAACAGCGATGCCGCCGACGGCGCCGCTGGCGGCTCGAACAGCACCGGCGAAGCAACCGGCTCCGGCGCCGGGCACACCGGTGGCACCGCCGAGGACCAGGACAGCCATTGAGGCCGGCCTGGGCTACACTGCGCCGGAACGCCCTGCCAAGGATTCACCATGAACCTCAAACCCTGGCTGCTCGCCGCCCTGCTGCCGTGCAGCGCCTTGGCCGTCGCTGGCAGCCAGGGCGCGCTGTCGATCAGCTCATCGTCGTTCACCGATGGCGGCGTGATCGCCTTGCAGCAGGTTGGCCCGGACCCGGCCTGTGGTGCTGGCGAAGAGCGCACCCCGCAACTGAGCTGGGACAACCTCCCCGCAGGCACTCAGTCGCTGGCACTGATCATGTTCGATCCGGACGGCGGCAAGGGTATTGGCGTGGTCCACTGGATCGCCTACAACATCGACCCGGCCCAGGATGGGCTGAAGGAAGGCGTCGCCGGGCTGACCGGGCAAGGCGTGACCGTAGGGCGCAACTCTCGGGGCACGCTCAGCTACCGCGGCCCCTGCCCACCCGCCGGCGACAACCCGCACCACTACGCGCTGACGCTGATCGCCACCGACCTGCCATTGGGCACCCTGCCCGAAGGCCTGGATCGCAGCGGCTTGCTGCAACTGCTGCAAGGCCACGCGCTGGGGGCGCAGAGCCTGGTCGGGCGCTATGGCCACTGAGCCTGGCCGTACCGGAACAATTAAACACCCCCATAGCATTTATCCATTGAATGGCCCAGTCGAACTGAAGTAAGCTCGGGCTCATTCACTGGAGAGCAACATGCCGAAACACACCCGCAACCACGCCAACCACACCGGTCGCACCCTGCGCCCTGTGCTGGCCGTTGCCGGCTGCGTCGCACCTGCCAGCTATTACTTTGGGTATTGGTTTAGCCACTAGGCGCCGATACCCACACGGCGCCCACCTTCGAGGGGCCGCCGAACATGAGAATACTCAAACCCCCGGTCGGCTCCCCGACCGGGGGTTTTGCTTTTCAGGCCTTTGAACAACACCGATTCACATTGAGGACAGATTCATGAACTACGCCACTTATTACTACGCAAACACCTACGCCTGGCGATTTAGCCAATCCCGTTCGGGCCAGCCTGCCGCCTCCGTTCGGTCTTCCACAGGTGGCAATGCAGCAGCCAATACGAATTCAACGATTTGTCGAACACCTCGATAGGGCCGACGACGCGGGCCAGAATCCGCCGTCCGCCCAGGGAAAAACGCCATGCACGCTTCCAGCCTCGCCCTGACCCAGCCGCAAGCAGCCAACACCACCGTCAGCCAGCGCCTGCCCAGCCCGCACCTGCTCAAGCAGCAAATGCCGCTGTCCAGCGAACTTACCCAGCAAGTCCATGCCCACCGCCAGGCCATCCGCGACATCCTCGAAGGCCGCGACCAGCGCCTGCTGGTGATCGTTGGCCCGTGCTCGATCCACGACCCGCGCTCGGCCCTGGAATACGCCGACCGCCTGGCCACCCTCAGCCGCGAAGTCGACGACAAGCTGCTGCTGGTGATGCGCGCCTACGTCGAAAAACCCCGCACCACGGTCGGCTGGAAGGGCCTGGCCTACGACCCGCACCTCGATGGCAGCGACGACATGCACGCCGGCATCGCCCTGTCCCGCGGGCTGATGCTGAACATGATCGAACGCGGCCTGCCGGTTGCCACCGAACTGCTGCAGCCAATGGCCGCCGGCTACTTCGATGACCTTCTGGCCTGGGCCGCGATTGGCGCGCGCACCACCGAGTCGCAGATCCACCGCGAAATGGTCAGTGGCCTGGAGCTACCGGTCGGTTTCAAGAACGGCACCGACGGCGGCATCGCCATCGCCAGCGACGCCATGCGCAGTGCCGCCCACTCGCACCGCCACTTCGGCATGGATGCGCAGGGCTACCCGGCCATCATCGAGACCTTGGGCAACCCGGACACCCACCTGGTGCTGCGCGGCGGCCACAAGGGCCCGAACTTCGACGCCAACAGCATCGCCATGGCCCGCCAGGCGCTGGCCAAGGCCGGGTTGCAGGCGCGGATCATGGTCGATTGCAGCCATGCCAACAGCGGCAAGGACCCGGCGCGTCAGCCGGCGGTTTTCAACGATGTGCTGGCGCAGCGCCTGGCCGGCGACCGCTCGATCGTCGGCGTGATGATCGAAGGGCACCTGTTCGACGGCTGCCAGGCGCTGGGCAAGGGCGCGCTGAAATACGGCGTGTCGATCACCGACGGTTGCCTGGGTTGGGCCTCGACCGAAACCCTGTTGCGCGAGGCGGCACAAAAACTCTAGGCAGCGGGACGCAAGCCTGGCGAGACATACCCTGGACAAGTGCGCTAGGCTTGCCTTTTTTACCCCAAGGAGCAGTACCCATGGCCCGTGCAACCGCCCGCCACATCCTGGTCAGCAGCGAAGAGAAATGCAACGAACTGAAAGCCCAGATCGAAGCAGGCGCCGACTTCGCTGAAATCGCCAAAGCCAACTCCACCTGCCCGTCCAGCCGCCAGGGCGGTGACCTGGGCTCGTTCGGCCCGGGCCAGATGGTCAAGGAGTTCGACACCGTGGTGTTCAGCGCCCCGATCAATACCGTGCAAGGCCCGGTCAAGACCCAGTTCGGCTACCACTTGCTGGAAGTGACCAGCCGCCAGGACTAAGTCCGCGCAGCCGATGAAATCCCCTGTGGGAGCGGGCATGCCCGCGAATGCGTCAGCCCGTACAACGAGGCTGCCTGATCTGACGCATTCGCGGGCACGTCGCAGCGGCGCACCGCCGCTCCCACAGAGATTGTGGTGCCTGTTCCTGCTTTGCCTGGCTTTCAACGCCCACGCCGCCTCCACCCACGCCCTCACCGTCTACGGCGAAGCCCCCCGTTACAGCGCCAGCTTCCAGCATTTCGACTACGTCAACCCCGACGCCCCCAAAGGCGGCATCCTGCGCCGCTCGGCCATCGAGATTGGCCAGTTCGACCATATCCTGCCGTACATCGACAAAGGCATCGGTGTCAGCGAGGTCGATGGCCTGCTGTACGCGCCACTGGCCGTGCGCTCGTTCGATGAACCCTACACCGTCTACGGCCTGATCGCCCGGCGCATGGAGCGCGGCCCGGAGGATGCCTGGCTGCGGTTCGAGATCGACCCGCGTGCCACCTTCGCCGACGGCAAGCCGGTGCGCGCCGAGGACGTACGCTTTACCTTCGAGCTGCTGATGAGCAAGGGCAGCCTGAGGTATCGCACCCAGTTCGCCGATGTTGCCACCGTCGTGGTGGAAAGCCCACACAGCGTGCGCTTCGACTTCAAGCCTGACCACGGCCGCACCCTGCCACTGGACCTCGCCAGCCTGCCGGTTCTGCCCGAACACGACTGGCAGCAGCGCGATTTTGCCAACGGCGCCGGCTTCGACAAGCCGGTCGGCAGCGGGCCGTACCGTATCGGGCGCATCGACAACGGCCGCAGCATCACCTTCCAGCGCGATGCCAACTGGTGGGCGCGCGATCTGCCGGTCAGCCGTGGCCGCTACAATTTCGACAAGCTGCGCATCGAGTACTTCGGTGATACCGAAGTGGCGCGGCAGGTGCTCAAAGGCGGCGGCTACGACTACAACCGCGAATTCTCCGCCACCGCCTACACCCTGGGCTACAACGGCGCGCAACTGGACGACGGCCGCCTGCAGCGCGCCCACCTGGGCCCGGCCAAACCGCAAGTGGCCCAAGGCTTCGTGTTCAACCTCGACCGGCCGCAGTTCAAGGACCGTCGCGTGCGCCAGGCGCTGGGCATGCTGTGGGACTACGAGTGGAGCAACCGGCAGATGATGCGCAACATGTACATCCGCCAGCAGAGCGTGTTCTCCAATACCCCGCTGGCCGCCCGCCAACTGCCGGATGCCGGCGAGTTGAAACTGCTCGAACCGTTGCGCGGCAAGGTGCCGGACGAAGTCTTCAGCACCGTGTTCACCGCCCCGGTCACCGATGGTTCGGGGATAATCCGCAAGCAGCAGCTGCAGGCACTGGCGCTGCTCGAACAAGCCGGCTGGCGCCCCGAAGGCGACCGCCTGGTGAACAGCCAGGGCACGCCGTTGGCGTTTATCTTCCTCAACGGCCAGGCAGGCATGGAGCGCCTGCTGCTGCCGTGGAAGCGCAACCTGGCCCAGATTGGCGTGACCCTGGACATCCGCAACGTCGATTCGGCCCAGTACGTCAACCGCCTGATGGCACGTGACTACGACATGATCGTCACCGGCTACCCGGTCACCCTGTCGCCTGGCGCCGAGCTGTACAACTATTTCGGCTCGGCAGCGGCCCACGACCCTGGGTCGAACAACCTGATGGTGCTGCAGGACCCTGCCGTGGACCGCCTGATCGACGGCCTGGTGCGCGCCGACACCCAGGCCGACATGCTGTACCACGCCCATGCCCTGGACCGGGTGCTGCAATGGAACTACTACTGGATCCCCAACTACTACCCACCGGGCAGCTCCACTGTCTGGTGGAACCGCTTCGGCCTGCCCAAGGTCCAGGCTGCCTATGACGAAGGCCTGGACACCTGGTGGGAAGTCAGCCCTGCCGCGCTGACCAACGCACAAATGGCCGAACGCCGGAAATCCTCGCCATGACCACCTACATACTGCGCCGCCTGCTGCTGATCGTCCCGACCCTGCTGGCGATCCTGCTGGTCAACTTCCTGATCGTCCAGGCCGCACCGGGAGGCCCGGTGGAGCAGGCAGTGGCACGCCTGCAGGGTATCGGCGGTGGCGCTCCCGGTGCCCGGGCCGAGGTGGTGCACGGCGAGTCACGTGCCACCCGTGGCCTGGACCCGAAACTGATCGAGGAGATCAAACGCCAGTACGGCTTCGACAAGTCCGCCCCCGAGCGCCTGTGGCTGATGCTGGGCCAGTACGCCCGGCTGGACTTCGGCAACAGCTTCTTCCGCGGCGCCAAGGTCACCGACCTGATCCTCGACAAGTTGCCGGTAACCCTGTCGCTGGGCTTCTGGGCCACGCTGATCACCTACCTGGTGTCGATCCCGCTGGGCATCCGCAAGGCGGTGCGCCATGGCAGCCGCTTCGATGCCTGGAGCAGTGCACTGATCGTGGTCGGCTATGCCCTGCCCTCGTTCCTGTTCGCCCTGTTGCTGATCGTGCTGTTCGCCGGTGGCACCTCGCTGAGCTGGTTCCCGGTGCGCGGCCTGGTCTCGGACAACTTCGACGAGCTCAGCCTGCTGGGCAAGGTCGCCGACTACTTCTGGCACCTGGTGCTGCCGGTCGGCGCCCTGGTGATCGGCGGCTTCGCCACCCTGACGCTGCTGACCAAGAACGCCTTCCTCGACGAGATTTCCCGGCAATACGTGGTTACCGCCCGCGCCAAGGGCCTGAGCGAACGCCGGGTGCTGTATGGCCACGTGCTGCGCAATGCCATGCTGCTGGTGGTAGCGGGGTTGCCGCAGGCATTGATCACGGTGTTCTTCGCCGGCTCGTTGCTGATCGAGGTGATCTTCTCGCTCGATGGCCTTGGCCGCATGAGTTACGAAGCGGCCGTGTCGCGGGATTACCCGGTGGTGTTCGGCACGCTGTTCATCTTCACCCTGGCGGGCCTGCTGATCCGCCTGATTGGTGACCTGTCGTACACCCTGCTCGACCCGCGTATCGACTTCGACACGAGGGCGCGCTGATGCTTTCGCCGATTTCGCGTCGCCGCCTGCAACGCTTTCGCCGTAACCGCCTGGGCTGGGTTTCGCTGTGGCTGTTCACCGCCCTTTTGCTGCTGAGCCTGTGCGCCGAGCTGGTGGCCAACGACAAACCGCTGCTGCTGGGCTACAAGGGCGACCTGTACGTGCCGGCGCTCAAGCGTTACACCGAGCAGCAGTTCGGCGGCCAGCTGCCGTTCCAGCCAGACTACCGCAGCGCCTATGTACGCCAGTTGATCGAGCAGCAAGGTGGCTGGATGCTGTTCGCCCCCATCCCGTTCAGCGCCGATACCCCAAACTACGACCTGCAAGTGCCCACGCCCAGCCCGCCAAGCGCGAGCAACTGGCTGGGTACCGACGACCAGGGCCGCGACGTGCTGGCCAGGGTGCTGTATGGCACGCGGGTATCCTTGCTGTTCGCCTTCGCCCTGACCGTGGTCAGCGTGCTGATCGGGGTGGCGGCCGGAGCCCTGCAGGGCTACCACGGTGGTTGGGTCGACCTGGTCGGCCAGCGCCTGCTGGAGGTGTGGTCGGGGTTGCCGGTACTGTACCTGCTGATCATCCTCAGCGGGTTCGTCGAGCCGGACTTCTGGTGGCTGCTGGGGATCATGGCGCTGTTCTCCTGGCTGACCCTGGTCGACGTGGTGCGCGCAGAGTTCCTGCGCGGTCGCAACCTGGAGTACGTCAAGGCCGCCCGAGCGTTGGGGTTGCAAGACAGCCAGGTAATGCTGCGGCACATCCTGCCCAATGCCATGAACGCGACGCTGACCTATGTGCCGTTCATGCTGACCGGGGCGATCACCACCCTGACTGCACTGGATTTTCTCGGGTTCGGCATGCCGGCCGGGAGCGCTTCGCTGGGAGAGCTGGTGACCCAGGGCAAACAGCACCTGGAGGCGCCGTGGCTGGGCTTTACCGCGTTCTTTGCGCTGGCGGTGATCCTGTCGCTGCTGGTGTTTATCGGGGATGCCTTGCGCGAGGCGTTCGACCCCAGGGGATAGGTTTTCAGGTCTGGCCCATTCGCGGGTAAACCCGCCTCAAGGTTTGTGGTGACCCTGTAGGAGCGGGTTTACCCGCGAAGAGGCCAGCCCTGCTTACACAGATTTCAGGATTTCTACCCATGCACGACAGCGACAGCCTCAAGGACTACCCCCAGGTACGACAACTGGCGATCCGCTCGCTGTTCGAAATCATCGAACAGTCCAGCGAAGGCACGGTAATCGTCGACCGCCAGGCGCGCATCGTCTGGATGAACGAGCGCTACGCCCGGCGCTTTGGCCTGGCCGACGCCGCCAGCGCCATCGGCCAACCGTGCGAGGCGGTGATCCCAGGCAGCCTGATGCGCGAGGTGGTGAATAATGGCCGGCCAATCCTGCTGGACATGCTCGACACCCCGAACGAGCCGCTGGTGGTTATGCGCCTGCCCATCCACGACGACCAGGGCGCGCTAATCGGTGCCATCGGCTTTGCCCTGTTCGATGAGTTGCGCAGCCTGTCACCCCTGCTCAAACGCTACTCCAGCATGCAGCAGGAACTGGCCTCGACCCGCTCGCAATTGCGCGCCCGCCAGGCCAAGTACAGCTTCGCCCAGTTCGTCGGCAGCAGCGCCGCCAGCCTGGAGGCCAAGCGCCGCGCCCGGCGTGGCGCAAGCAGTGATTCGCCGGTGTTGCTGCTGGGCGAAACCGGCACCGGCAAGGAACTGCTGGCCCATGCCATCCATGCGGCGTCGGCGCGGGCGCACAAGGCGTTTGTCAGCATCAACAGTGCGGCGATCCCCGAGACGCTGCTGGAAGCCGAATTCTTCGGTACCGCCCCCGGCGCCTTTACCGGCGCCGACCGCAAGGGCCGCAGCGGCAAGCTGCAACTGGCCGAAGGCGGCACGCTGTTCCTCGACGAGATCGGCGACATGCCGCTGGCCCTGCAGAGCAAGCTGCTGCGGGTGTTGCAGGAAAAGGAATACGAGCCGGTAGGCTCGAACCAGATGCTGCGCAGTGATGTGCGCATCATTGCCGCCACTTCCATCGACCTGCAGGCCGCCATCGCCCGCGGGGCATTCCGCGCCGATCTGTATTACCGGCTGAATGTGCTGCCGATCGAGGTGCCACCACTGCGGCAACGGCTGGAGGACCTGCCGGCGCTGTGCGAGGCCATCCTGGGCGAACTGGGCAGCCAGTATGAGCTGGAGGCCGAAGCGCAGCAGCTACTGGCGCGGCATGCATGGCCGGGGAACATTCGCGAGCTGCGCAATGTGCTGGAGCGGGCCACGCTGCTGGCGGATCAGCCGCGGCTGGGGGTGGCGGATGTACGGGCGGCATTGGGGCCGTTGAGCCCGGTGGCGGGTGAACCTATGCGGCAGACTTACCGTGAGGCCTGTGAGGCATTTGAGCGCGAGCTGATTGTTGGGGCACTGGCCGAACATGGGGGAAATGTGCCGGAAGCTGCGTCGGCGTTAGGACTGGGGCGGTCAACGCTGTATAAGAAGATGGTAGCGCTCGGTCTCTGAGTGGAGACTTTTGTTTCCATTTCGAGACTGTCGCGAGGGCTTTGCCCTCGATCGCGACACAAGGCCGCTCCTACAGGAGATCGCGGTGCACATGTAGGAGCGGCCTTGTGTCGCGATGGGCCGCAAAGCGGCCCCAAAATCTCAAGACAGAGACAAAAATTCAGAAGAAAACAAAATACCCATATAAATCAATGAGTTAAAAACTGGCACGATTCCCGCTATCTCCTGCTCACCGATAAAAACAAGACTCACCCAGGAGACCCACCCCGATGACCGTGCTCATCGCCCTCGCCGCTCTGGCCTTGCTGATGCTGGCTGCCTACCGCGGCTACAGCGTAATCCTCTTCGCCCCCATCGCCGCCCTCGGTGCGGTACTGCTCACCGACCCGTCCGCCGTGGCCCCCGCATTCACAGGGGTGTTCATGGAGAAAATGGTCGGCTTCATCAAGCTCTACTTCCCGGTGTTCCTGCTGGGCGCCGTGTTCGGCAAGCTGATCGAGCTGTCCGGTTTCTCGCGCTCGATCGTCGCCGCCGCCATCCGCGTGCTCGGCACCCGCCAGGCGATGCTGGTGATCGTGCTGGTCTGCGCGCTGCTCACCTATGGCGGCGTTTCGCTGTTCGTGGTGGTGTTCGCGGTGTACCCGTTCGCCGCCGAGATGTTCCGCCAGAGCAATATCCCCAAGCGCCTGATCCCGGCAACCATCGCCCTGGGCGCGTTCTCGTTCACCATGGATGCCCTGCCCGGCACCCCGCAGATCCAGAACATCATCCCCAGCACCTTCTTCAACACCACCGCCTGGGCAGCGCCATGGTTGGGCCTGATCGGCACATTGTTCGTGTTTTGCGCCGGCATGGCCTACCTGCAGCGCCAGCGCAACAAGGCCCAGCGCGCCGGTGAAGGCTATGGCAGCGATTTGCGTAACGAACCGGAAACCGCAGCCGACCTGGCGCTGCCCAACCCTTGGCTGGCCCTGTCGCCGCTGCTGCTTGTGGGGGTGATGAACCTGCTGTTCACCCACTGGATCCCGCAGTGGTACGGCCCAAGTCACAGCCTGCAACTGCCCGGCATGAGCGCACCGGTGCAAAGCGATGTGGCCAAGCTCACTGCCATCTGGGCGGTGCAGGCGGCGTTGCTGGTGGGCATCCTGATGGTGCTGGTGTGTGCCTTCGGCGCCATCCGCACCCGCCTGGCCGAAGGCACCAAAAGCGCCGTGGGCGGCGCCTTGCTGGCGGCCATGAACACCGCCTCGGAATACGGCTTTGGCGCGGTGATCGCCTCGCTGCCGGGCTTCCTGGTATTGGCCGACGCCCTGCGCGGCATCCCCAACCCACTGGTCAACGAAGCGATTACCGTGACCTTGCTGGCCGGCATCACCGGCTCTGCCTCGGGCGGCATGAGCATCGCCCTGGCGGCCATGGGCGACACCTTCATCGCCGCCGCCAATGCCGCCAACATCCCGCTCGAAGTACTGCACCGCGTGGCCGCCATGGCCAGCGGTGGCATGGACACCCTGCCGCACAACGGTGCGGTCATCACCCTGCTGGCCGTGACCGGGCTGACCCACCGCGAGGCCTACAAGGACATTTTCGGTATTACCCTGATCAAGACCCTGGCGGTGTTCGTGGTCATCGCCACGTTCTACGCCACCGGCATCGTCTAAGGAGCTTTGCATGACCCTCAAAGGCAAGACCGCTCTCGTCACCGGTTCCACCAGCGGCATCGGCCTGGGCATTGCCCAGGTACTGGCTCGCGCAGGCGCCAACATCGTGCTCAACGGCTTCGGCGACCCTGCACCGGCGCTGGCGGAGATCGCCCGGCACGGGGTGAAGGTAGTCCATCACCCGGCCGACCTCTCGGACGTGGCCCAGATCGAAGCGCTGTTCGCCGTGGCCGCGCGCGAGTTCGGCGACGTCGACATCCTGGTCAACAACGCCGGTATCCAGCACGTGGCGCCAGTGGAACAGTTCCCGCTGGAAAGCTGGGACAAGATCATCGCCCTCAACCTGTCGGCCGTGTTCCACGCTACGCGACTGGCCCTGCCTGGCATGCGCACGCGCAATTGGGGGCGCATCATCAACATCGCTTCCGTGCACGGCCTGGTCGGCTCTACCGGCAAGGCGGCCTATGTGGCGGCCAAGCACGGCGTGGTCGGCCTGACCAAGGTGGTGGGCCTGGAAACCGCCACCAGCAACGTCACCTGCAACGCCATTTGCCCTGGCTGGGTGTTGACCCCGCTGGTGCAGAAGCAGATCGACGATCGTGCCGCCAACGGTGGCGATCCGCTGCAAGCGCAGCACGATCTGCTGGCAGAAAAACAACCATCGCTGGCCTTCGTCACCCCCGAGCACCTGGGTGAGCTGGTACTATTCCTGTGCAGCGAGGCCGGTAGCCAGGTTCGCGGTGCCGCCTGGAACGTCGATGGTGGCTGGTTGGCCCAGTGACGGGCGGCCTGGGCCTGGCGGCGGTCTTGCATTCGTTTATCTGCAAGGAGGCCCTATGCGCCCAACCCCGATGACCGCGATTCTGGCCCTGACCCTGGCTGCCGCCGCACCCGCGATGGCAGCCAGCCTGAAGGACGTCGCGCCCTACCCCGAGGCGGAAAAAGGCTTCACCCGGCAGGTCATCCACCTGCCGGCCCAGGCTGATGAGTCGGCCTATCAACTGGAAATCCTCGCTGGCAAGACCCTGAAGGTGGACTGCAATCGCCAGCGCCTGGGCGGCAGCCTGGAGGAACGTACCCTGGAAGGCTGGGGCTACAGCTACTACCGCCTGGACAAGGTCAGCGGCCCGGCCAGCACACTGATGGCCTGCCCCGATGGCAAGAAGATCGAGACCTTCGTGCCAGTGGTCGGTGAAGGCTTCATGCTGCGCTACAACAGCAAGCTGCCGGTGGTGGTGTATGTGCCCAAGGACGTCGAAGTGCGCTACCGCGTCTGGACCGCGTCGCAGGACGTGCAAAAGGCTAAAGTAGAGTAACGCGCAAGCCCCTGCTGCCAGGGGGCTTCTTCGCGGGCACGCCCGCTCCCACAGGCTATCACCAGGCTGGACATCTACGCTGTACCTGTGGGAGCGGGCGAGCCCGCGAAGGCGCCCTCGAATCCAAATGATCATCTGGAGGTTCGGCATGAACGATGTGCTCTGGCGCCCCTCCACGGCGCAGATCGAGGCCAGCCGGATGGATGCCTTCCGCCGCCGGGTCAACCTGCGTTACAACTTGCAACTCGACGACTACCACGCGCTGCACCGCTGGAGCATCGAGCAGCGCCCTGCCTTCTGGCAAACCGTTGCCGACTACTTCCACGTTCACTGGCATAACCCGCCAAGCCAGGTGCTCAGCGAAGGGCCGCAGATGCCCGATGCCCAGTGGTTCGCCAACGCCACCCTCAACTTCGCCGAACACCTGCTGCGCCGCCGTGACGACCGCCCGGCCCTGGTCGCCGTGCGCGAAGACGGCCAGCGTCAGCTGTTCACCCATGCCCAGCTGGCCGCCCAGGTGGCCGGCCTGCAAACAGCCTTGAAGGCCACCGGCATCGCCCCCGGCGACCGGGTAGCGGCGGTCATGCCCAATACCTGGCAGACACTGGTCGCCATGCTTGCCTGCACCAGCCTCGGTGCGGTGTGGTCCAGCTCCTCGCCCGAGTTTGGCGTACACGGCATCATCGACCGCTTCGGCCAGATCGAGCCCAAGCTGCTGATCGCCTGCGCCGGGTACCAGTACTCCGGCAAGGCCATCGACCAGGTGGACAAGGTCAACCAGGTGTGCGCGCAGCTGCCCGGGCTGGAACAGTTGATCGTGGTACCCCACACCCGCAGCGGAACGCGTGTCGACGAATTCCAGGCCGCCAATGTCAGCCTGTGGGACGAGTTCTATCAGCCCGGCGGCGAGCCCCGCTTCACCCCGCTGCCCTTCGATCACCCGCTTTACATCCTGTATTCCAGCGGCACCACCGGCGTGCCCAAGTGCATCGTCCACCGCGCTGGCGGCGTGTTGTTGCAGCACCTGAAGGAACATGGCCTGCACAATGACCTGAAAGCCGATGACGTACTGTTCTACTACACCACCTGCGGCTGGATGATGTGGAACTGGCTGGTCAGCGGCCTGGCGGTGGGCGCCACGCTGGTGCTGTATGACGGCTCGCCCTTCCATCCCGGCCCCGAGCGGCTGCTGGACCTGATCGACGCCGAGGATATCCAGGCCTTCGGTACCAGCGCCAAGTACCTGGCGGCACTGGAGCAGGCGGGCCTGGAGCCTGCGGCAAGCCACCGCCTGGCGCGCTTGCGCCTGCTACTGTCCACCGGCTCGCCACTGTCGCCACACAGCTACGACTACGTGTACCGCAAGATCAAGGCCGACCTGTGCCTGGCGTCGATGTCCGGCGGTACCGATATCGTCTCTTGCTTCGTGCTGGGCAACCCGACCCTTCCAGTGCGCCGTGGCGAGATCCAGTGCAAGGGCCTGGGCATGGCGGTGGAGGTGTGGAACGAGCATGGCCAGCCGGTGCTGGGCGAAAAAGGCGAGCTGGTGTGCACGCGCAACTTCCCGTCCATGCCGCTGGGGTTCTGGAAGGACACGGACGGCAGCCGCTATCACGACGCCTACTTCAGCCAGTTCCCGGGGGTGTGGGCCCAGGGCGACTACGCCGAACAGCGTGCCGACGGCGGGCTGGTGATTCATGGCCGCTCCGATGCCGTGCTCAACCCCGGTGGCGTGCGCATTGGCACGGCGGAGATCTACCGCCAGGTGGAAAAGGTCGAGCAGGTGCTGGAAAGCGTGGCCATCGGCCAGAACTGGCAAGGCGATGTGCGGGTGGTGCTGTTCGTTCGCCTGCGGGACGGCCTGCAGCTGGATGAGGCCCTGCGCCAGCACATCCGCCAGGTGATCCGCCAGTACACCACGCCCCGTCATGTACCGGCGGTGATCGCCCAGGTCAATGACATCCCGCGTACCATCAGCGGCAAGCTGGTGGAGTTGGCGATACGCAATGTGGTGCATGGCTTGCCGGTGAAGAACACCGACGCCCTGGCCAACCCCGAGGCACTGGAGCAGTTCCGGGATCGCGAGGAGTTGCAAACCTGACCCTTGTCACCGTCCCTGTAGGAGCGGCCTTGTGTCGCGATGGGGCGCGAAGCGGCCCCAGGTTTTCAGCTTCGCAGCACAGGTTGCCGGGGCCGCTTCGCGCCCCATCGCGACACAAGGCCGCTCCTACAAGGGACGCGTAATCGCCTCAGCACAAAACTATGAGGCATAATGCCCACTTTTTCCGCCCCAGAAGCACAGGTACCCCATGAAAGCCCAAGCCCGCCACATCCTGGTCAAGACCGCTGACGAAGCCGAAAAGCTCAAGCAGCGCATCGCCAATGGCGAGGCTTTCGACGTGCTCGCAAAAAAGTTCTCCACCTGCCCTTCGGGCAAGCGTGGCGGCGACCTGGGTGAAATCCGCCCCGGGCAGATGGTCGGCGCCATCGACCAGGTGATTTTCAAGAAGCCCCTGCGCGTGGTACACGGGCCGATCAAGAGCAAGTTCGGCTATCACCTGGTGCAGACGTTCTACCGCGATTAAGCGCGCCGCGCAGCCAGCAGCCCGAGACCCGCGCAGCCCAGCAATGAGGCGCTGACCCGGTTGAACAACCGGCGTGGGCCGGGCTGGTTGAACCAGCGTTGCATGTACGCCCCCAGGCCGGCGTAGATGGCGATGGCGGCCCATTCCAGCAACAGGAACAACGCACCCAACCAAAGGAACTGCTCGCTCACCGGAGTGGTACTGCCGACCGAAACGAACTGCGGCAGGAACGCGGTGAAGATCAGGATAGCCTTCGGATTACCTAACGAATGGCAAAATATATTCCACATAACCACTCCCGCATAACCACTCCGCCCCTCTCGGAAACCGGCTTACAACCGCGTCCATTGCTCTAACTGGCTTTCCCGCTATACTGTATGGACATACAGAATAGCGAGTAGTGACCATGACGGCCGACATCATTAGCTTCCCGATACAGAACAAAGAAGAAGGAATCCCGAAAGAGATGGAAGAATTTTTCGCCGACCTTCCCTTAGGTTTCCGTCCAGAGCATTGCGAGCCTTCACGCCTAGCCCTTGAGTGGAGTGTAGAAGCACTGGCATTTCGTTCGGGCGTTTCACCAGAAGCGATCCGTAGAGTTGAGCTCGGAAATGAGCTCCGGCGCGTTACAATGCAGGCACTCGCTTTTGCGCTTGAAGCG
This sequence comes from Pseudomonas sp. S1(2024), assembly GCF_046557535.1. Classification (NCBI taxonomy): domain Bacteria; kingdom Pseudomonadati; phylum Pseudomonadota; class Gammaproteobacteria; order Pseudomonadales; family Pseudomonadaceae; genus Pseudomonas; species Pseudomonas sp. S1(2024). The sequence continues at coordinate 60,265 of NZ_JBKGFP010000061.1, forward strand.
GAAGGGCTCATTTTCTTCCCAGGGCACCCTCCCCTGCGTTCTGATGACTGCCGAGGCGCTACAGCTGATCCCAGAACCAGAGGCGACTATCATTTGATTGAATAAAGGAGCGATCGAGGGTTAGGCGGGCCAACCAGATTTTAGCTGGAGCGACCCGGCTCCCTTTTTCAGCGCTACAAACTTCCACGACAGCCGAATCGCAGCGGAACGGAGCCTAATAAGCGGGATAGGGATTTGAACCCGCCCGTCGCTCTCAATAGCCCGCCATAGGCCAAAAAAGACGACTACTCTGGGGTCACCTGCTGGCCCATTTAGGCCTCAGGCGCCCTAGAATCTGCCCTAAATTTGCCCTAAAAATTGCTGGACTTGGAGCATATGCATGGATGACCAAGCCTCAACCACCGCCGACATCCTTGAGCTGCTGCATCTGAACCAGATCGCCATCAGAGCAGCTTTAGAGGAGATCTCACTATGGGTGAGCCATCGCGGCTCAGTCCACATACATGAAAACGTCATGGCTGCGTTGGCGACTCTCGATGTCCATGCTCAGGCGATCTCATCAGGGGTAGAGCGCCTGCGGAAATGAGCGATCTCTCAGCTAGCGGCGGTATCAAGCCCACCGCTGACAGAACCCAACCGGATCAGCGCCGATGATGGATTGGGGCACCACTTCTTAGAAGTCCATGAGTGCAAGGCTTACAGCTAAGCTTGGCTGCGCATGTACCAATTTTTTACCAACCATCCCTATGCCTAGCTCACTTACGGCCAGACCCGTTCGGCCAGCTCACCCACAATCGCCGGTGCAACACCGTTTTTAGTAAGAGGCCGTTTTCGCCCCATAGCGGACGGTGAAAACTACTATTCGCAAAGGCCATCGATTCATAAACAGGTTGCTTGCAGCTGGAACCCTGCAGGAACGGAGCCTAAGCCCTACCCACTCACAGCATTTAGTTGTTAAAGTGAAGCTTGCGGGGTTTTCCAGACTTTCAAATAGGCATTCCGGGCAGATCTCCACGTGCTTCGTATGCAGCCACTGTTAGGTGGACCAGTGCCCAGAATATCCCGCAGCATGGTCGCCGAATTATACTAATCAATAGGAGTTGACATGGACCTTCCCGGCGAGAAGCTTGTGATAAAACTATGGGAAACTTTAGCAGACAAAGGCATCGGCTCGCTGCTTGCACCATGGCAGGTCGGGCGCGAGGGACGGGCAAGAAACGAAATTCGTCGACATGAAATTCTGATGCTAGCACAAGCAGAAGCGGATGCTGCTGATATCCGGTCCGGCAAGAAACAACTTCGCTCAGACGGAGCTTTGCTACCAACGAACTCTGCAGATATTCGGTCTGACATGGATGAGCGCATTGAGCCAACACTCGGGTTGTCCAAAGCCGTAGAGTATGGCAGCAGAGCTTCCGCAGCAGCAGCGGCTCGCTCAGAAATAAACGCAACGAAAGCTATACTATTTGCTGAGGAGCAACTTTCAATTGACCAGGAAGTTCCGTCAGACCGTCCTGTTGATGACGATTGGCTCTTCACCTGGCGTGAGCATGCAGGCAAGGTTTCTACCGAGGATCTACAGCGGCTCTGGGGTAGCGTTTTGGCTGGTGAAGTGAAAGCTCCTGGTAGGTACTCGATTCGGACGTTGGAGTTTTTGAAAACGCTCTCAAAATCAGAAGCCGAGACGATTAGTAAACTGGCAGGCTATGTCATCAACGGTTGCATTGCTCGAAGCCAGAATGCGTACTTGGAGTCTAAGGGGATTTCCTTTGGCACGCTTCTAGAAATGCAAGACTTGGGAGTGATTTCAGGTGTTGAAGCTCTTGGGCTCGCACAAAATTACCCGTCAACTGCACCAGATAGATTCATTCGCGCCTTGGTCTGTCATAACAAGGCCCTCATTCTTGAGCATAGTGACGCTTCTAAAATCGTCGAGATCGAGGTTTACATGCTTACCGCTGTAGGCCGACAGGTACTCGGACTAGGTTCATTCGAAGCTGACACAGATTACTTGCGCCTAGTCGGAAAGAAACTCTTAAATGATGGATTCACCGTAAAGCTTGGCGATTGGCAGAACGTATCTGATACGCAGGGGCGCTTTTACAATGCGCAAGAAATTAAAGATGACGGCACTCCAGCGGGTGATTAACTTGTCACTAAATTTTGAATTTTCTGATACGAAGTGCTCGCCGTTAGGTTCAGGTTGAGTGTTCACTTAAATTTTTAAGCATCGACTGCTTCTGATTCATTTCTGCCGACTGTCTAAAGGTCGCCGAGGGTCGGAAGCGGACCCTCCTCCTGAAACCGAAGCACATCCCGATTGTGCTGGATTAGGAATAGAAAAAGGCGCCCAAACCCCAATAAATAGGGATTTTGGCGCCTTTCTTGTATCTGAGAACCTATGGCTAGGTGGGCATGATTTGACATGGAATGGCGCATAGCTTGCCCCATTTTTGCCCCACGGTTTCCATCCCTAAGGACACCGAGCTAGCCACTGATCATGATTCAGAGACGGGGGGCTGCCCAGGCTATAATTCTTGAGTTGGCAAAAGGAGTTTGTCTATGAAACGCGACCGCGCAATGGAAGAACTACGTGCCCTGGTACTGGCAAGTAGCTGATCAAAAAAGCCGCGCATATCGAATCAGACTGTCTACGGCATTCGCGAGATACTCATCGCTTATATTCAAAATATCGCCAATCGACTTACCACCAAAAATGGAAGCCACTGTCGGATTATTCGCCGCCTGCAAATATCTAGGACTAACGGTGCCGTGATTGTGTATCAAAGAATTGCGCCGCTCACGAATCTCCGCAACGAAAGCTACATCTTTGTCTAAAATAGTGAGACCACGATACTGCTCTGCTCGCGTTGTGAGCTGCCCAAGCGTGCCGCTAGAATCCTTTTGATTAGCCTGCAAGACCGTGGAAATAAATCTCTCAAAATGCGCTATCACTGCTAGGAAGTAATCCTGAGAAGCGCGTCCATTATTGAAATAATCGCCAATCTCAGCGCGCAACACCTCAAACGAAACTTGCTGCGGTGCTGGAACCTCAGAAGACGAGGGAACATTCGCAAACTCAACTTCGAGCCTCGTCCAGTATTCTGTACCCGAAAAAACACTCATTGCTGCATTGGCTGCCTTAACTCGCCAATATGAATGAAGGGTTTCCGCCAGAGCTTTCTCAAGCAAATTAAGCGCCGTTTTTACTGGCATTTATAACTCTCAAACGAACGAAACCACGCATTAGCGGATGATTAAACGAATAGAAGGTTTTTTTCGGCCCCATCACCCGCTTGGCGACGATTCCGCCCCGAACATCCAACGCAAGTTTATTCAGAGCAGCACCAACCACCTGTGGGCTTAAAGCTAGTGACGCATACCTACTAGCGACTTCTGCGATCTGGCCCACAGACCCCTCGACTCGATTATCCAGATTCGCCAGCCCCCACAACACAAAACGATAAACGTCGCTTCTTGATGACAAAATCGCGGCTTCATATGCATCGCGAAGACTTTCATCAGCATCCTGCGCGGCACTTTCTGCCCCACTTGTAACGTGCTGCTGCGTAACAGCTGTAGCGCCATCGATCATAGCTAAACGTGCGGAGGTGATTCCTAGTAACTGTACATAATACGGGTAGCGATCCGACGCAGAAACAATACTCGACACACTCTCCGCACTAAACTCCAACCCTAAAGTCTTCCCACCTTTATCCAGAATCGCCTGTATAGTCGCGTCTTGGTCAAATTTCCCGAGACCTACTGAACGAATATTACGGAAGACAGATTCGTGACCACGTAACAACTCGCTAACAGTAGCACCGACACCGACAAAAATTAGTGTGACCTGTGGTAGGTCGGTAGCGACATTTTTAGTAAACTCCCCTAGATCTGCAATAGTTGAAGCCGGAAGCCTATCGACCTCATCAAAAACCAATACTAGACGCTTCGCAGGAAGGAGAGCTTTCAGGCTGTTACCGTCAAGCTCATCAAGAGATCGCATTACACCATTGATAGAAACCTTGTTTGTCGCAGCGTCATATACAATTTTCGAAGAAGCGTCAGCCTGACATTTCAGGACGACATCCCTCGCAATTTTGGAAAAAGAAGATTCACTCTCGCAAAAAACATCGATTCGCGCATGCCCAATCGTACTTACGCGAGCCAAAGAGGTCTTGCCTGCTCCACGCTCCCCATAAATCACCACGTGCTGTCCCGGGCTGTGAAGAGCTTGTACCACTCTCGCAGCTTCCATCTCGCGACCGAAGAAACTATCCGGATCCTCGATAGGATAATGCGGACGGAATGCGAGATTTAAGAGTTCCTCACGTTGTGCGACTGTCATACCTGCCCTTTGCTATTAAGTGGTTTCATCCATGCCAAGCAGGCGCAAGCATAAATTCATCGTTTGAAAAAGTTCAACTTTTTTTTGCCCCCCCCTACAGTCAACGTACCCGCCATAGCTGATCCAGTCGCGTTGTGTACGACTGGCTCATCATTTTACGACGCATCCCCCAGTCACGGGTGTCGGGAACGCTTGCCGTACGCAATCGTGCCCCGTCCGTACTTGACATTGATCTCGTCCAACATTGACATAAGCCGATCACAAACTGCGGGCTGCGTCACCGCGAACAGATCATCGTTGAACTCGCCCGGTCGTCAATGTGGACCTGCCGGCTAACCGACAGGCGCTTAGGGATACAGTATCAGAACAGCTGCCCCAAGCCAGCCGGCTGCCAGTTCATGATCACCAGTTCGCCGGTTACCTCCGCCTTGCGCTGCCGCTGGTTTGTGTTGCTGTAGCGAATATCCAGGCATTCGAAATAGAAGCCATCGAAGGCGCGCCGGATGTCCGGGTGGTCGTTGATACTGACCATTACCTTGCCCTTGCACCGGCGCATAAACTCGGCCATGCGCTCGTATTCCTCGAAGGGGAAGTCCACGCCGTAGCCTGCCGTCTGCCAGTACGGCGGATCCATGTAGAAGAACGTGTGCGACCGATCGTAGCGCTCGGCACAGTCGAGCCAGGACAAATTCTCGACGTAGGTACCGGCAAGGCGCTGCCACGCGGCCGACAAGTTCTCCTCGATGCGTAACAAGTTGATGGCCGGCCCAGTGGTCGCGGTACCGAACGTCTGCCCAGTGACCTTGCCGCCGAACGCGTGCTGCTGCAGGTAGAAGAACCGTGCCGCTCGCTGGATGTCGGTCAAGGTTTCAGGGCGCGTCATCTTCTGCCACTCAAAGATCTGTCTGGAGCTAAGCGCCCATTTGAATTGGCGCACGAACTCCTCTAAGTGGTTCTGTACAACGCGGTAGAGGGTGACCAGGTCACCGTTGAGATCGTTCAGCACCTCCACGGGGGCGGGCTGGGGACGCATGAAGAACAACGCGGCACCGCCGGCGAAGACTTCAACGTAGCACTCATGAGGGGGAAAGAGGGGGATCAAGCGGTCGGCCAGGCGGCGTTTGCCACCCATCCAGGGAATAATTGGAGAGGTCATAGATATGCAAGTCTTTACTGTATGGATAAACAGGTGTTAGGCTCGCCGCGCTTTGTGCACAAGGCAGAGGCCACGGCTGGACTTGCAGGAAGGGTCTGCGGGTTCGGTGGGCCGGGCTGGATGTTGACGCATCCTCCCGGCTCGCCTCTTTACTACTTGTTGACTTCGCGGACGTAGGCCTGACAGGCCTTCAGTGCGATCAGTCCTCGGTCACCGTCGTCGGTGATGGCGATAATTCGTTGAGCATGCGCTGGGTCAAGTCGGGCGCGAACAGTTCCATGAACCACGCCTCCGGTGCCGGCGGCTTCTCGCACCCCACCGTCACAACCCGGGGCGGCAAAGGCTCCGGCGTCGACAAGGACTGACAGCCGCAAATCAGCAGTAGCCAGCCTGTCACGCAGACGAGCTTGAATCTGTTGTGCATCATTCATCTCCTTCCAATGTGTTTTGCCCTGCTCCTGCAGGCGATCCTCCAGGTCTTTGCGCTGACTTTTCTGTTCAGCCAACTGCTCCAGGGCTGCAGCTGCAGCTTCCTCACGCTCACGACCATGAACCCGATCTCTGTCCGCCAACTGCTGGACATAACCTGCGGCCTGCTCCGCCAGTTGCTTTCCGTAATCGCTGGCCTGCCAGACCCAGGCCCCACGCCCGCCGGCGTAGAGCCCGACCGCAGCGGCCAGAAGCGCGATACGCCAATTCATCGGCATTACTGCAGCACCTCAAGCGCACGCTTGTAGAGCGCCTGGCGATCTTTCAACCCATTCAGGCCACCATTGATACGGCGGGTGATCAGCTCGAACACCGAGTCATCGGCCCGCAGCACCTTGTCCGCGAGGCTATTGAGTCCTGCCCGCTGCCAGTACCAGCCGGCCGACAGCGACGCATAGACGGGCTGCTCAAGCAGGTCAGGGGTATTGAGCAAGCGGCTGTCACCGAACAGCGCTTCGCTGCAGGCCTCGTAGTTGTCGCGGCCAGTTATCTGAATAAGCCCACGGCCACGGTACCGCTGACCATCGCCGTCAGCCGCCGGGGTGTTGCCGAGGCGCTCCGCCAGGCGCCCGGTGTCATACTTGGCCAGGTAGGCATCGTTACCGAGCTCGCGCACATACAGCAGCTGGCCAGACTCATGGCCGACTTGTGCAAGGAACGCAGCCATACGCCGAGGGGTGATGATCGAGTACTTGCCCATGGTTGCGTTGAGGCCGGGAACAAAAACGCCGGCTTTTCGGCCGGCGTTGGGGAGGATCTGCTGCAACTGTTGAACTGAGATAGCCATTGGTCTCTCCAGTGATGGCCATATCCGGCCATAGGGGTTAGAGCTGCTCAACCTTGAGCGGCTTGTCGTCTTTCTTTTTCTTGCCCGAGGCCTTGGCCTTGCCCTTCTTCCCGCCGTTGCACTCCACGGTCGTGGTCCACCCGCTGGCCGTGAACACTTGCTCCACGCTTTCCACCAGGTACTCGCCATCGAGCCCGACCTTGAAGCCTTGGGCATTCACCGAGCACTCCGCGAACAGGTCATGCCGGCCCGCCATCTCCAGGCGCACACCGGCGGTGCTGCGGTTGAACGCGGCCAGACGTGCCTTGGCGGCCTGTCTGGCAGCGGTCTCGTTGGGGTAGATATGGCGGTCGGTGTGAACTGGGGGCAGGCCGTCCGGCGATTCTTCGTTGTCCAGCTGGACCACCTTCAAAGCGCCGGTCTTCTGATCCTGGTGCTGGGTTTTCACTGCCTTCTGCGTGCTGCGGTCGCTTAGCCGGAACTGATAGCGGGAGACGTCCGTCTTGTTGACGGTGACGACCTGCAGTGCCTTGCCCGAAATGCTCTTCCCGCCGTGCCGGGGCATAACCAGCAGTTTGCCTTGGGCAACCTTGGCGGTGCTGTCGTATTGCCGCGCCAAGCGCGTGACAAAATTGAAGTCCGACTCGTTACGCTGATCGATCCGCTCGACCTTCGTCGTGGTCGGGCAAACCACCTCCCAGCCGTTGCGCTCAGCGATCTCAGTGACGATCTCGGACAGCGGCACATTCTCCCAACTGCCGCTACGGATGGTCTTACCGCTGCCGCGCATATCGCTGGCCTTACCGCGAATGGTCAGCTCATCGGGCGGGCCGGATAACTGCACCTCGTCGACCGTGTACGCACCCATGCGTTTGAGCGGCTGGCCCTCGTAACCCAGTAAGACCTCCACCAGCCCTCCTCGCCCAGGCAGCGCGACAGCCTGGGCGCGGTCATCAATGCGCAGCTCAAACTCGTCCGACTCCATGCCTGGCTTGTCCGAGATCCGCAGTAACAACAGCCGATCATTGATCAGTGCGGTGATGTCCTTGCGGTCCGCGATGATTCGATAGGTTGGTTTCATGTGTACTCCAGAAAAAAGAAACCCCGCACGGGGCGGGGCGTCGTTATGCGTAGTGCGGAGTCAGTCGAACAGTTGCAGCAACTCAAATGCCGGCACCGACAGATCGGGCAGTTGGATCAGTAGGCCCGCGCGGTACGGCTGCGCCTCCCTGGCTAAATCCGGGTTGGCCTCGAGCACAGCCTCAACCGTGCCGTTGAGGTTGCCGTAGTGGTGCTGACAAATCACATCGAGCAGGTCCCCGTCAGACGTTCTGCAGGTCGTTGCCATAGCTCACAAACTCCAGGTTGAAACCCTGCTTGCGGGGAATGCCGCCCGCGAGCAGGTGGCTTTGTTCCTCGTCGAGGCTGACCAGGCACCAATCGCCCAGCACCTCACCATAGCCAGTGACCAGTTTTAGCGGCTGCAGGTGGCGGCCGATGCTGCGCAGCACGTTTAGCTGCTTAATGCCGCCCTTGTGGTGGGGGAAAATCGCGCCCTTGAGCGTGATCTTTTCCTCACCCAGGCCCACCGCCTGCTGCGCCACGCTTCGACGCAAGCGCTCTTGGCCAGCCCAGCGGAACGACGTTTGCCGGCGCAGCTCGTCAAAAGCAGCCGTGTCCAGGTTGAAGTAATACGGCTGCTCTTTCGGGTCATGCGGCTGGATGATCAGCAGGTGCAGGAACGGCGCGACCGCCTCGGGCTTCGGCGTAGCCTCTGGCAACAAGCCGCCGGAGGGCAGCACGTTGGACAGTGACGGGCTGATCATCCCAGCCACACGCCGGGCCTCGGCCGTGGCCTTGGCCGCCATTGTCTTGAACGTGCCGAGCCGTTCCTGCACCTGGGCGGCGCCTGTGATGGCTCGGCTATACATCGACGCCACTTGCCCCACCTGCGACTGCGCCACGTTAATGCTGCGCATGATCCGCCCCAGCTTGGCTCCGACCTCGGGCCCCACGAACGGGATGTTTTCCAGCTCCGACGCGGCGCCCGTGATGCTGCCAATGGCGCCATTGAGCGGGACCAGCATCCCGTCCATGCTCTTGCGCCCAGCCTCCCCAGCTGAAACCAACCCAGACAGGGATGATTCCAGCTGCTCCATGTAGGCCATAGGCCCTCCTTAAACGTGCGGTTGGTCGTACAGTTGGGCCGAGGACATGCGCGCCGATACTTCGCGCTGCCACGTATCGAACAGCTGCCGCAGGGGGGACTCGATTTCGCGAACGACCTGGGAAGGGTCTTTCACATCGCCCTGCACATCGATCTTGATGCTGGGGGCGAACGAAAACGATTGATCCACCTTCGGCGCCTGTGCTGGGGTAGGCGTGGCCGCCTTGACTGGCTGGGCCAGCTCCGGCATCCGTGGCGCTGCTGGCACCGACTTGGCCACGATGTCGCGCACCACTGCGCCCAAGCCGGCCTTGTCCAAAGGGCCGCCCTGCTCACCTTTCAGCAGCTCGGGCTGGCTGCGATCCACGACCTTGGTAATGGCCGGCGCGATGCCAGCCGGTACTTGCGGCACCTTCTCCAGCTCACGCATGACCATGCCAAGTGCCTGCCCAGTATCAACCGGCACAGGCGCAAGGCGAGGCGGCGCAGCGGGTGGATCCAGCGACAGAGTCGGCGAAAAGTCTTCCCCCAACCCTGCCCCGGTACCCGAAAAGCCCCCACCACCTTCGAACAAGTCCCGCTTGGCAAAGGCCGGCAGCTGGTCATAGCGCCGCTCGATTTCCTCGTCGCTGACCTCCCCCACGGGGAGGTCAGCTTTAGGCGCCGGATGCGCCGGGGCCTCCACCTGCCGCACGGCGTCACCCAGGCCGGGAGCGGCCGCCTTAGCTGGCTGGGCCAACTCGGGCATCCGTGGTGCCGCCGGCACCGGCCTGGCCACCAGGTCACGCATGACCATGCCAAGTGCCTGCCCAGTATCAACCGGCACAGGCGCAGGGCGAGGCGGCGCAGCGGGTGGATCCAGCGACAGGGTCGGCGAAAAGTCTTCCCCCAACCCTGCCCCGGTACCCGAAAAGCCCCCAACACCCTCGAACAAGTCGCGCTTGGCAAAGGCCGGCAGCTGGTCATAACGCCGCTCGATTTCCTCGTCGCTCATCTCTCCCACAGGGAGACCAGCTTTAGGTGCCGGACGCACCGGGGCCTCCACCTGACGCACGGCGTCACCCAAGCCGGGAGCGGCCGCCTTGGCTGGCTGGATCAGCTCGGGTACCCGAGGCGCCCCCGGCACCGGCTTGGCCGCCAGGTCGCGCACCACACCGCCCACACCAGGCGACGGGGTTGCCGACTCGGGAGTGGCTTTTGGTGGCACAGCGTCAGCGGACGGCTTGCGCTCGCGGTTGTCGATCACCACAGGAACCTGCGTCGACTTGCCGGGAACCTCGCGCACCGTCTCGCTCAGCTTCGCCGGCAGCGTTGCCGGCGCCGGTTGCGGTTGGGCTTGCGGCGGGACCAGGTTGCCCCCCAATGACTCGGGATCGCGCGGCTCATACAACACGTTAGACCCGGCCGGGGCCGAGGTGGCCATGTTGCGCACCGCATCACCTAGGGCCGGTCTCGGCGGCGTCGGCACTGCCTTGGCGGCCGTCACGCGGTTATCGACCACCACCGGCGGCATAGGGGCAGGCTTCGGCGCAGCCGGCAGAGGCGACTCCGGCTTATCCTCGGCCTCGGGCTGCTCGTCGCCAAACCAGCGCTTACCCAGCCAGCCACCTAACGATTCGCCACCTAGACCGCCCAGCACGGCACCCACTGCTCCACCCACTGCAGTACCGATTACCGGTACCACCGAACCGATAGCAGCACCTGCAGCAGCACCCGCGAGAGTACCCGCCAGGCTGCCAGCAGCGCCGCCGTAACCCTCGGCCTTTTCATCCTGGGTCTTGGCATTCAGCGCGACATCGAGCGCGGTTGCGCCGGCGTCTATGAGATTGCCGCCCGGTAGGCGCTTGGCCAGGCGCGTGACGCCACGCACCGAGCGCGCGACCTTGCCCAGTTCGTCGGCGCCGGTCAGCGCCGCCGAGGCTGCTGGAAGCGACGGCCGAGGCCTGGCCACCGGTGCTTGGGGCGCTTCTACCTTCGCTGGAAGCCGCCCCGCAGTGCCCTGCCGCGCCGCACGCCGGCGCTCCCGGCGGCGACTTCTGCGACTACCCTTCGCAGACGCTGCAGGAGCGCTTTTTGCAACGCTACCGCCAACCCCGCCAATGGCATCGGCATTGACCACGAACACCCGCTGCGGGTCGTTTCCTCCCGTTACGGATTCATTGGCCGGCGCTGCCTCGGTCGAGCGGGAAGAAAACACCTTGCCCAACACGCCCAAGCCGGTGTCGACCACCTTGTTGCCCGTCTTAGGCAGTTCGATAGGCGCACGCTCGCCACGCCCCACCCGGCCGGTCACCCCTTCCAAGCCTCGGCCGCGCGCAATGTTGAATACACCCCGCCCGATCTTGAACGCACTGGATGCAGTGTTAAGCGCAAGGATGGCCGCCACGGTGCCGACAATGCCCGTCACGACAGCCGGGAACCTGTCCGACAGCGTGGTGATACCTCGGGCAACAGCGGTCAGCCCTTGAGCCGCCAGGTCGGTGGCCGGGCGGATCGCATCGCCAATGCTGCGCATTGCGTCGTCAGCCGCCTGGACCGTCTCGGCCCACTGCTGCGCCGAGGTTTCGCGGCGCTCCGCCAGGTTCTTGTCGAGGATGCCCGAGGCCTTTCGGGAGTCGGCTTTCAGTTCCTCATACAGGCCACGGTTTTGCCCGTAAGCCGTGAGCGCGGCCTTGACCTGCATGTCGGCGAAGATATCGCCGGTGCGCAGTGTCTTCTCCAGGGCCTCCAGCGCCGCCCTGGCCTTCTCCGGGTCGGCCTCCTTGTCGATATTGGCCTTGGCCGCCTCGATCTGCTTGGCCTTCGCCGGATCGGTCGCCTCGACGTACTTCATGGCCAGGGCCATGGACGCCTCAATGACGTTCATACCCTTCTGCAGGCCGGTGTTGAGCGAGCCCTGATAATCAATGCCAGCGTCCTTGTAGGCCTTGACCACGTCGCTGGAACCGATCTTCTCCATCCAGTTCTTGAAGTTGTTCGCCGCTTCGTCCGAACTGCCGGCGGTCTTCATCTGCACTTGCAGCATGGAGCCCAGCGAAGTCACCGCATCTAAACCGGTGATCCCATTTTTCTCCATGCCGGCCAGCAGCTGCGGAAACCACTTGGCCATGTCGCTGGCCTCGAAGCTGCCCGCCTGGCCTTGATAGGCGATTGCCTCCAGCGCCTGCTGCATGACCTTCGGATCGCTGATCTTGGCGTTTTGCTCCAGCGCCTGGATCATCGACGCCGTGTCGACGCCCGAGGCGCCTTGACCAATGGCGAACTTGGCCGCGACCGGCGCATACGACAGCGCCTTGTCCAGCTCCATGCCGGCGCCGACCAGCTGGTTGACCAGGTCGGCCACGTCATTGCGCGCCATACCGGTGTCGGCGGCCGTGTCGATCACCGTCCGGGTCAGCTGCTGCTCTTGCGGCTTGTTGACGATATCGGCCTTGATCGCTATGTCACGGATGATCGCCTGATAGTTCGCGCTGATCATCGTCGGCACGGCGGCGGCGCCTGTAGCGACCACAGCCTGGCCAATGTTCGACTTCAGCGAAGACTTGCCCGCCTGCAGCTGTTGGTGACCCTTTAGCTGCAGGTCGGCGGCCTTGGCCTCGCGCCCCAGGCGCTGATACTCACGACTGAGGCGGCCAACCTCGACACCTTGCTTGCGCAAGGTATCCAGATTGCTGTCCAGCTTACGTTGGAGTTTGTCGGCAGCGGCAGCACCGCTGTCATGTGCACGCTTCCACTCATCGCGTAGCTTGATGGTTTCGCCAATGGTGCTTTTCAGCACCTTGGCCTTGTTGCCTTTGGCTTCCAGCTTCTGGATGCCGTCCTCGACCGTCTTGAATGCAGCGCCTACCGATGAGGCGACAGCACCCCCGATCACCAGCGATAACGCTAGCCTGCTTGCCATCGGTGCCCCCTATGCAAGCTCAATCCGAGAGCCACCACACCATGTCCGCGTAGGACATGGTCAGGATCTCTGCGGCGGAAAAATTCAACTCTGCCGCAAGTCGCTTGGCAGCTTGCTTCTGCGTGGCCGGATTAAAGCTCGTCGTCGCGCACCAAAAAGTTGTAACCGGTGGCCAGGCGGTTGTAGTCCTTGTAGGTGAGGCCCTCCAGATCTTTAACATGCACGTCAGCCAGAGAGGCGAACAGGTTCAGCTCGCGCTGTTCGTCGTCGCCGTCGGAGGTCTTGGTGGAGTTGCGGATATCGCGCACCGTCGGCGCGCGCAGGGTGATGGTGTCCTGCTGGACACCGTTGAGCTCGGCCGGGCTGGTCAGCGTTACGGTGACCCGGTCAGCATCAAGCTTGATGAACTTCGGCAGTGGCTTGGCCATGGTTGGGTTTCCTTGAATCGAAAAAAGGAGGTGAAAGGATTGGAAGGGGTTACAGGCCGAGGTCGCGGCGCTGGCCCGCCAGCTGGTCGACGCCGTTGATGACGCGCTTCATGCCGACCGGGTCGATCTCGTAAATCACCTCGCCGCCGACTTCCAGCTTGTAATAGGTCGCGGCAATGGCGTGCTTGAGCTCTGCCTTGTCGCCAGCCTTCCAGTCGCCCATGTCGATCTCTTTCAGAGTGCCGCGCAGGGTGACGATCACCGCCTTGGTTTCGCCCTTCTGGCCCTTGTAGGAGCCACGGAACGTGCCGTTGAAGGCGTTACCGTCGGCCAGGCCGAAGAACTTCAGCGACTCTTTGCGCACGCCGGTGGTGGTGAAGTTGGACTCCATCTTCTCCATGCCCATGTCCAGTTCGATAGCCATGTCCATGCCGCCGGCGCGGTGCTCCTCGGTTTTGAGGGTGAGCTTGGGCAGGGTCAGGCTCGGTACATCACCCTGGAAGCTGACGCCGTCCACGAACAGGTTCAGGTTGGCCAGGGTTTCGGGAATCATTGCCATGTGATGCGCTCCTTACGCGACTTGATCGAGGACTTCGGTCAGCCATTGATTGGTGACTTCAATACGGAAATTCGGGTTTTCGGCCGGCGGAACGTCGGTGAAACGGATGTTCCAGTACACCTTGCCCTGCTCCAGCTGGCTGGCCGTGTTTAGCACTGGGTCGGCGTAGACCTCGAAGTTGATGATTGCGCCCTGGGCTTTCAGGTCGCGCATGAAGGCCTGCAGGCCCTCGGTTACATCGCGGATGTAGGTCGAGGTAATGCCACGGTCGACCGCCCACTTGTGGCCGTACAGGATCGCGTCCATGACCATGTCCATGGTCCGCACGCGGGTGACAAAGGCCCATTTCGGATCGCTCGACAGCGTGCGGTTGCCCCACAGGCGGAAACCGTCGTCACGGATGATGGTCGCGATATTGGCGTTGTTGAGCAGGTTGGCCCGGCAGGTCTCGTCGCCATCCAGGTATTCAATCGCGCGAGTGGTGCCGGTGATGCCGACAAATTCCTTGTTCGACGGCGAAGCCCAGAAACCGTATTCACTGTCGGTGTAGGCAAACACACCGGCAGCCCAGGCCGAGGCCGGCGCGTCGATGGTCGCGCTGGTGCCGGTGTCCCACAGCTGCACACCGGGATCGACCATGTACAGGCGCTTGGAGCCGAACAACTTGGCGTAGGTGGTGGCCGCCTCGTCGGTGGTGCCGGGGCCGTCGATGATGCCGATGGCGCGCAGCTTGGCGGCAATCGAGTCCATGGCGGTGGCCACCGCTTGGATGGCGCTGTGCTTGGGCGCGACGATCAAGCGCGGCTGCGCGTTGAAACGGCTCTTGCCGTCGAGCAGCGCCTGCAGGCCGGTACGCTTGCCGTTGGCCTGAACGCCGCCAATGATAGCGGAAGTCTGCGCCGCAGCATCGGCCACCTTGGCCACGCCGGTGGCGACAATCACCGCCTTGGAGCGGGCATAGATGGCCTGGCAGGCCTTGGTAAGGGCCGAGGCCGCGCCGAACGCGGCGACCGCCTCGCGCTCGTTGGTGATCAGCACCAGGTCGCCAACCTTGGCCGTGGCGCCGGCGCCCTCGGTGAAGGTATCGACCAGACCAATGATCGAGGAAGACGGCAGCGAGACGTTGCGCGCGCCGCTGTCGACGTTCGTTACGGTAACGCCGTGAAAGAATCCAGCCATTTGAGACTCCAGAAAGCACTGGACCGCGTCATGCGCGGCCCAAGGGGTGGGATAAAGGAAATCAGTCAGCGCTGCAGGATCTGCAGCACCTGGACCAGCAGCGCCACGGTCAGACAGGCCACCAGGGGACAGAAGAAGTCGAGGCGACCGTCTACAGTCCAGCGCCAGATGCGCAGGCCGTCATACCAGCGCAGGTTGGCCAAGTGCACCGACTCGATGTGCGCCAGGTTGCGCTCGCCGTGGGTGTACTCGCGGCCGGCGAAAAAGAAGATGCCTGCAGCGGCGCCGGCCCAGTGGCCAGCGGGAACGCCAAGCCAGGCCAAGACGCCCCACAGGGCGCCCATGATCAACAACGCCGCCAGGACGTGCTCGAGGTGGGTTCGGCTCATGCGTGCCCTCCAGGCACAAAAAAAGCCGCATGGCGGCCTTGGGTGGTCAGTTGGTTGCGGTGGTGTCAGACGGGACCGTCGACGCCCTCGATACCGGCCTGAATGGCGACAATCGCCTGGTCGGCCATGTACTCCATGGCGGCGTGGGTAGCCGCCTTGAGCACGCCCTGCTTGCCATTGAGGCGCGCCGCTCGGATGGCGTAGAGCGCCGTTTGCCACGCCTGCGCCTTGGCCAGAATGCTCTCGGTTGCGGCTTGGGCATCCAGCTCGGCGGCGTCCATCCAGGCCTGTACGCTGGGCGGTGCCTCGCCGTTGTAGCCGGCCTGGGCAAACGCCTTGGCCTCTTCGGCGGCGGTCTGGTGCTCCAGGGCGCGCAAGGTATCGCCAGCAAGGGTACGGCGCGCCGTATCGGCCGCCAGGTCAATTTGCTCGCAGGCAGCTACCAGTGCAGCGCCGAGGGGCAAAGCAGCGAAATCCCAGCCAGCGTACTGCTGGCCGTTGAAAATGACGTTGAGATCGGTGGTTTTCATGGTGGTCCTTACAAGGTGGCGAGGTTGGTCAGCACGCGGCTGAGGGTCTTGGTATCCGTGCCGGCGGCGATGCCGTCGATATAGCGCCCACCGAAGTCAGTCGGGAAGGTCACGCTACCGCAGCCCAGGGCCACACAGGAGGCCGAGGCGCTGATTAGGAAGCCCATCCAGTCGGCGGCTTTCGTCACGGTCACGGTGTTCATCTGAACCCCCATCACTGGCGGCACCGAGTAGCTACCGAAGGTGCGGAACAGGCTGTTGGCCCGGTTGTTCAGCGGCGTGATACCAGCCGGCGACGGCAGCTCAATGGTCAGCTCGCGCACTTCAATGTTTGCGCCTTGACGCTGGAAGGCAAAGCCACCCATACGCGTGTCGGAAACGCCGGCATTGACGTTGGTGTAGTACTTGACCCGCAGCTTCTCCACGCCCGTGGCACCCTTGATGATCATCAGGCTGCACGAAATATCAACCTGGGACGCCAGGTCGTAGTCCTTGAGCAGGTACACCCCGCAAACACCCGAGTTCGGCGTGGACGCCAAGCACTTTTCAATGGTGCGGAACGGCAACGCGGCGGTGCCGGGGTTGGTGTCCAGGCCGATGACTGGGTCGACATACCAGTTGCGGGTGGTTTCGGGCACCGCAGCGATAGCCGCGTTAACCGCCGCGTCGATGGCGGCCTTTTTGGTGTTGTAGTAGTTCAGCAGCGACCGCGCTTCACTGGTTAGGGCGGCTACTTCGGATTCGAGACTCATGGATTAGGCTCCGTGTATTTGTTTAACGACAAGGGTGTGCAGCGCCAGGTTGGCCGCCGCATTGGAAATGATTGCGCTGAGCAGGCCGTCGTGATCAGCGTCTTGGCGCTGCTCGGCGGCCTTCATGCGCGTTAACAGGTTAGCGATTTGCTCGCCGGCAATACGCTGCAGCTCGGCCTCGGCATCGGCCGCGTCTTGCTGCTTCAAGCCACGCAACTGCTCGGCCAGCAGCGAAGCGGTCTGCGCCGCATGCACCTCGGCGAACATTGCGCGGTCGGCGTCTTGGCGCTTCTCGGCGGCCTTCATACGCGGGACCAGGTCGTTGACTTGCTCGCCGACAATGCGCAGCTTCTCGCCGGCCTGCTCGGCTGCATCGGCGTGCTTCAGGCTGCGCAACTGCTCGGCAATCAACGCTGCCGCCTGGGCGGCCAGCGGCTCAGCAAGGCTCAGGCTCAAGCCCGCCTCGCCGCTGACGATGGTCACGCTATTGGCCGGCAGCGCGGCCAGCGACAGGTCGTAGGCCAGCAACAGGTCGGTGTTGGCCGACTTATAGGTCAAAGCCTCGGACGAATGCGACCAGACGGCCAACAGGGTGCCATCGCTCAGCAGAAAGCCGACCTCCCGCACCCAGTACGCGGCCGCCCCATCCGCCAAGGCGGTCAGGTGCAACAGCGTGCTGCTCAGCCGCTCGCCCCCGCTGATAGGGAACTTGGCCACCTGATTGACCAGGCTTTTCTGGTCATTGCTGGGCGTATAGCCACTGGTGCCCAGGGCGATATGGGTGATCTGCGCCGCAATACCGGTGTTGTCGGCGCGCAGGATCGCCGCAAGTCCGACCTTGGTGATCACTGGTTGTAACGGTGTACTCATTGAACAGCCTCCATCGACACCCGCAGCACCGCCAGCGCCCGGGTGGCACAGGCGACCTGCAGGCCCGAATCAGCGTTGATGGGGATGCCCTGCGCCTCGGCAGACTGCCGAAACAGGCACCGCGTGTTGGCGGCGTTGGCCAGCACCAGGCCTTGCTCGGAGACCGGCATGGGCACGGGCTGGGCCTCGACCAGACGGCGCTGCAGCGCCCTGCCGCGCGTGGCATTGGCTAGCAACAGCCCGCCATCGAAGCGCGCCCCCAGGCGGAAGTCGTAGTGGCTGCGCTCGTTCTTCGCCGCATCAATCAGGGCGCGCAAGCGCTCCCCCAACTGCGGCGAAATGATCGAGCCTTCACCCTCGCGGTTCTCGTTCGCCCAGGCGGTGACCTGAAACGTGTACGGGGCCGCGTTCGGGATGTGGTGCCATTCCTTGAAATCCGCGTTGACCCGCACCGCTTTGAGCACCCGCCGGATCGCGCCGACGGTGCCCTTGGTCTTGTGCACCGGAATCGCCTCGCGGATCAGCTCGCGGCGCTGGGCGTTGGTGTTGGCCGCCTCCCAACCTTCGACCTTCCAGGCCCAGCCGAGCCACGGGAGGAAGTCGGGCGGACAGCGCGTCGAGTCGGCAATGCCCCGGATGATTTCCGGGTCAATGCCCTGCTCGCTGGCCGCCTCCAGCGAGAGCTCCAGCAGCGTGGCGTTATGCGGCAACAGGCTCACGTCGCCACCTGCGTGGTCAGGGCGATCGACGTGCAGTTGGGGTAATGCCGCTTGTCACACGCAATGCCTGCGGTTGGGTACGCCAGGTCAACCTGGCTAATGCCCGTTACGTGTAACGCTGCGTAGATGGCCGACAGCGGCAACTGCCCTTCCAGGCGCCGCGCCTCCGCAATGGCCGTATCCAGTCCTTTCCGCGCGGTCGCCTTGACCACCGCCGGGTCGGGACCCGCCTCAACATGCAGGACAGCCTGCACCTTGAAGTCGGTTGGCGCGCCCACCTGCACGCGCGGGCGGTCAGTGATCGGCCGCACACTCTCGGCCGACAACGCCGTCTGCACCGTGGCCACCAGATCCGCCGGCAGCGCGGTACTGGCCAGCCTTGGCAGGATGGCCAGCGACACGTCGCCGGGCAGCGGGTTGGCCAGGCCGGCGTCGTAGTCACAGACCACCACAAGGGCCCCATCCGGTAGCTGCGCTTTAACCGCGGCTGGCACCGGCACCCCGGAAAACCGGGGCGAATCGACCGACACGTTGACCAGTTCGGCCGAGGCGGTCAGGCCGTGGTACTCATACGCCCCACTGCTGCCGGCGACGGAAAGCGCCTCCAGCGACAGCCGCGTGCGATAGCGCAGCGCCTCGTCGTCTTCCATCACCGCCTCCACTGGCGGCACCGCGTCAGGATCAGCGGCGCGGATGGTCAGCCGCTGCACGCCGTAGTCAGCCGCGCGGTTGTCCAGGTCGGCACGCTTGGCATAAGCCAGCAAGCTGGCCTTGGCCGCCGCGTTGACCCGTGCACGCATCAGCAGCTCACGGTAGGCCATGACCTCCATCAGCTTGACGACCGGGTCGGACTCCAACAGCGCCGTCCACTGGTCATCCATGTGGCTGCGGAAGATGCCCAACACTTCCTGATACAGCGTTTCAAACTCCAGGGTTTCCACCACGTCGGGCGGCGGGAGCAAAGAAAGGTCAATCATGCGCTTACCTCCACGACGGCCGAGTTGCCCAGGTACTGGCCAGTCAGCTCCAGACCAATCTGCCCATCGAGCACGGAAACCACCTTGACGCGCTCCAGCTGCACACGCGGTTCCCATCGACCCAAGGCTCGGGCCACTTCGGCCTGTACGGCGCTTTTCCAGCCCTCGTTAACCGGCAGGTCGACAAAGCGGCGCAAGTTGCTGCCGTACTCCGGGCGCATGCGCCGACTACCCAAGGGGGTGGTCAGAATGTCCTCAATCGACTGTTTCAGGTGATCGAGGCCCGTAAGTGGCTGGCCGGTTCGCCGGTCCAGGCCAATCATGGCTAGCCGTCCAGGCGCTGCAGGTCGGCGTGGCCACCCAGGAACGCCAGCGCCTCACTGTCGTCGGCCTGGACGGTCACACGGCCGGCCAGCACCTTGAACTCGCGCAGGTCGTCAGCGGCCTGCAGGAACAACGAGCGCGAGGTGTAGGCGCTGTCGGTGAAGGTCACACCGGCCGGCGTGACAGGTACCGTCGCGGAGGCGGCCGCATCCGTTGCCGCGTCATCCGCAGCGGTTTTCTTAACTGCCATAAGGCGATTCTCCAGAAAAGACAAAGCCCGCAAGGCGCGCTGTCAGTGTTTGTGGTTGGCCGTGTTGCCGGTGGTGTCGATGATGCTGCCACCCCCAAGGATGTTGCCTGCGACCGTCAACTGACCACTGATCATGACGTTGCCCTGCAGGGTGATCATGGTTGCCTTCGCCGTGATGGTCTGGGCCTCGGCGCTGATCGCAGTCGACTTGGCGGTGATCGCGTCGTCGGTCACTACCGCCTTGCTGCTGCCGACCTCGATGTTGACCGTGCCGCTGGGCAGCTTGATGGTGTAGCTCTTGGCCGACCAGTCATAGACGATTGACCCGCCATCATCGAAACGCCACGTCTCGACATGGTCGCGGTTGTCCGGGCGCTCGCCGGCATTGCCGTACAGGCCGGGAATGAAGGTGCCTTGAGCCGGGTCGCCGCTAGGACTGATCAGCGCTCCCTGCTCCCCCAGGCTCGGTGCACGCCAGTGTCGCGCCTTGCCGGCAGCCAACGAGTGCCAGCGCACCCAGGCACTGCTCCAGCCTGTACCGTCCGACATGCGCAGCTTGCCAGCGTCTAGGTCGACCGCCACCACATAGCCCTTGATTACGACGCAAGCCAGCATCCGGTCGTGCTCGGCGCTCGCGTAACTCACTCCAGGGCCTCAGGCGATTGGTAGCGATGCTCGTTGCCTGGACCACTGTCAGGATCGAAGGCAACCACCAGCGGGCCGGGCTGTCGGGGCCACGGCCACTCCTCCTCTCCGAGATAAATCACCTGGGTCCACTCAACTACCCATACCGCGTAACTATCCAGCTCGGGGCGGCTCCAGTCCCGCTCTGCCCGCACAAACTGGGCGAACCCGATGGCCAAGCCCCAAGACTGCATTCGAAGCAACACCGCCAACTGAGCCGCCACGAATGCAGCGATGTGCAAGCAGTTGTCTTCTTCCCCCGGGACAAGCACACGTGCCTCAAAACGGGCATCAACAGCAGTTTGACCTGTGCCCGGGTCCTCTTCAGCACTTTCAAACCCTGCCAGTTCAAGCACCACCGCAGGCGGCGGTACCACCTCGATGCCGATCGGCATGGTCCCGACGTACTGCAAGCCAGGAATGGCCTGCCTGATGTGCTCTTCAATGGCCGCGTACACCCGGCCGAGCGGGATAGGATCATCATCCATTGCCGGTTCTCCGAAGGTATTTCTGCAGTTCAAAGTTCAACTCTTGCTCCATGACGACTACCAGGCGCTCATGTGCACGCTTGGTCCACTCTTCGAAATAAGGCCGGACGTCCTCCAGCGAGATCTTCGCCTTGGCCAAGGGGAAGCGGCTGTCATTCTCAGAAATCCAACCTGAGCGCCGGCCACCGTGCCCCGACACATCGCTGTCGGGGTAGTCATCAGCGTCGAAGTGCTTGCTCGCCGTGCGGATCCAGATGTCAGGCTTGCCACCGTAAACACGCTTGAAGAAAGCACCTTGGTAACGCCGGCCAGCGACTGACACACCAGTGCGGGTCTGCCTAGGGCGCCCTGCGCGGCTGGCCTCAATGGGGTTGATGCCGAACCAGAGCTTGCCCTGGCCATTGCTAGATACTGGGAACGCCTTCAGGCGTTGCCTAACCGCAGCGATGGCGATGCGCTCTTGCCGGCCAACATCGCGAGCGATATGAGTTCGCAGCCAGCGAAGCGTCTTGTTGACAGCCCGCCGCTGCGCCGCAAGAACAGCCTTGGGAACGAGTTTGGTGAACGCTTCAAAACCGTTGACGCCCTGAGGATCCAGCCGCAGCGAGATCAAACCGCTACTGGCAGACTGCTTGTGATAGCTACCAACACTCATAGCGCTTTCCTCAACACCAGCGTTACAAGACCATCACCACCGGGCTCGATGGCAGTGATGGTGTAGTTGCCGCCACCGTCCTCTGGCGGCAGATCGATCACGACGCGCTGCTTGACCTCGACGCCCCCGTTATCACCAACCCGGATGACCAAGTGCGGTTCGCGAAGTGCAGTCCTGATTTGGCCGAGCTTGGGTTGCAACCAGGGCGCCGAGAACATGCCGAGCACCTCTCGGCCTTCGATCTGTGCCGGGTCACCTAGGGCACTGAATACCGCATCGTCGATGTCCTCGATCAGATCGCGGAAAGCCATCGTCAACGCTTCAGGCGGATGATTGCGCGAGGACGAGTGACCAGGTGCAGCGGATTCGACTGCGCCTCACCGTCTACGCCCTTCTTGAAAGGCATCATTTCCAGCTGGCTGTAGTAAGGCAGCCCCTCGGTATTGACCGTATCCATGTAGTCGGCCGGCGCGAAGCGGGTGATGCACAGACCGGGAACACCCTCAGGCACCAGGCGAGCCTCGTCATCCGGCACGAAGGAAATGCCGCCCACCTTGCCGCGATAGCGTTCCCAGGTGATGCCGCCGAACTCGAATGCTTCGCGACCATCAGCACGCAGCGCAGCAGCGTATTGAGTACCTTCATAGGTTTTCTTAACGCTCTGATGCGAGATCAGCGCCCGCCAGAAGTTCTTACCGCAGAACGCTCGTGCACCGTTGCTGGTCGTCGCCCCCAGCGCCTCCTCCTGAGCATCTAGTGCGTCGACACACTTCACTCGGACATCGGTGCCTGCAGTAGCCAACTCCATCTCGATCTCGATCGGTTCGAGTCCGAAACGATCATAGATATTGAGCAGAACCGAACTGCCGTCCGCATCCAGAACGACGCCGTTCAGAGCGCCCATACGATGAAACTCATGCGTTGCGTCCAGCTGGCGACGGGCCTTCGCCAAACGCTTGTTGACGACGTCCTGCACTGCCTGCAGTTCGGTTTGCTCACCGAAAGCACGAATGCCCTGAATCTCATCCGCCTTGATGGCGAAGCGTTCGGGGAGGTGTACGGTGTTGAAGGGCAGCAGGATCCGCTTGCTGCCGTTGACCACCAGCCCCGAGGAACCACGCTCACCGGATGGCACCAATGCCAAGGTCTCGCCGTCCTTTTCTACCTGGACAGTCACCGTGGTGACGCCCTCCTCCTCGAACAACCCCAGCTCGGCCAAGCGCCCTGGCACGAAGGGTTGCTCGTTGATCGCAGCGGTCAGCGCTGGGACGGTGAATGCGTTGTCTTCAAAAATGTCAATTTCGGCCATGAGCCACTCCAAAAATGCAAAACCCCGCACAAGGCGGGGCTGAGGTGAAAAAGGGTCGCTATTAGCGAACGATGATGAACTGAGCCGCCAGGGCCTTCTCTCCGTCAGGATCCAGGCCGGTCAGCAGTGCCTCGCTCACTTCTGCCAGGCGTACGACAGCACGCCCACGGCGCACCACATCCGAGGACGCGACAGAAGCAAACAGGATGCACTTGGCCGTTTCGCTGCCGTCCTCGGCTTCAGGGCTGTACGGGGTGAACTGCCCGCTGGCAGTGAGCTGCCCGAGCACCTGGCCGGCCACTAGGGCATCGCCAGGAGCCAGCTCGATCACTTCGCGGGAGATCTTGCCTGCGCCCTCGGACAACAGGAATTCACCGGCATGGACCGGCTCTACATAGGTTTTGCTCATGTTCAGGCTCCTTGGCCGGGACGGGATTGTGTGGCCTGCCGACGGGCAGCCCAGATGCTGCTGGGATTGGGTGCTTTCGCCTGGACCTTCTCAGGCAGGTCATCAGCTGGCGGCAGGCTGTTGTCGATCTCGAACCCCTTGCCGCCACCGACCAATTTGTCGAACAAACGCGCACGAACGGCCGTTGCGTCCAGGCCGGCCTGGACGAACTCAGCGGTCATCTCGGGCAAGCGGGCTGCGACGCAGAGATCCCGTACCGACTTGGCACGGGTCAGTGCTGCCTGCACGGTGGTTTCGTCCGCGAGCTTGGTCGATGCAATCAGCGGCTCGACCAGGTTGCTGATCCCCGCCTTGCTGCAGGCTTGAGTGATCATCAAAGCCAAGGCTGCTGAGTCGCTTGCGTTCGGCGCCGGGGGCGCAGGCTCGCTCTCGGGTTCGGGATCAACCGGCTCGGTCACCCCATCCTTACTGGCCTTAAGCTGATCCAACAGCGCTTGCGGGGTGTTGCGGTAACGCGCCATAGCCGCGCCCTGCCCAAGGCAAGCCTGAACCTTGACACCATTCCCGACCTCATCAGCCAGACCCAACGCCACGGCCTCCGAGGCCGTGAGCCAGCTTTCGTCATTGACCAGACGTCTCAGCTCCGCGTCATCGATATTCGGAGCCTTGGCCTTATAGGCTGCGATCATTGCCTCGAAGGCCTGATCGAGCACGTCCGCCACCCGACGAAGATCCTCGGCATCACCACTAACCCATGTGTAAGGGTTGTGGATCATCAGCATGGCATTCGATGCCATGACCACGCGGTGAGCGCCGCAGACAGCCACGCTGCCTGCACTAGCAGCCAAGGCATCGACTCGGCCGGTGCAACGTTCACCCAAGCGGCTCAGCGCGTTGTGAATGGCAAGGCCCTCGAACAGGTCGCCGCCGTTGGTGTTGAAGGCCACTACAATCGGCGAGGTGCCATCGTCAATCGCCTTGAGGTCCTGGATGAACTGGTTGGCAGTAATGCCCCAGGCACCAATCTCGCCGTAGACATAGACCTCGATGACCTTCGAGTCGGCATCACCCTCAGCCGCTGCTGTGATCGAATACCAATGCCCATCCTCGACCTGCGGGAGGGCCTTAGCCTTGTTGAAGATGCGAAACGGCATCAACGGTTTCATGTTTTCCCCTTCTCGTCGGAATCATCCGACTCGTCATCGATTGCCGACAAGCCGTTGTATTTGAGGCTCAGGCCATGCGCCCGAGCGATGTCGGCAGCGTTCTCCTCGTCCACGATCTCAGCGTCGGTACCCGAGCGCAGACACATCTCGCTGCGCGAGGTGAACCCTGCCGCAACTTCGAGCATGCGCGCCTGCACGTCCTGCACTGGCTGGATGTAGGCCCAGCCCTGCGGCACCCACCGCGTCCGCAGGTACTGGCGGCGGTTCAGAGTGTAGTCCGCCAGGTCCAGCGCCCCGGCCAGCACCGCCATGTCCATCCAGGCCGCCCGCACCGGGCGGCAGAGCTGGTGGACGTAGACCGAGAACTGCAGCTGCTCCAGGCGGCGGCGAAACTCGTTCAGCACCACACGGATGACACGATCGTTAACGCCGCGCATATCGCCGGTCATCAGCTCGTAAGGCAGACCCGCGCCAGCGGAGGCAGCCATCAACTGCTGCCGCATAAAGTCGGGGTAGTTGTTGCCGCCGTCGGGCGGGTCGGAGAACTCGACCTGCTCGCCCGGCCCCAGCTCCTGCATCGTGCCGGGCTCCAGTGCCACCATTGGAGTGAAGGCATCACGGTCATGAACAACCGCTCCGCCGGTGATCATGTCCATTGGCGGGCCACCCAGCCCATCCGGCGCCGGTTTGCGAACAAAGCCGGCGAACAAGTTGGCCACTTCTTGCCGGAAGAGCACCGCGTCGTCGTAGTTGTCCAGGCTGCGCAGGCGCTTGAGGATGGGCGCCAGCCGGGGGACACCCCGCAGTTGGCCAGGCTCCAACGGCTCGAAGATATGCAGCATCTGATCAGCCGGGACACGCACAAGCGGGTTGTAACCGGCGTTGAGCGAAGCCTTGTCGCTGGGGTGGTTGCGGTAGCACCAGTAAGCCACCCTGCGGCCAATACCATTGAACTCGATACCAGCACGGATTGTGTTGCCGGTACGCGTCACCTCGAATTTATCGTGTGGCACGAACTCCGGCGCGAGACATTGAACCTGCAGTGGCACCGCCAGGCCATCCTCCAGCCGGCGTGGCCGCAAGCGCACGAAACATTCGCCAGACTGCTCAACGGTGCGCGCCACCAGGGCCTGCTGCCCGTAGAAGTCGGTGCGCTCGTCGGCGTCCGACTCGTCCACCCAGTCCTCCCACAGCTCCTGCATGGCTTTGCGCAGGGCCTTGTCGAGCAACCGTGGCTGCGGCGTGATGCCAGTGCCAATCAGATTGCTGACGCGTTTATCAATGACGTTGGCCGCATACGGGTCATTGCGTACCGCAGCCCGCGAACGTGACCGCAGGTTGCGAAGGGCCGGCATAATCAGGCTGTTGGGGCCAGTATCCGGGGCGTCCCAGCCAGAGGAGCGCCGACCTTCGGCGGCCCCCTCATAGCTGGCCTTGATCCGCTCGGGCACCAGAAGCCCCGAACGTGTGGAGATGTAGCGGCCGCTCATAGCCCCTTACCCCCATGGTAAAGCCGAACCACGCGGGAGCGCGGGCCAGCGGACTGGGACAGTTCGGTGCGGATCAGGTCGCGGGCCTTGATCAGTTCGTCTACCGTCCGATACTCCACGGTGCGGTCGCTGTAACGAACTACCCGTTCGCCACGCGCAATCGCACGCTCGACGGCCGCGAGGTGTGCCTGGGTATATGCCATGTCAGCGTCTCTTCAGATAGCCGCTGCTGGAGCTGCGGCGTTGCATTGGTTGAGGTGCCGGGCGAGGCGGCGGTGGAGTGGAGCGCGGAGCGGGCCGAGCTGGGGGCGATGTCGCTGAAACAGGCTCGTTGTCAGGCTCATCGTCGTTTTCCTGTTGGTGCTCAATGACCGGTGGCTTCGCAGGTGACGGCTCATCAAAAAGACTCGCCTGGGCCAGCGCCTGGCGCAGCTTGTCCCAGTCCTGCTCGCCATAGCGATGCAGCCCGAGGTAATAGGCCATGGCCAAGTTGTACACCTGGAGGTCCAGCGCTTCGTTGCGGTCGGCCTTGCCCTTGACCCACTCGATTCGTTTGTACCCTTTCACATAGCGGGCGATCTTTCGTTCCGCCACGCACTGCTGGAAGAACTCGTCGGGGAGATCCTTTGCGAAGTGCACCGCGCCGGGACCCGACTCGAAGCCGTAGCGGTTGTAGATCCAGTCCTTGGCGGTGTCGGTACCAATCATCCACAGCTCGGCGCCGTTGCGTTCGGTTTGGCCCTTCCAGGTGACATCCACCAGCGAGGGCCGCTGGGCGATTACCGGCTTACCCGGTTTGCTCGCCCCTTTGAGGGCAAAGACGTTGCGCCAGCGGCGCACTCGGCAGAACTGATACACCTCATGAGTGTGATGACCACCGGAGTCAATGCCCGTGGCCAGAATGCCCAGGGCAACACCACAAGGATGGCGATATCGAGCCTTCAGCAGCTCATCGAGCAAATCCCATGTCCGTTGGTCTGCTGGGTCACCAGGTATCACCCGGAAGTCAACAACCCAGCGTTCCATCCCGACGCCCCAGCCGATGACCATCACCTCCAGGCGATTGGCCTGGACGTCAACAGAACAGGTCAGAACCAACACGCCAACGGTAAGGGTGCCGAGCACATAGTTTTCTTGCAGCGCTCTCGCTTGCAGAACCTCGGCCTTGGTCTGCTCGACCGCGCTGTCCCAGACCTTGGCCAAGCGGGTGTTGTAAAACACCTGCATGGGCTCAAGGTCGCCTCGATCCTGGGCACGTTTGGCCTTCTCGAATTGCTTGGCCAGATCAGCCCATGAGGTCCAACCAAGCGGGGCATACAGAGCGTTGAGGTGGAAACCAACCGTTTCCCCATCACCCTTGGCGTGCGAACGCCATTCCCCCTGGGCGAGCATCTCACCCTTGTGATGCTCTTCGATCAGCACATCGCAATCGGGCGAAGAGCACTTGTAGTGGACGGTCTGGAAATCAGCCGAGTACAGCAGACGCTCCCACTCCAGCACCTGCATGTGACCGCAAGTTGGACAGGGCACATAGAAATATCGCTGGTCGCTCGTTTCGAACAGATCGGCGATGCGTGAAGCACCCTTGATGGTCGGCGAGCTGGAGAAGTAAAACTTGGCATTGCGCCCAAAGGTACTGCCCCGCGTCTCCGCAAGATCGACAGGGTCACCCTCTTCATCGACATCCACGTCCCAGCGGTCAATCTCATCACCATAGATGTATCGAGCAGCCAGCTCAGCCAAGTTGGCGGCCGAGCCTGCCGTGGTTGCATACAGCGTGCCGCCCTCGAACTCTTTGGTATCCATGGTGTTGCGGGCATCCCGTGATCGGGAGGCTGCCACTCGCTCTTTCAACTCAGGGGTCGCTGCGATGGTCTTCCCGATCCGCGCCGACACCCGCTTGGCAAGGGCCAAGCTAGGCAGCAACGTCAGGATGTTGGACGGTGCCATATGGATCAGCGCCCCAATCCAGTTGAGGGCGATCTGCGTTTTCATCAGCTGCGAAGCGACCATGGTAATGACGCGCTTGCAGGGGTGCGCTGGCGAGAGGCAGCGCATGGGTTCACGGGCATAAGGCGTCCGTGCTGTGCGGTATTTGCCGGGCTCGGCTGCGCCGGTATCACGCGGGATCCGCATGTACTCGTCAGACCATTCGTCCACCCACAATTGAGGGTCAGGCTTTAGCCCACGGCCATACGCTTTGCGGTACACCTTCGCACCGTCCGCGTATCCGGAGGGCATAGGCTCAGCTCTGTGTTATGGCTTGCTTAAGATCGGCGCCGCTCATCTTCGCCGCATCTTCGAAGACTTGGCGGAACGCGCCCGTAAGACGTTTTTCGATTTCCCAGGAATCGCTCATACCCGCCAGTTCAGCAGCGAGCTGCGGAGCAAGGCCGAACACCAGGTCCCGAAGTGTGCGGCCAGCAGCGAAGGCGGCATCCTCTACAGACTTGCGCTCGACCAAGTTGCCCTGGACCTTGTTGAACTCAGCCTCGGCAAGCTGGGCAAGGTAGTACTCGCGATGCGCCCTCGCCTTCTGGAAGTCCAGCCCCTTACCTGGCTGCTGAACCAGTGGCTGCACCGCAGGTGTGTCGCCGCCTGGTTGAAGGTGGCTGCGCACATCACGCTCGACCCGGCTTTCTTCATGCCGGGCCGTGACGGCAGCCTTGCTTGGGTCGGCGGACTCCGCCAGCAGCGCCTCGGTGGCTTCGACATCGACCTTGCCGTCGGCGGAAAGCACCAAGCGGTCCTGGCTGGCCAGTTTGGAAACGTAGGATTTCGACCACCCGCGTCGGGCAGCAAACTCCGATTTGGTCAGATGCTGCATGCTGAAATATCCAGTTCACCCAATAAACTCAAGGGGTTAACCAGTTCACCGCAGTTCACTAAGCTGGTGAACCACCCGCTAACGAAGAAGCGCGGGTTTCCTGCCCCGTACCCCAGCCATATCACCAGGGTCCCCGGCCCCGCCGGGGCTGGCGGGGCTGGCGGTCGGATCACTGACCAGGTTCGCCGCTTCGGGGCGGAACATCGCAAACGCCCAGGCGTTTGGCGACCCAGCGCTTGTACAACCCGATGGCGACATCTGCACCGGCAGTGGCCGTGAGGCAACCAATGGCGCTGGCCGACCACATGGACATGCCGGCCGAGTACAGCAGCATGATGGTCGACAGCCCGCACACGACGCAGGCGCCAGAGCGCAGCAGCACCTGGCGGAAGATGAACCAGCCGCTAACGCCCGCCATGTCGGCCCGCCACATCTCGCCTGACACCCCGCCGATCAGGGACAGGAAGATCACCAACCAGATTGGCATCTCAACTAACGCTTGCTGCTCGCTGTTCATCGAATCCCCCAAATGCAAAAACCCCGGCGCCAGGGCCGGGGTTTTCAGTGTCTGGCGGGCCGCTTTGTGCGCCCGCACGTCTCGAAGATGGGTACATTTTGCAGGTCGAGTTTCCTGGCAGCAAGCTAGTTTTAATGCCACCCGGCAATAAGGGGTAAACGCATGGGTAATGTCTGGAGAATGTCGGGAGAATACACCACACCGGCTTAACTTTACTTTGGTGCTGCCCCAAAGGTCCCAAGTGGTATGGCGATGGTGGGACATGCGCAACCCTTGAAATTCAAGGGCTGTCCCACCGTCTAACTATTTAATCCCTTTCCCCGTGTAAAGAGAGGTATTTAAAGCACGCTGCGCGCAACGCGCGCGTAATGCGTTGTACGCGCCTTACGTGCGCCCGCCTGGGTGTGTGGTGGGACAGTGGGACAACCCGCAAGCTGCGCGGGCTTGGCGTGGGCTGACCTGCAAAAAACACGGCAGGACTACAGCGGGACGGTAGGACCAGAAGTGGCGGATCATGCAGCCTTCTTCCCTTTCAGCAAACCTTGAATGGCCACATGGGCCTGATGCAGGCGCTCATAGTACGTCTTTCTACTGCACCTGCAATAAGCTATTTTCTGTTCAAGAAGGCTGTCTTGATTGCAGTAGTGTTCTTTGACAATGACATACAGCTGGGGCTCTAGGTGCTTGTTCACAATAATCTCGATATCCGCAGATTCATCAAGAAGCACACGACTTCCCCTGGTGCCTCGGATCAGATCACCACGGCAGTCCATGAGGAGCCCGAGCATGCTACCACCACCCGAACCACCACCGTGAACCTCTGGGGTATGGAGTTCTTGCGCCCAAAGCTTGAGCATCTCATCTATGTGCTTGATCAAAAGCACTCCTCCTTCGGCTGCGTGGACTGCTCCAAAGCGCTGCGCCCCCAGCCATCAGGCTTCTGATATGCCCAAGGCCGCTTACCGCTCTTTGGCAGCGCTGCCAGCCGACGACGCCGCCAACCCAGGCGGTGCATGATCGATCCCACCCGCATCTGCTCAGGCTTACCCCAGTGGCCAGGGTCCAGGTTCAGCGCCTGCCCCAATACTTCGCTTCCGGTGACCGTCTCGCCGGCCTGAGATTCCTCCAGCCATTTGAGGATCGGTCCCTCCCATTCATCCACCACGAAGCGTTCTTCCTGCTCTGCAGTGAACAGTTCTTCCTCCTCGCGAGTGACCCACCAGATATCACCGGCCTGGTAGCAGAACATGGCCTCAGCCCACAGCTGGTCTCGAACACGACGCAATGCTTCCAGATCAACCTTGACGCAAGCGACCGGCCAATAACGCCGGTTACCAGTGGCGTCCTTGAGGTATTCATCCTGGTTGGTGGTCCCCGCGAAAACACACTGGCGTGGCACGTCGCTCGTTCTTCGCCCATAGCTTTCGCGGTAGGTGTCGATTGATGCCGAGAAGAATTGCTTGGCCTTGGTGCTCTCTGCCTTGTTGAAGCTGTCCAATTCGCCCAGCTCGACGATCCACTTACCACGGATGGCTTGGAACGCGTCCTTGTCCCCCAGGGTGAACGGTGTATCCATGAACCAGTCGCCACCAAGCACGCCCAAGGCCGAGGACTTACCCGCGCCTTGCGCACCTTCGAGGATCAGCACCGCGTCCGCTTTACAGCCGGGCTTCATCACCCGTGCCACCGCCGATATCATCCAGCGCTTGCCCACCTTGGAGCTGTATTCATTCCGGGGGACACCGAAGATCTCATGCAGCCAGCGCTCCAGGCGCGGCACACGATCCCATTCGAGCTTGGCCAAGTAGGTGCATACCGGATGGAAGGCGTTGTCGTGCGCGACGACACTGACCGCTTCGACCACATGAGAGGCCTTCACGCGCAGGCCCTGCTGAGCCAACCACTTCATCACGCGCATGTCGTCGATGTCGCTCCACTCCCCCGGCACACCGCCATAAGGCGCCGCACGAAGGCGCATGATCTTGGAGCTGAAGGCGTTGTAACCGATCACCCCGCTCCAGCGCTCATCATTGGCTAGGATCAGCTCGACGTTCTGCATATGGGCGATCAGGGCACCACTCTCTGTCCTGGCCAGCATGTCCTTCCAGCCACCGGTAGCCGGTGGCTTGATCACTGCCGTGACTTGCCGGCGAACGGCCTCAAGGCCTTCAGCGCAATGCAGGTCATTGAAGTCGGTCCACTTAACCTCACGCTCAGCCGAGAAGATCGGGCCGACCACCTGGCCACCCACAACCACCGCAGCGTTGTTGGCCTTTTCCTCACCAGGGTTCCAAGGTTCGCCCGTCGGCCGCTTGGTCTTCCAGTCGTCATCGCGGCAGATGATGATGGACCGACCAGGGAAGCGTTCGCGCATGTGCTTGGCGACCGCCATCAGGTTGCCCGCATCGAAGGCGATGGCCACCGCCTGGGAAGTCGCCATGTGCAGGCTAGCGCCGGTAGCGTAGCCCTCACACACCAGCACAGGCTCACCGGGCTCAGGATGGCCACCAATCATGTGGAAAGCACCATCCTTGGCCATGCCATGCGGCCAGTAGGTCTTGTCGCGCCCCGTATCCTCTTGGACAGCCGGGAAAATCACCTGCAGGCCGACAATGGCGTCCTGAGCATTCTGCATCGGAACGAGCACTGCGCCCGACTTCGGCGCATAACGAACGCCGAAACCCACCACCTGCTTTCGATCCAGGTAGGCACTACGCCCCTTTTCGGGCATACGCTTGAACAGCGCTTCCGCCCGCTTTGCTGCACGGCGTGCAGCGTTCGCGGCGATCTCGGCAGCACGCCGCTTGGCGTCTGCCTGCCGAGCGCGCATCACTTCGCGCTCGTCCGGGGTCAGCCCTCGGCCGTCAGTTTTCACCTTCTGCGTTTCGCCCAGGCGCCAATCGCCAAAGCTGCCGAAAATCAGGGTTTGCCCCTTCTCGGCCAGATGCTCATGCAAGACATACCAACCGTTCTTTTCCTTGCCCTTGTCATCCTTGGTGCGGCAGCGGGTCAGCTTGCCAAAGATCAAAGGCATGTCAGGCTGCAGGCCATAGTCATGTAATTGATCAAGAACCTTATCCAGCATAGCGAGCCCCTTTCCTCTCGAAATATCCTTGGCACTCGATGCACCGCTGACAACCTGCTACAGCTAACCGACGTAGTTCGGGGATCGGGCCACCACAGCTGCGACAGTCTTCGAGCGATTCACAAACAGGCGCCGGCACGTGCGCAGACAAAACCAGATCGAGGTGCCATTGGGCGCGATCATTCGCCAGATCTGCGATATCAGCCACGGTGAGCCCCCCGAGTGGTCTGGTTGACGTACTCGGCACGGCGATACATGCCGAGCAGCCCCTGGATGCCTCGGAACACCTGATTCTGGATTTCAGCCAGTTCCTGATCGTCAACTTTTCCATCACCGATGCTACGGGCCCAGGTTTCGGCCAGATTGGCGACCTGCCGGAAGAACTCGGCAAGGCCCATCGTCAATGTTTCAGGAATGTCATGGGTATAGGCATCAGACAGCTCTTGCCAGATGGTGTCGCCAACAAGGGCGTGGATCGAGTCAAGAATGCGTGGGTCTTTGGTCAGCTCCAGGATCTCACTGAATTCTTGAACGTTGACGATATGAGTGGGATGGGTAGGAGACAGCTTGTGCTGGAGGGTAGTGGCATTACGGCCGGTGGTGGCGGCAATGGCGGCAGCACCGCCTGTGTAGTCCCGCACAGCGTGGTACAGCGCGAGTTCGAGCGGTAGCACTTCGCGCTTGGCGCGCTCAATGCAACTCATTGCAATTCGGCTCATGGCGTTGGTCCTTGTCGGTAGCCAGTGCCTGCGGCGTGTTGTGGTGAAACCAGCACCGCATAGCGTTGTAGGTGTGCAATAGCCGGCCCATCAAGGGCAGAAACGGCCTCAGGCCGGGGCGGCGCTCCATCGACCAGCCCCGGCGAAACAACCACCTCCCGTGGTGAAGGAGGTGTCACCCAAGCTCCCTGCCTGGGCGTTACGATCAAGGTGAGTGGACCTATGTGGTGTGCCCGACTACCTATCACGCGAACCGGCAGCATCGTGGTGCTACTGCCGGGTTTGGAAGACGATCACTCGCCTTCCCTTCTGGCACATGGCATTACGCTACTAAAGCTGCCAGTGCCAGCGACGAGCGGTGGTGTTACACTCGCCGCGTGGCTCGCTAAGAGCCATTGCCAGTGATGTCGCCCG
This sequence comes from Pseudomonas sp. S1(2024), assembly GCF_046557535.1. Lineage (NCBI taxonomy): Bacteria > Pseudomonadati > Pseudomonadota > Gammaproteobacteria > Pseudomonadales > Pseudomonadaceae > Pseudomonas > Pseudomonas sp. S1(2024). The sequence goes on from NZ_JBKGFP010000061.1 coordinate 93,853, forward strand.
ACTATCACTGGCACCCCGCCGCCCTATCTGTGGTGGAGAAAGGCGGCACCCCAGGCACTTGTGCCTGGACCCCCGGGTTCAAGGACAGTAGTTTCGTGGTGTGCACCACATCCTTGAACGCGGCCCGGTAGCACTGTGGTGGTGCTACTGGGGGAAACCAGGCGACCTTCGGGTCGCCTTTTTTCTTTGTATGCTGCCTATGCCGCTCGCGGCTCATCCAGTTCGGGCGGAAAAACATCATCCAGCCCACATTCCGCCCCCAAGTCGTTAAGAGCCGCGGTAATGGCGCGACACTCACTCAGCCCCGGCATTCGAAGCCCAGACTCATAGTTACTCAATCGGGCTTGAGTCCATCCCAACCGAGCAACCAGGTCCCTTTGCTTGATGCCAGCGCTTTTTCTGATCTCAGCGATACGATTCATAACGAAGACTCCGGTTGACTCGCTGACAAAGATAACACGGAGCGTGGATTAATCAACACGGTTAGTGCAAAAAAAACATTTCGGTACGTGATAAAAAACAGGGATGAAGACACTCGCACAACGCATCAAGCACTTCCGCAAGGCCAAGGGCCTAAGCCAGCAACAACTGGCCCACGCCTGCGGCTGGGAATCTCAATCTCGCATAGGCAACTATGAACGAGGCATCCGAGAGCCCAATCTCGCAGACATTGAAAAGATGGCGAGCGCGCTGAAAATAACCATGGGAGAACTGCTGCCTGGCTCTAGCTCGGCCGAAGCGCCGCCCAGCGTCAACATTACATTCGCAAGACGGGCCTTGGAGGGCGCGGTGCCGGTAGTAGGCTATGCACAACTAGGGACTGACGGATACTTTGAGGCCCTAGATTTTCCAACCGGGCATGGGGATGGATACCTCAACATTCATAGCGATGACCCTGACGCCTATGGTTTGAAGGTAACCGGCGACAGCATGCACCCGAGGATCAAGAATGGGGAATACGTGCTGGTGGAGCCCAGCAAAAGCTACTACAGCGGCGACGAGGTGCTGGTCAGAACAACGCACGGCAGGACCATGATCAAGGAGTTCATATACCTGCGCGACGGCATGTATCGATTCGACAGCGTCAACGCTGACCACGCCCCAATCCATGTCGATGAGGACGAAATTGAACACATCCACCTGGTTGGCGGCATCCTAAAATCATCACGATTCATGCACAGCCCCAAAAAATAAAACAGTTCGTGTTGACATCGTGCAGCACGGTGCGTGATATTTGCCTCACTCTTCCACCACAGAGTGAGGCAATACCATGCACGCCACTGCATCACTACATGTCCATCCAGCAGCTGCAACCATCGACCTGACCTTCAAAGTCCGACGACTGGCCAAGCAACACGGCTGCGCATTCGTCACTACCAAACGCCCTGCGTCATCCCCCGCTTCAAACTGCACGCCTCCAAACGATGGAGGGCACGCGGCATGAGCTACGCACTGAGCCACAACGCCTTTGCCTGCCTGAAGGCGCAGACCAACCTGACAGGGCAATTCACCCACATCCTTCGCGACGAATCGAACGGCGCGCGCGCCAAGGCAACGCTGCAGACTGAGGTTTATCTCGACCAGGTCAACGTCGTAATCCGCATGGGCTCGACGGTGAACAGCTTGACGCTGCCAGCGAACAATCTCGCCAGTGCGCGAAAGGTTGCAGCGCACCTCGAAGCTATCGCCAACGGCAAGCTGGACACAGCCGACATGCCACATGTCGAGCCTGTACTCGCAGACGTGGCTTAGGAGGTGGACTTGGAACGCACACTTGCACAGACCGCCAAGCACTTCGGTATCAGCCGTAACGAGCTGATCCGCCGCATGCGTGAGAAAGAACTGCTGACCGAGCGCAATCTACCCCGCTACCCCACTCGCGACCGCGAATACTTGCGGATCAAAGAGGGCAGCTGGTTTCATCCCGAAGCCGGGATGCAGTACAGCGAATCGACACGCGTGAAGCAGGCCGGGATCCCCTGGCTTGCAGAACGTCTCGACCTGCAACTTCCGACACCACCGGAAGACAAGCGCTATGCGGCCTAGGCAGTACGCGGCCCAGATCCTCCAGTTCAAGACCCGTGAGGAGCGCAACGCTGCGCTCCAGGAGGTTCCTGAACAATGGCGCGACCTGGTACGCAAGCACTGCGAGATCACTTGGCACCACCCGTCACGCCACAAGCTCAGGGAGAGCCCGAAGCCTGATGAGCAATACCAACCAAATCGCGCTGCGCCTGCCGCACGCGCCTGATGCAACCACCGTTGAACTGCTGTACCGAACCTTTGGAGATGTGCTCATCCCACTCGACAAGGTGCGCGTGCAGTACTTCCGCAATCTCAACGAAGACACCTTTGCCGAACAACTGAAGGTCGGTCGGATCTGCTTGCCCATCACGACACTGGACAACAGCCAGAAAGCCCTGAAGTTCGCCCACATCCGCCATGTGGCCGCCCTGATAGATAGCAGGGCCTACCTGGCAGATGAAAAGCAGTCTCGGCAGCCAGATCAAGAAAAGCAGTAACACCCAGCAAGGGCCGCCACCACCGGCCCGCACACCACAAGGAGTAAGACCCATGACCACCCAACAGGTCATCGCGCTCATCGTCATCAGCGCGTTCATAATCGGGCTGTATGCCTACGCCTACCTTCTTGGCAGAAAAGCAGGCCGAGCCCACCACCTTCACGGCTTGCTTCTTGATCTTCCGTCGAGTGCTGCCAGTCGCCCCCCCATCATGGGAATACCACCACAAACCCTGACCCCGGAGGGAAGCGGGCACGCGACAGCACAGGACTCCGCTGGAGCCACGCCCGCTTCGCTCTGCGAAGTCCGTGTTGTCGACACGCAAAAAACAAAAAGTCTCTGCTGCGAAGCAGCAGGCATTATTCCCCCCATCAGCAGCCCCGCCGAGGCACTGATACCCCACGACAAGCTGCGCGAGGCACCGCCCGCTGATGCAACGCTAATCGCTAAAAATCGCCCGCACGCGCAGCCTGCCGTGGGGTATAAGCACCCATCCGCCACCAGCTGTATTGAGGCCGCGATAGACGCAACACTGGCCGAGCAGAACGGTACGTACGCCACCTCCGGGCAGATGGCACAGGCAATTGAGGCCGCCCTGCAGCAAGCCGGGTTCCTACCGCTTGCTGGCCAGTCCTACCAAGGCATGCCGGTGACCAGATCGGACTATGACCTGCTAATCAGTGCGGCCGAGACATTGCGCTTGGCCGAAAAGACTTGGAAAGCCCTTCCAGGCACCGAGCCAGGCTGCAAACGGGCCACGCTGCAACAGCAGGACATCCAGGCGCTTGCGATGCGCATTCACTCCCAGCTGCGCACTACTCCTACCGGCACCGCAATCACAGGAGAAGCAGCATGACCGCAGTCCAGCAGATTCGTTTGACGGGCGCGCAGCAGCATGCCCTACCCTTTTCGCGTGAGTTGTACGTAGATCTGTTCGCCGGCGCCGGCGGTGCCAGCAGCGGTGGCGCACGCGCATACCGCGACCCTGACATCGCGATCAACCACAACCCCATCGCGATCGCGGTGCACCGTGCGAACCACCGCAAGACCAGGCACTACATCTGCGACATCTACGAAGTTGATCCGCTGGAAGCTACCGGCGGTCAACCCGTGGGGATTCTGTGGGCCTCGCCGGACTGCCGCCATTTCTCCAAGGCGAAAGGCGGAGCACCACGCAGCAAAAGCGTGCGCTCACTTCCTTGGGTGGTCGTTCGCTGGGTATTTGCTACCCGTCCCCGCTTGTTCCTGATGGAGAACGTGGAAGAGTTCCAGGCCTGGGGGCCTTTGGACGATCAGGGCAAGCCAATCAAAGAGCACACCGGCCGCACCTTCCGCGCCTTCGTTTCTTGTCTCACCACAGGCTTGCCTGCAAACCATCCCGACATGGAAGAGATCATGGCGTGCATCGGTCAATGGGTACCAATGGAAGCGCTCATCCGCGGCCTTGGCTGCGACGTTCAATGGCGCGAACGACGAGCCTCTAACGCTGGGTCGCCGACCATCCGCAAGCGTCTTTTCCTGATCGGCCGCACCGATGGCCGCCCAATTGTCTGGACGAAACCCAAGCGACACGAAAACCCAAAGGCAGGGCAATTGCCATGGCGAACCGCTGCCGAGTGCATTGACTTTAATGACCTGGGCAAGAGCCTGTTCGGCCGCAAGCGTCCACTGGTGGACAACACCTGCCGCCGCGTTGCCAAGGGCTTCTGGCGTCACACCGTCATGGCCGAGCAGCCTTTCGTAATTCCAATGAACGAACAGCAGCTCGCCGCCGCAAGCCTGACCGAGTTTGCCAACGCAAGCACCCAAAGGACGTTCAGCGCGGTCGAGCCTCTGCGCACCCAGGTAGCGCAAGTGAAAGGCGGACACTTCGCGCTGGCAGCTGCCCACCTTACACACCTGACGCACCACGGCGACCGATCGGGATATCCCCTGACCGAGTCAACACGCACCATAACCGGTGCCAACCGAGGCGAGCAGGCCATGGCCACCGCTACGATGGTTACCCTGCGCAAAGGAAGCACCGGCACGAGCATGACCAAACCAGTCAACGCGCTGACCACTGGCAGCGGGCATCATGCGATCGCAGCGTGCCACTTTGAACAGGCAAACGGCGGGTTCTACACCGGCGATGGTCGAGCGGCATGCTCTCCCCTGAGCACTATCCTCGGACGCGGCACCAACCAGAGGCTGGCCAGCGCCTACCTGGTGAAGTACTACGGCACCGGCGGCCAGTGGCAAGGCATGCGCGAACCGATGCACACGCTACCCACAAAGGAACGCATGGCCCTGGTCAGCATCGTCCAAGTGCCTGCCGCAGTCCTGCCACCGGAACTGATGAATAAAGCGCGCCAGTGCGCCCGTTTCCTGCACACCTATCTGCCCGAGCACTTCCCTGAGCCGGCCGACCTGGTGCTGCTAGGCGACTACGCGCTGGTCGATTTCACCCTGCGCATGCTGAAGGCGCCAGAGTTGAAGCTCGCTCAGGGCTTCAGCCCTGACTACATCCTCGATCGCGGGCTATTCGAGAACCAGCGCACCGGCGAGCTGGAGTGGCGCGCCATCAGCAACACCAACCAGATCCGGCTGATTGGAAACAGCGTATGCCCTGACGAGGCGGAAGACCTGATCGCCGCAAACGCCAAAGATCTGATCGACCTGTACCAGCGGGAGGCCGCATGAGCACGCACCACCATGATTGGTACATGAGCGAGGCCGACGACGGCGGCCTGTATCACTGCCGGAAGTGCAGGCGCACCCATGATGGCTCAGTCCCACAAGCTCACGGCTGCCCGGTGTCAAACGCCGAGCACAATGCAGCCGCTTGGCTCGGCCAGGCCGGGCTGTACCGCACTCGACTGGAAGCCGTGAGCAACTGCGAACAGTCGGTCACGCCTGTATCCGCGAACGAGCTGTTCGAACTTGCTCATAAGCAGGTGCAAAGCACGCTCACTGCACCACCCGAGACCAGCATGACCCCGAAGTTTCTCAGCGTACCATCCGAGCTTCTGGAGCAAGCCCTCGATGCGGCAGCGGCTGTTGGCATGCAAGATGTAGCTGACGAGCTGGATCGCATCCTGACGCCAACAAATGCGCAAGCATCCAAGCTAATCGACGCACTGCCATCGGTGGCTATCGAAGGCGACCAACTGGTTATCCGCATCACTACCGAGTGCCTCTTGCATGCCGTCACTTGCTCACCTGAATGGCCGGTCGACTACAAGGGCGCTCCGATCAGCATCCAGAACGGTACGCTACTGATACAGGAAATCATCCACGAACTGCAGCGTGAGGACGAGCAAGGCACCAACCAGATGCACCGTATGCTCGACCAAGCCGCCCAGGACGCTATCAACAACGGCAGCGAGGCAGTGAGTTATGACTGAGCGCATCCGTCCAACCATGGCCTCCCACAGCCTCGACTTGCCCGCCATCTGCGATGTTTGCGGCAAAGGCCGGTCAACCCGTCGACACATGAAATGCAGCCAGATCCGCCAACGCCGGGAGGGTGATAAGTGGGAAGCCTACATGGCCAACGTGGCCGCAAAACGAGCACTGAGTAAACGGACCATAGCCCGCCGGGGAGATAGCGAATGAAAACTGCAGTGCCCAATCCCACCCTCGCCGGCGCGAAACTATCAGCGACGGTCAGCACCGGATTCACAGCCCGGAGCGAGTCAGGCGCCCCTGCTCAGATGGCGATCATTGACGAGCAAGGCAACATTCTCGCAGTCGGAAAAGATGTCGCATGGGCCGCCTGGCGTGTATGCGTCGAGGTACAGGAAAATTTCTGGGAGGGACAAGGCCACCTGGTGGTACACACTAGCCCGCCCGGCCTCCCAATAGACGACAAGAAGTCAGCTTAACCATCAGTCTGGGCGGTCGACGCCGGCCGCCCACTTTCCAGACTTCCTCTCTACCCTGAGCCATCGCCGCTGTCCTGCTTTGGAAATCAGCAAGACATCGATGTACCAAGCCCTGCGCCCCTCTGGCACTACACCACGCATATAAATCACGATGCGGTCGAAAGTATCGATCATCAATTGGCGAACCTTATCCCGCGCCTCGACCTCTTGCGCCTCGACACCAGCAGCCAGATCCAACCATACCCTCGCATCTGCTGGCCTTTGCCTGGAGGCGATGCCGGCTAATTCTCGCTCCTCCTGATGCAGCTTTGCTTTGGCCGCAGTCAGCTGCTCTTCGAGGTCGCGGGCTTTTCGCAGGAACGTAATCGGCAGCACCCCATCGCCCTCCCCCAATGCCAAAGCCTCAGTAATCCGGCCAAGCTGCGCTTCGAGATCAACTACGTGTTTACGCGAGATCATTACCCCTTGCTGCAGATCACCGCTCGGTCCAACGGGCTGCTGTAAGCGCAGCAAGTTCATCTGATCGGAGCAAAATGACATGACAGCCCGCTCGACAGGAGCAACGCTGCAGCTTCCGCCAACATCACACCCCCCTTTGTTCATGTAAGACATGCACATGATACGCCGATGCCCGTCCATCAAGGTTCCATCGGAGCGAACCTTATGCATCACATTTTGCGCAGTCATTGACGTGCCGCAGTAGCCACAGTAGGTAATACCGATTCCAGTCACGACTCCAGGAATGGCGCCCTTTCCTCGTCGACGGCTTCGTTGACCTCGCAGTAGTTGCAATTCGTCGAATTCAACATCAGTAAGTAGCCGTGGATAATAATCTTTCAGAAGAAAGTCTTCACCGTCGACGGAAATCTGCTTTGCACCTTTTAAAGCTACCAACTTGATCAAACGATAGATTTGCTGGGGAGAGATTCCGAGATAGGAGGTATCGAAGCCCCGTTCTTGCATCATCGCATGCGCTCGATCAGCACCATGTCCTTCGCGATACTTGTCTATGGCAAACAGCACAACTTCCACCCGCTCGGGAATCAGCTCCCATTGACCGTCGACGAGACGCACCCAGCGAGGATCGCTGCCATTGCGGATCAAGCCACGGTAATGGCCAGCAACCCATCCGTCACACAAGCGCTTGATCGAGGCCTTCACACGCTTGCTTTTTGTATCGCTCTCTTCGTGAGCCCGAATCATGACCAGAAGGCTATAAACCAGGTCCATTGGCTGCGCTTTCAGCCTTTCCCTGTTGTACTCACGGCCGTCACTCGCAGTAACCACGGTAATCCCTGCGTTGATGATCTGGGCCAGCTGCGCTTGCGCCTGTATGGGTTCTGCCCGGCTTAGGCGATCCAAGCCTTCGACCACCAAGACGGAGCCGGCCGGGATGCGCCCCTCGTCAACAGCCTGAAGGAAAACGCCTAAGGCACCTTGTTTAATGTGCCGCTGGTGGAATGCAGACAGGCCCTCATCCCTCAAAGAAAGCGACTCATCTAGCGTAAGCCCCCTTGCTGCAGCCCAGGACTTCGCATACTCCGCCTGCCTGTCCGCACTATTCCCAGCCGCTTGGCGCGGGTCTGAGAACCGAAGATAGCTGTAGACCAATCCCTGAGACGTTTGCATGCCCTGATTCCACTCCAACCGGGAAAGCCAGAGTATATATTACCCTTCATCGGACACGCCAAAAAACACATGAGCGCACCAACAGCCTAGCTGCCTGGGGATTGAAAATCCAAACGACATCATCAATGATGCCTGGATCAACCTTCACAAAAATAATGTGCACCCTATGAACATTTCGACACTTCTCATATTCATACCAGCCTGCTTTGCGCTCAACATGGCCCCAGGCCCAAACAATTTACTTTCAATAAATAACGCCACGCAATATGGCTTCTGGGCTTCATGCATGGCGGGCACAGGAAGACTAATAGCGTTCGCCGCCATGATAGCACTCGCCGCAGCAGGCCTCGCTGTCGTACTTGAAACTTCCGAACTAGTATTCTATGCAATAAAAATCCTTGGTGCTGCCTACCTTTTTTATCTAGCCTTCAAGCTATGGACGGCAAAGGCACAGCAGCAAGAGGCAAGTCAAACCAAAACAAAAAACATAGCAGGCTTAGCGAAACAAGAGTTTCTTATTGCAGCTGGAAATCCAAAGGCAATATTGATATTTACAGCATTCCTGCCACAGTTCATAAACCCGGCTCATGATGTTGCGTCGCAGTTTGCAGTGCTTGGCGCTCTATTTTTGATTCTGGAAATGATCGCGCTGGCAGGCTATGCATTGATCGGGCTGCACCTGCGCCGCTGGTTCAGTGAACCCAAAGGCAAACGTCTCTTCAACCGCATCTGCGCGGTGCTGCTGTCGGGCGCCGCCTCGATATTGCTGGCTACACGACGTGCTTGAGGGCGCTCAGCAAATCGGTTTGGCAAATCTATATTGTGCATCGCTAGGGTTACCAGCAGCCATCCAGAACTCCTGGCGTATCAGACGCCAAGTGCCGTGCGGCTGATCACCTGCAACCGCGGCCTCGCCCACCGGTGCCCGCCACAGTTGCCAGGCGATATAGAACAAGTAGGCCGCCCCCGCCAACTTGATGGCCAGGAACAGGTACTCGCTGGTGTGCAGCACCACTGCCAGGCCCATCGCCGCCAGGGCGATCATGCCGCTGAAGGCGACGATGCGCCCGCCACCGGCCACGCAGGCCGTACGCAGGCCGTAACGGCTGGCATTATGCAGCGACAGCAGGTTGTTCGGCCCCGGCGCCATGTTCAGGGCGAAACAGGCGGGGATGAAAAGCAGCAGGCTTGAAAGGTCCATTATCGTTTTCCTTTGGCAACAGGCGCCTATTTCGGCGCGTAGCTGGCCTGGTGGTCAAGTTACAGCCAGTGGAAAAAACTGTATGGGTGCGCGGCGCCTGATAAGCTGCCGGGCATATCGAGGACCCTGTGATGCCCCGTTCCCATGCCGCGCTGTGGCGCGACCCGGCCCTGCCGCATGTCGAAAGCCGCCGCGCCTGCCATAGCCGCGCCTGCTACAAGGCCCACAGCCACCCAACGTTTTCCATCGGTGTGGTGGATGCCGGCCACAGTCATTTCACCGGTGCCGGCAACGGCCAGCAACGCCTGACGCCTGGCACTCTGGTGCTGGTCCCGGCCCGCCGGGTACATGCCTGCAACCCCGAACCCGGGCAAGCGTGGAGCTACCAGATGCTGCATGTGGATGCCGACTGGCTGGCACAGCTGCACCTGGAGTCCGGGCTGGATGGTGCCGGGCCCGGCGAGCCGGCACGTATCTGCCAGGAGCCGGAGGTATATCGGCAGTTCTGCGAACTGAACAGTTTGCTGTTTTCCAGCGCCAGCAATGGTGAGAAGGATGCCGCGCTGATTGCCTTTCTGGGTGACCTGGATTTTGCCAGGCACGCGCCGCTGGCACCGGCACCGGCCCTGGGGGCGACCGCGTTGAGTGGGCTGATTGCGCATATCGAAGGCCAGGACCCGGCACAGTTGAGCCTGGCGGTACTCGCGCGGGAGGCCGGGCTTGGGCGCTACCAGTTGATTCGCGCATTTCGCGCGGCCACCGGGTTTACGCCGCATGCCTACCTGCTCAATGCCCGGGTCAACCGTGGGCGCGAATTGTTGGGTGAAGGGCAGGCCCTGGCGGAGGTAGCCTATCGGCTCGGGTTTGCCGACCAAAGCCATTTCCAGCGGGTGTTCAAGGCCCATGTGGGGGTAACACCGGGGCAGTATCGGGGAGACTGAAGGCCCGCGCGGTCTCTGTAGGAGCGGCCTTGTGTCGCGATGGGGCGCGAAGCGGCCCCAGGTTTTCAGCTCCGCCGCACAGATTGCCGGGGCTGCTGCGCAGCCCTTTCGCGACACAAGGCCGCTCCTACAGGGGCCTGCAATATTGTTCAATACGGCATTTGCGCTGAGGGGCAGAGTCAGGCTTTTCCGCCAGAGCAGCCACACCCCAATGCAACAGTTCCTGATCATCGCCCTTGCCCACTTCCTCGCCCTGCTCTCTCCCGGCCCGGACTTCTTCCTGGTCGCACGCACTTCGGTCAACGCCGGCTGGCGCGTCGCGAGCGGCGCCTGCCTGGGTATCGCCCTGGCCAATGGCGTGTTCATCGCCATGGCTTTCACCGGCTTGTCGGTGCTGCAAGAAGGCAGCCTGCTGTTCACCGCCCTGCAACTGGCCGGCGCCGGCTACCTGCTGTACATCGGCACCCTGTTCCTGCGCCATGCCGGGCAAACCAGCCTGGGCACAGTCGCTGGCAAGCAGACCGCCCAAGGGTGGTGGCGTGGATTGGGCATGGGGTTCCTGTCCGGCATCCTCAACCCCAAGAATGCGCTGTTCTATGCCAGCCTGGTCAGCTTGGTCGCCAACGCCAGCATTGCCTGGAAGGCAACCTGTGCCCTGTGGATGTTCAGCATCGTGCTGCTGTGGGACTTGCTGGTTGCCGTGGCCATCGGCAACCCGCTGGTGCTGCGGCGCTTCGCCCGCAGCCTGCCCTGGCTGGAACGGGCCTCCGGGGCCATGCTGGTGCTATTGGCTATGGCACTGTTGTTTCACCTGGCCTGGGGCTGACCAGTTGCAGGGTCCGCATGTCCATCAAGGTGAAATGGCCACTGGCCCAGCCGCCAGTGTCCAGGTGCCAGACGTTGCCAAGCAGCTTGGCCTCCAGCACCGGTGTGTGGCCCACCAACAAGGCACGCAGGCCCTGCACGGGCGCGGTATCGCCTACCTTCAGGCGCCGCCGCGACCATTGGCACACCTCCCGTACCTGTGGGTCGTCATCCAGTTCCAGCCAGGTCTTCAACACCGTCCAGTCGGCGTACGGGCTGTCGGCATGCAGCAGGCCTACCAGGCCGGCCGCACTTTCAACCTCTATCGCGATCGGCAGTTGCTCGAAGCGCTCGACGAAACGTAACTGCAGAGCCTTCGGCAGGTCCAGAAACCAGCCACCCCCGGCGGCGCGGTACATGTCCAGATCGAGCCGCCCGCCGCGTACGCGGGTGATTGCCAGGGCCTCGTGATTACCCTGCACGGCATGGAACCAGGGCTGCGCCAGCCAATCCAGCGCCGCCTCGCTGTCCGGGCCACGGTCGACCAGGTCCCCCACGCTGAACAGGCGGTCCACGGCCGGATCGAACCCCACCCCATCCAGGCATTGCTGCAGGCGCTGGAAGTGACCATGGATATCGCCCACGGCCAGGTCACGCCCCCGTAGGTTGGCAATCAGACGCCGAAACCGTGCCATTACAATCTTCCTCTGCTGGCGCCGCCATGCCAGGGGTAAAATGGACGCACACGCAGTCTGCCCCGGAGGTGCATCATGCGTACCGCCCTCGTGTGTGCCGTGCTCATGGCGCTGTCACTGGACAGCATGGCACAAGGTGCCCCGGCCGCGCAGGTCGAGGTACGTTTCGACCATCCGGAAAAATTCCGCGATGCCAGCCTCGACAGCCACGGGTACGAGCGTGGTGCCGACGCCTATGTGATGAAAACCCTGACCCAGTACCTTCAGAAGCTTGGCCAACGCTACCTGCAACCTGGCCAGCAACTGGTCATCGACATCCGCGACATCGACCTGGCCGGGCGTTTCGAGCCCTGGCACAGCCAGGCCTACGATGTACGCTTCATGCGCGAAATCACCTGGCCGACCATCGACCTCAGCTACACCCTCAGCCAACCGGGCAAACCCGACCAGCAGGCGCAGGAACGGGTCAGCGACAAGATGTACCTCAGCCGCCCGGGCCGGGTCACGAGCAGCAGCGACCGCCTGTATGCCGAAAAGGCCATGCTCGACGACTGGTTCCGCCAGCGTTTCGCCGTCCACCCGGCATCCTGAAAATCCCTTCACTGGTACAGGCGTTGGTGCCGGTAGTATGCTCGGCCCTTCAACCTGTACCAGGGAAGGGTTTTCCATGAAGTTGTGCGCCGTGCAACTGGCATCGCTCAAGGGCGATGTGCAAGCCAACCTCGAACGCCACCTGGCCTGCATCGAACAGGCCGCGGCCCTTGGTGCCGAACTGGTGGTATTTCCCGAGCTGTCGCTGACCGGCTATGAGCCAACCCTCGCGCGCCAGGCCGCCCTGCCAGTCAGTTCGGCACGGCTGGACCCGCTGCAGGCAGCCTGCGACCGGTTTGGTATCACTGTCGCAGCGGGCCTGCCACTGCCGACCCCTGATGGCATTCGTATCGGCATGCCAATCCTCAGCCCCGGTGTACCGCGCCAGGCCTATGCCAAGCGGCGCCTGCATGATGATGAACTGCCCTGGTTCACCCCAGGCGATCAAGCCTTGCTGCTGCAGGTGGGCGCGCACCGGGTAGCGCCTGCGATCTGCTACGAATCGATGTTCATGGCGCATGCGGCAGCCGCGCGGGAACACGGCGCCGACCTGTACCTGGTCAGTGTGGCGAAAACTGCCAACGGCATTCGCGAGGGTTACCTGCACTACTCCGAGGTGGCTCGAGAGCTGGGCATGCCAGTGTTGCTGGCCAACTGCGTGGGGCCGGCCGACACCTTCATCGGCGCTGGCGGCTCGGCGGCGTGGGACAGCCAGGGGCGCTTGCTGGCCAGCCTGGACGACCACAGCGAAGGGCTGATCGTGCTGGACACCGCCAGCGCCAGTGCCATGGCAGTGCCCCTGAACCCACACCCGGCATGATCTATCTGTTTCTGGCGTTGCTGAGCTATGCCTGTACCTACTACCTGACGGGTCTGCTCATCCAGGGGCAACTGGCCGATGTGGCCGAGGGTTTGCGCCACCGGCCCGACGCGCCGACACCTGGCGAGTACCTGCGCGCAGTCAAGCCCCATGCGCGCCGGGCCCATCGGCAGTACACCCTGATGGCCGGCTCGGCGTTGGCCGTGCTGGTCTGCCTGGTCGCCAGCTGGTTCTACTGACGCCTTACAGGTCCAGTGCCAGGCTTTGCCGGCCCTCCAGCGCCAGCAGGTACTGCTTGGCCGCCAGGCCACCGGCAAAGCCGGTGAGGCTGCCCGAAGCACCGATCACCCGATGGCACGGGGCGATGATCGAGATCGGGTTGCGGCCATTGGCGGCGCCTACCGCACGCACCGCGCTGGGGTTGCCGATCTGCCGGGCGATGTCGCTGTAGCTGCGGGTTTCACCGAACGGTATCGCCAACAGCGCGGCCCACACCTGTCGCTGGAATTCGGTGCCGACAAAATCCAGCGCCAGTTCGAAGCGCTGGCGTTTGCCGGCAAAGTACTCGCCGAGCTGGCGGGCGGTTTCCAGCAGTACCGGGCACTGGTCATCGCGGTGCAGGGCGCCAAGGCGCACGCGGTTTTCCCGCTCCTCTTCCCAGAGTACGGCTGCCAGGCACTCGCCACGGGCTACCAGGGTCAAGGTGCCGACGGGCGACTGCATGAAGGTGAATGCGCTGGACATAAGCAGGCTCCTGCCAGGTTGCGATCAACCTACTGTACGCATCCCCAGTTCTGCCTGCATCCGCTTTCTTGCTCAGGCAATCACGCAAGCGGAACATCGGCGTCGGCATATTGCCCGGACCAGAGTGCCCTCCACCGCGTCGCCTGCTTCGCGGGTGAACCCGCTCCCACAGGGGCCCCACCAGCTGAAGGAATACGCCATACCTGTAGGAGCGGGTTTACCCGCGAACACCGGCGCAGCCGGTGCCATCCACCGCGTCGCCTGCTTCGCGGGCATGCCCGCTCCCACAGGGCCCCCACCAGCTGAAGGAATGCGCCGTACCTGTAGGAGCGGGCGCGCCCGCGAACACCGGCGTAGCCGGTGCCATCCTCCGCGTCGCCTGCTTCGCGGGCATGCCCGCTCCCACAGGGACCCCACCAGCTGAAGGAATGCGCCGTACCTGTAGGAGCGGGTTTACCCGCGAACACCGGCGCAGCCGGTGCCATCCACCGCGTCGCCTGCTTCGCGGGCATGCCCGCTCCCTCAGGGCCCCCATCAGCCGGGCCCTGCCTGCATTCAGAGAAATACCTGGCGAATCCGCTTCTTGTCGATTTTGCCAACGCTGGTCTTGGGGATCTCCTCCACGCAACGCAACTGCCGCGGTATCGCCCATTTGTTCAGGTGCCCGCTGTCGACAAACGGCTGCAGATGCCCTGCCAATGCCGCCTGGTCGAATTGCATGCCGTCACAACGGACCACCAAGGCCAAGGGTTGCTCACCCCACTGCGGGTCCGGGATGCCGATCACTGCCACCGATGCGACAGCCGGGTGCTGGCTGATCAGGTTTTCCAGCGCCACCGAGCTGACCCACTCGCCTCCGGTCTTGATCACATCCTTGATCCGGTCACGAATGCGCACCACACCCGCAGGGTCGATGCAGGCCAGGTCGCCAGTATGCATCCAGCCCCCCAGCCACAACGCGGCACCCTGCTCCGGTTCGTGCAGATAGCCCTGGGTCAGCCACGGTGCACGCACCACGATTTCACCCAGGCTTTCTCCGTCGCGGGGCACATCAATGCCTTCAGCGTCGACGATGCGCAGGTCCACCAGGGCAATCGGCACGCCGGCATCGATACGCAGCGGCAACTGTTGCGCCATGGGCAGTGCCAGCAGCTCGGCGCTCAGGTGGGTGATGCTGAGCAGCGGGCAGCTTTCCGACATGCCGTAGCCACAATGCACGCTGATGCCGCGCTCGCTGGCACGCTGCGCCAGGCCCAGGGTCAGGGCGCTGCCGCCCAGCAGCATCTTCCAACCGGTCAGGTCGGCGCGGCGCCCTTCCTCGCTGTCGAGCATCATCTGCAGCACCGTGGGCACGCAATGGGAGAACGTCACGCCCTCGTCACGGTACAAGCGCACCAGGCGGTTGGGCTCGTAGCGCCCCGGGTAGACCTGCTTGATGCCCAGTGCCGTGGCCACATAGGGCACGCCCCAGGCATGCACATGGAACATCGGCGTAATGGGCATGTACACGTCGCCGCTGCGCAGCAGCGGCACCTCGCCGCAGGCAGCCAGGGTGCCCTGCTCGACCAGGGTATGCAGCACCAGTTGCCGGTGGCTGAAGTACACGCCCTTGGGGTTGCCGGTGGTACCGCTGGTGTAGAACAGCGTGGCCAGCGAGTGCTCGTCGAAATCGGCGAAGTCGAACTGTGGCTCGGCAGCCGCCAGCAGCGCTTCGTACTCACCCAGCAACGGCACATCTTGCGTTGCCGGGCCGCCTTCGCCGAGGCGAATGAAACCCTCGACCGTCGGCAAGTCATCGCGCAGTTGCGCCATCAACGGCAGGAAGTCGTCATGCACCAGTACCAGGCGGTCCTCGGCATGGTTCATGGTGTAGCGCACCTGCTCGGTGGACAGCCGTACGTTTACCGTGTGCAGCACCGCACCCAGCATCGGTACGGCGAAGAAGCATTCAAGGGCCCGATGGCTGTCCCAGTCGAGCAAGGCCACGGTGTCGCCAGGCTTGACCCCGGCGGCGGTCAGCACATTGGCCAGCCGCTGGATGCGTTCGAGCAGCGTGGTGTAGGTGTAGCGCAGCTTGTCGGCGTATACGATTTCCTGGTTGGGCTGGTAGCGCACGCCCGACAGTAGCAGGCGCTTGATCAGCAGCGGATAGGCGTAGGCCTGCTCTGCCGCAGGCATGATGCGAGTGGTGATCATGTCGGCGGCCTTCACAGTTGCCCGGCCTCGAGCAGGTACAGGCTGTCGCTACCGGCCCTTACACTGGCGGTCAGCGAATGAATGCGTGGCAGCAGGCGGGCAAAGTAGAAACGCGCGGTGCCCAGCTTGCTCAGGTGGAACGGCTCGGGAGCCGCGTGACACTGGCAAACCACGGCCATGCGTGCCCACAGGTAGGCGTAGAAGGTGTAGCCAAACACCTGCAGGTACTCCACCGCCGCGGCGCCCAGCTCACGCGGGTTGCCCTGTGCCCGATCGAGCAACCAGGCGGTCAGCTCGTCGAGGTTGCGCACGGCAGCCAGCAGCGGCGCGCCGAGTTCCGCGCACGCCGCGGGCAGCGTCTCGACAAAGGCAGTAATTTCGTCGGACACGCATCGATAGGCCTGGCCGCCATCGGCAAACAGTTTACGCCCCACCAGGTCGAGGGCCTGGATGCCATTGGTGCCTTCGTAGATCTGGGTGATGCGGCAGTCGCGGATCAACTGCTCCTGGCCCCATTCGCGGATATAGCCATGACCGCCCAGCACCTGCTGACCGTGCACGGTGGTTTCCAGTCCCATGTCGGTGAGGAAGGCCTTGGCCACTGGCGTGAGCAATGCCACCTTGGCCTCGGCCTGGGCGCGTGCGACCGGGGCCTCGCTGTATTTGGCCAGGTCCAGCTGCAGTGCCACATAGGTAGAGAAGGCCCGCCCGCCTTCGTTCAGCGCTTTCATGGTCAGCAGCATGCGCCGCACATCCGGGTGGACGACGATCGGGTCAGCGGCTTGCCCCGGCGCTTCGGCACCCGTCGGCGCACGGCCCTGCTGGCGATCACGGGCATAGGCAATGGCGCCCTGGTAGGAGCGTTCGCCCAGGGCCAGGCCCTGGATTCCTACACCAAGGCGCTCGTAGTTCATCATGGTGAACATCGCGTTGAGGCCCTTGTTCGGTTCGCCGACCAGATAGCCGATTGCACCGTCGAAGTTCATCACGCAGGTGGCCGAGGCCTTGATGCCCATCTTGTGCTCGATCGACCCGCAACTCACCGCATTGGCCTCGCCCAGCACGCCGTCGGCGTCAACCAGCACCTTGGGCACCAGGAACAGCGAGATGCCCTTGGGCCCGGCGGGCGCATCCGGCAGCCGCGCCAGCACCAGGTGGATGATGTTCTCGGTCAGGTCCTGCTCACCGCCAGTGATGAAGATCTTGGTCCCGCTGATGCGGTAGCGGCCATCGGCAACCGGCTCGGCGCGGGTGCGAATCAGGCCCAGGTCGGTGCCAGCGTGCGGCTCGGTCAGGCACATCGAACCGGTCCAGCGCCCTTGGTACATGGGCGGCAGGTACAGCGCCTTCAACGGTTCGCTGGCATGGTTGAGCAGCGCCAGGCAGGCCCCGGCGGTCAGCATCGGGTACAGGCCGAACGACAGGTTGGCGGCATTGAGCATTTCTTCGAGCTGGGCACCGATCACTTTCGGCATGCCCATGCCCCCATATTCCGGGGCACCGGCCACACCCACCCAGCCATCCGCGGCAAATGCCCGGTAGGCATCTGCGAAGCCATCGGGGGTGTGTACCTGGCCCGCCTCCCAGCGGCAACCCTGCTCGTCGCCACTGCGGTTGAGCGGCGCCACCACCTCGGCAATCAGCCGGCCGGCCTGTTCGAGCACGGCCCGGGCTGTGTCGCCATCGACCTGCTCGGCCAGCGCGGGCGTTTGCGCCCACCAGGCCGGGATGTCGAACACTTCGTTGAACAGAAAATCCATGTCGCGCAGTGGCGGAAGGTAATCAGACATGAGGCGAACACTCGGTTTCTTGGGTTTGCGGAAGCGACGTGGCCGGGGCCTCGGCAGGCGCCGGGGCGGCCTGGCCACGCAGGAGGAAATGCGACAACGCGGGGATCAACACCAGCGCACCGAGCATGTTCCACAGGAACATGAAGGTCAGCAGCAGGCCCATGTCGGCCTGGAACTTGATCGGCGACCAGGCCCAGCCGACCACACCGGCCGCCAGGGTAATGCCGACCAGCCCGACCACCCGGCCGGTGAAGGCCACGGCTTTCTGGTAGGCCTGGGCCAGGCTCAACCCGGCGCGCTGGTAGTGCAGTTGCACGCTGAGCAGGTACAGCGCGTAGTCCACGCCAATACCTACGCCCAGGGCGATCACCGGCAAGGTGGCGACCTTGACGCCAATGCCCATGGCTACCATCAGCGCTTCGCACAGCACCGAGGTGAGCATCAGCGGCAGGATCGCCACCAGCGTCGCGCGCCAGCTACGGAATGTGAACAGGCAGAACAGCGTGACCGCCAGGTACACCAGCAACAGCATGCGGTGGTTGGCCTCGCGGACCACCACGTTGGTGGCAGCCTCGATGCCGGCGCTGCCGGCGGCCAGCAGGAACTGCTGTTCGGCGCTGCTGTTGGCCTGGGCAAAACGCTCGGCCACGGCGGCCACCTGGGCCAGGGTATCGGCACGGTGGTCCTTGAGGTAGGCGATTACCGGCATCAGCGAGCAGTCGTTGTTGAACAACTCGGGGGCGTTGACCGAGGCCTGCTGGGCGGCGTAGTTGAGCACGTCCTGGTTGCGCTGCAGGCTGTTCAGGCGCGGGTTGCCTTCATAGGTGCCGGCGGTGATCTGGCGCACGGCATTGGCCAGCGACACGGTGGTCTGCACACCCGGCAATTGCTGTAGCTCCCAGGCCAGGCGGTCGGCAAGCACCAGCGTCTGGTATTGCAGGCAGCCTTCTGGCGCGGTCTTGACCATGACCGCGAAGGTGTCGCTGGACAGCGCATAGTGCTGGGTGATGTAGGCGTTGTCGAGGTTGTAGCGGGAGTCGGCGCGCAGTTCGGGGGCACCGCTGTCGAGGTCGCCGATTTTCAGTTGCAGGCTGCCCCAGATGCCAAGGGCGCCCAGGGCCAGCGCCACCAGCACTGCGACGCTGGCCCATTTGCGTTCGGTAAAGCGGTCGAGCAGGTCCCACAGCCGGCCGAAACCTCGGTGCTGGGCTGCGCGGGCGTCGATATGCAGGGCCCGCTCGGCAGCCTTGCGGCCAACACCAACATAAGACAGCGCCACCGGCATCAGCAGCAGCGAGGTGAAGATAAGCACCGCCACGCCGATGCTGGCGGTGATCGCCAGGTCCTGGATCACCGGGATGTCGATCAGCATCAGCACGGCAAAGCCCACCGCATCGGCCAGCAATGCAGTCACCCCGGCCACGAACAGGCGGCGGAAGGTATAGCGCGCTGCCACCTGACGGTGGGTGCCACGGCCGATGTCCTGAAGGATGCCGTTCATCTTCTGCGCCGCGTGGGATACGCCGATGGCAAAGATCAGGAATGGCACCAGGATCGAATACGGATCGATGGCGTAGCCCAGCCAGGCGACGATGCCCAGCTGCCACACCACCGCAGTCAGCGAACACAGCACCACCAGCAGGGTGCTGCGCACGCAACGGGTGTAGCAGTAGATGATCAGCAGGCTGGTCAGCACCGCCAGGGCGAAGAACGCCATCACCTGGATCAGCCCGTCGATCAGGTCGCCCATCAGCTTGGCGAAGCCGATCACATGGATGCGGTACTGGCCGCTGGCCTGGTACTGGCTGCGCAGTTGTTCGAGCTTCTGCGAGAAGGCGTGGTAGTCGAGGCCTTTGCCGGTAGCCGAATCCTGGTCGAGCAGCGGCACGACCAGCATGCTCGATTTGAAGTCGCGCGCCACCAGGCTGCCGACAATGTTGGCGCGCTCGATGTTCTGCCGCAGCTGCTCGATGTCACCCGCAGCGCCCTGGTAGCCGTCGGGCATCACCGGGCCACCCTGGAAGCCCTCCTCGGTCACCTCGGTCCAGCGCACTGCCGGGCTCCACAGCGATTTCACCCAGGCCCGGTCCACGCCCTGGCTGAGGAACAGCTCGTCGTTGATGTGGCGCAGGGTCTGCAGGTAGCCCGGGTCGAAGATGTCGCCCTGGGTGTTCTCCACCACCACCCGCACCGCGTTGCCCAGGCCACGCAGTGATGGGCGGTTTTCCAGGTAGTTCTGGATGTAGGGGTGGCTCTGCGGCAGCATCTTGTCGAAACTGGGGCGCAGCTCCAGGCGGGTCAGCGCCATGTAGCCCAGCACCAGGGTCGCCAATAGCATGCACAGCAGGAACGGCAGGCGATGGTTGAACACCAGGCGCTCCAGGCAATTGCCCGAGCGTGGGTCGAAATCGTCGAGGTTGCGGATTACCGGCAGGGTGTCTTGGCGGGTAGCGGCCATCAGGGTCTTCTCTTGTTATGGGTGCAGCGTGGGGTTACCGGGCTGGTTGCGCACGCCCCGCTCGCCGACCAGTACCAGGCCGTTGCCGGTATCGGTGGCGAGCGCGGTCACCGGGCCACGGGCGCTTTGCGGCACCGGGCTGAAGCTGGCGCCATCATCCCGGCTGAGCAGCAGGTCGCCAGCCTGGCTGGCCAGCCACAGCTGGCCGTCACGGTCGACACCGGCGGCGGTGAGGCTGGTGTTCACACCCGTGCTGACCGGTTGCCACTGCCGGCCGCCATCGGTGCTGCGGTAGGCATGCCCACGCAGGCCGTAGACCAGCAGTACGCCAGGCTTGCCGACAGCACCGAACAGTGTGCCGGCGTAGGGTGTCTCGACACGGCTGAAGCGCTCACCGTCCTGCTTCAGCAGCAGGCCTTGCTCGCCGGTGATGTACAGCTCGTCACCCACCGCGGCCAGGCTGGTCAGGTGCAGGCCTTGCGGGTTGTCGCTGTGGTCGAGCCAGGGCTGCCAGTGCTCGCCGCCATCAACGGTGCGCAACAGCAGGTTGAACACGCCGACCGCATAGCCATTGCGGGCATCGCTGAACCACACGTCGAGCAAGGCATTGTCGCTACCCGTGCCGGGCAGTTGTTCGGCCAGTGCCCGGCCATCCAGCTGCTTCTGCCAGTGCACGCCGCCATCGCGGCTGTGCAGCACCACGCCATCGTGGCCAACCGCCCAGCCCAGTTCGGGCGTGGCGAAGCTCACGGCATTCAGGTCGGCGCTGACCGGCACCTGGGCCTGCTGCCAGTGCGCGCCGTGATCGTCGGAGTACAGGATGTGCCCTCGCGGGCCCACCGCGACCAGGCGCTGGCCGGCCAGGGTGACATCGCGCAAGGCGCTGCTGGCGACCAGGGCGCTGGGCCTGGCGGGCAGGTCCAGCACATCGGTGAAGTGCGCAGCCTGGGCCGCGCCCTGCAGCGCGGCCAAAGCCAGAACTACCACGCTGCATCGTTTGAAGACAGACATTGCCACCTCTGCTCCGTGCGTTCAGCGAATGCCGTTGCCGGCCAGCGACTCGGGCGACCACTGGGTTTTCGACAGTGGGTCGATATAGCGGATGCCGCCGTAGGCACCGACCACGCCATTGAGGTTATAGGTGCCGCCGATCAGGTCGTAGATCATGAACGGCGTGGCGTCCGGGGTCTGCTTGTCATAGCTCTGGGTGAGGAAGGCGAACGAGCCGCGGTACAGCTGGCCACGGGCGTCGTACTGGTCCGAGGCCAGGGCGATCCAGCTGTCTTCGTCGAGGTAGAAGCGGCGCTTGTGATAGATATGGCGCGCACCGTCCTTGAGCTTGCCTTCCACCACCCACACCCGGTGCTTCTCCCAACGCACGAACTGTGGCGCCAGGTGATTGGGGGTGATCACCTGCTTGACGTCGGTGTTGTAGGTCAGCTGGTAGGTGTTGTACGGCACGTACATTTCCTGCTTGCCGACCAGGGTCCAGTCGTAGCGGTCCAGCGCACCGTTGAAGACGAACACGTCATCGTAGGTACCCGAACCCGAAGTGCCCGGGTTGGGCGTGTCGTAGGCGAGGTTCGGTGCCAGCTTGACCCGGCGCTGGCCCGGCAGGTACTGCCAGGCGCTGCGTGGCTGCACCAGCGGGTTGGCGGCATCACGCAGCATCATCGCTTCGCCGGCACGGCGTGCGGGCCCGGTGTACACCAGTTTCATCTGGTAGTAGGTGTCCTTGGCACCGATCGGCTTGGTCATGTCCTCGTAGATCGGGTAGCTGATATTGGCCTGGCCGGTGGTCGACAGCGATGGCTTGCCGGCAGCGTCGACGTTCCAAGAGTCGTACTTGGCAGTCATGCTCACGCCCTGATAGCGCAGCAGGAAGTTCCACATGGCCTCGGCGCCGTTCTGCGGAATGGGGAACGGGATACCCGGCAGCACGTTGTCCACCGCCGTACCGCCCTCCTTGCTGTTGGCGGCAGTGGCGTTCTTGCGGGTGTTGTCCAGTACCGCTTGCGGCAGCGCCACGCTACGGTGGGTCGGGTATACATCGACGCGGTAGCTGGGGTAGCGCTTGAGCAGTTCCAGGGTGGTGGCAGTCAGCTGGCCCTTGTACTGCTCGGCGTTCTTGCCATCGATGACCAGCAGCGGCTTGTCGCTGGCGAACGGGTCGGGGCGCATGCTGGCGCCGCTCTGGTAGCTGGCTGGCGGCGTCAGCAGGCCGCCCTGGTAGGCCGGGATGGAGCCATCGGCATTGCCGGCCTTTTCCGCGCCGATGGCGGTCAGGCTGGTGCCCAGGCGCGCGGCCTGGTCAGTGGAAACGGCGGCCTGGGCAGCATTCAGGGCGGCCAGCGACAGGCACGAGGCCAGCAGGGTACGTACGAAATTCATGATGGTTGTCTTCCTGTGTAGGCTGTAGGAAACATGACTCAGAAGGTCGTCTTGACGGTCAGGTAAAGGGCGCCACGGTCCTCGGTGGTGGCACCACCGCCGGAGAAGGAGGCGTAGCCGCCGCCGTAGCAGGTGTAATCCTGTTCGCCGTCCAGGGCGTTGGGGGTGCTGCCGTCGGTCTGGCCGTCCTTGCAGGCCTTGGTCTCACCGAAACTGTCGACGTACTTGAGGTCGACGAAGTACTGGTTGTAGATCGCGGCGCTCACGCCCACCGCATAGTTGCCGGTGTTCTCGGCGCCACCACCCTGCACCGGCGACACGCCGTCGAGGCCGACGTTGACCGACAGCGGCATGCTCAGGTCCATGCCCGGCAGCACCTGGTACCAGGTGGGGGTGAAGTTGACCGCGATGCCCCAGTTGTCGCGGGTGGCCTTGTCGATGCCGCGGTAGCTGCTCTTGCCCTTGTACAAGGCCTCGTTGTGGCTATCGAGCTTGAGCAGGTTGCTGTAGAACAGCTCGCCAAGCAGGGTTGCCGAATCGAACAGCGGCGTATCGCCAATGGTCATCAGGCCGTTCAAGGTCCAGTGCAGGGTGTCGCCGGTGGCGCTCAGGCCGTCGCCATCCTTGGGTACGTCGTAGATCACCCCGCTGCTGGGCAGGCGTGCCGGAAGCAGGCCGAAGCCGCCGCCTAGGCCACCCTGCCCGGGGGCGCTGACGATTGCCGGGATGCTCGCCAGCGGCATGTTGTGGCGAATGTTGAGGTCACTGCCGACACTGATGCCGCCCACATCCTTGGACAGGCTCAGGCCATAGATGTCGATGTCGTCGGAATAGGCGAACTGGTAGGTAGTGCTTTGCAGCGAGTTGTACAGGTTGCCGACTGCACCTTGGCGGCTGCCCGGCGGGTTGCCGAACGGGCCGTTGGCGACGGTCATGCCGCGCGCGTCGAGCCAGGCCTGCGGGAGGATCTCGGAGGTCTTGCGGTAGTAGAAACCGAGAGTGCCGCCCAGCCACTCCGGCGACCACTTGGCCATGATGCCCCAGTCGCCGCTCTTGCCCGGTTTGAGGTCGTGGCCACGGCGGATGGTGGTCAGCGCGCCGCGCACCGGGATCAGCCCCGGGGTGCCGGTGTGGCCGAGCAGGAAGCTTTGGGCGCCCTCGCCTACCACATCCGAGCCGCCATAGTAGGTACCGGCTTCGGGCAGGCGGGCGGCGTCCCAGTCGAAGAAGTACTGGGCGCCCAGGGTCAGTTCGGAGTTGACCAGGAACGAGGTCGACAGCTGGTTGCGCGGCACGAACAGCTCCTTGGCCTCGGTGCCCGGCGAGGCGGCCAGCTTGGCCAGGTCGAGGCCAGACTGGCCGTAGCTCAACGAGTGCACCGGGTTGAGCAGGGTTTCACCCCAGAACAGGTTGTGCTGGCCCAACTTGGCGCTGACCTGCGAGGCCTCGCCGACTTCACGGCTGAAGAACACGAAGGCATCCAGCACTTCACCGGACGGGCCGCTGTAGTAACGCTGGGCGTAGTTGCTCAGGTGCGGGCTGCCCAGCGGCACACCAGTGCCAGGCAGGCCATTGAGGCTGGGGTTGATGCCGGACTGGTCACCGTTGCCGTTGACGAACGGGTTGCTGTTGGAGCCGGTGTTGTCATAGGCCTTGTCGTACCAGCTGGCGGTGCTGACGCGGAAGCCGGTGTTGCCTTGGTAGACCACATCCAGTTCGGTCAGCAGGTCGACCCGGTTGGTGATGTTGGTGCCGGCCTTGCGGAAGTTGTAGTCACCGTCGTTGCTGTTGGGCGTGCCCAGCATGCGCTTGTCGGCGCTTTCGGTGCGTACGCCGTAGTTGTACTTGACGGTGTTGTCGAAGCGCACGGCCCAGTTTTCATTACCGGTATCGACTTCGAACGCCTGGGCGGCGGGCAGCGTGAGCAGGCCGATGGCGCAGGCAAGCAGGCAGCGCTGTGGTTTCACAGCACGGTAAATGCGGTGTTCTGGCATTACGATGGCTCCACGTATTGTTATTGTTTTTTTCGCCGCCCGTCTTTTGCGAGCGTGGCTGGGGCGTCCATGCGCTATTGCAGGTTGGGCTGGTCCAGTCGCTGGATGAAGGCCTCGGCCTGCGGCCAGGGGCCGAAGCCGGAGGCCGGGTTGAGGTGGCCGACGGCCCCCAGTGCGACCAGTTCGCTACCCCAGCCATGGGCCAGGGCGCTGGCTGCGGCAAAGCTGGCCAGGTGGTCGTTGCTGCTGGCCGCGACAATGCTGGGGAACGGCAGCGGCGCCTGGGGCAATGGCGACCAGCCGTGCTCGGCCAGGCTGGCCGGGCTTGGGTAGTGGGCCGGCCATGGCGCGGTCAGGTCGGGCGGCGCCGCCAGCAATGCACCCTTGATCGGCCGCCGGTAGCGCGCCGCCCAGTGGGCGACCATCAGCACGCCAGCGCTGTGCGCCACCAGAATCACGTCACCCTCGATCTGGTCCAGCTCGCGCTGGATCGCCTCGACCCGGGCTGTGCAGCTCAGGCCGTCGACCTGCAGCGGCGGTACGCTGCGCACCTTGGCCAGGCGGCCTGCGAGCAGGGTCTGCCAGTGTTCGGCGACATGGTCGCGCAGGCCGGGGACGATCAGCACGGTGGCAGTGGTTTGCAGTTTTTCCACGGTGAACCTCGTGTGCGGTGTAGCTCTTGAGGTTCACAGTAAACAGCCCACCCACCGGGTGCTTCACATTGGGCGTCAGGGGCTTTTCATTTGATGACAATGGCCAAGACAGGGCTTTGCTTTTCAATTCATGACACGCAGGCTATAAAACACAAAACGCATGTCGGCATACCCAACAACAAGAAACCGCATGGAAAACAACCAAAGATGCCTGCCCTAGTCCGTGCCGCCAGCTTGACCAATTACCTTGAGGTGTCCCGCCACCTGGGCCTCAATCCCCATGCGCTGTTGGCACAGGTTGGCCTCAGCGCCGCGTTGCTCGAAGACCCCAATCGGCGTATTCCGGTTGCCAGCGTCATCGCTTTGCTGGAAGCCTCCGCCAGCGCCACCCGCTGCGAAAGCTTCGGCCTGCGCATGGCCGAGTTGCGGCAACTGTCGGACTTCGGCGAAATAAGCCTGTTGCTCAGCCACCAACGCACCCTGCGTGATGCACTGCAGGTGATCGTGCAGTACCGTCACTTGCTCAATGACGCCCTGGCCATTCATATCGAGGAAGCCGGCAAGACCGTGGTCATCCGTGAGGAGGTGATCAACGAACGCGCGCCCTGCAGCCGCCAGGCCACCGAGCTGGCCATCGGCGTGATGATGCGCCTGTGCGCGGCGCTGCTAGGTGCGCATTGGCACCCGATCAGCGCCAACTTCACCCACGCGCCTCCCGCCGACCTGGCCACCCACCGGCGCATTTTCGGCTGCACGCTGGTGTTCGGCAGCGAGTTCAACGGTATTGTCTGCCCGGCCGCCGACCTCGACAGCGCCAGCCCGCAGGCCAACGAGGCCATGGCGCGCCTGGCGCAGCGCTATCTGGACAGCCTGCCGGCGGGCGGCACGCCGTCCCTGGAGCTGGAGTTGCGCAAGACCATCTACCTGCTGCTGCCCATGGGCCGCGCCACCATCGAACAGGTGGCACAGACCCAGGGCATGAACGTGCGCACCCTGCAGCGGCGCCTGGAAGAAAGCGGGTTGACCTTCAAGGACCTGATCAACAGCGTGCGCCGTGACCTGGTGATGCGCTACCTGGAAAACCCCGGCTATTCGCTGGGGCGTATCGCCGACATGCTGGGTTATTCGATGCCCAGTTCGTTCACCCGCTGGTTTATCGCCCAGTTCGGCATGCCGCCGGCCAGTTGGCGGGCACAGCGGGCTGACCCATTGGGGCTGCCATGCAGCCCATCGCCGGCAAGCCAGCTCCCACCTCGACCGTATTGACCTCAAGCCATGCGCTATCCCTGTGGGAGCTGGCTTGCCGGCGATGAGGCCAGAACAGGTATGTCACAAACCCTCGACCCAGCGCGAGCCCTGTGGGAGCGGGCATGCCCGCGAAGCAGGCGCCGCGGAGTGTTGTCACCTACGGTCACTTTCTAGAGGCCCCAGTGCATCAACGCCAGCACCAAAAGCACAAGAAACACGCTCTCCCCCACCATCAGCGCAATGGGTTTCACCCCGACCGAGGCCAGCGCCTTGAGTTGGGTTTTCATGCCCAGGGCACTGATCGCCACCACCAGGCAGCCGCGCGACAGGTCGTTGATACCGCCTTGCACCGCGGCGGGTACCCAGCCTGTGCTGTTGACGCACGCCAGCAGCAGGAAGCCGACCGCGAACCATGGCAACAAGGGCGGCCGCTGCCCGCCTGCTTCGAGGCCCTGGCGCCGGGTGATCATGGCCGCGCAGACAATGACCGGCAACAGCATGGCCACCCGCATCAGCTTGACCACGGTGGCGATGTCGCCGGTCTCGGTAGACATGCTGTAGCCCGCGCCCACCACCTGCGCCACGTCGTGGATGGTCGCACCGAGGAACACCCCGGCCTGGGCTGGGGACAGGTGCAGCCACTGGGCAATCATCGGGTACAGGATCATCGCCAGGGTCGACAGCGCCGACACGCCGATCACGGTAAACAGCGTTGCATGCTCCTTGCGCGGGTGCTGGGGCAAGGCAGCTGCCAGCGCCAGCGCCGCCGAGGCACCGCAAATGGCCGTGGCACCGCCGGTGAGCATGCCAAACAGCCGTGAAAAACCCAGCGCCTTGGCCACCACCACCGAAACCAGGATGGTCACCACCACCAGGGTCACGACCAGGGCCACGGGCTTCCAGCCCAGGCTGGCGATCTGGTCCAGGGTGATGCGCATGCCAAGTAACGCCACGCCCAGGCGCAGTACCGTGCGGGCGGTAAATTCGATACCGGCTTTGCAGGGGCCATCGACCGCGAGAAAGTTCAGCGCCATCCCCAGTAACAAGGCAAACAGCATGACCGGCGCCGCGTAATGCTCACTGAGGAAACTGGCGGCCGCACCGACGATAAGGCTGACCACCACCCCCGGGGCGAGGGTGCGGATACGCTGATGGGTAGCGCCAAGTGCCAGTGTATTCATTGCCCCGCTTCCTCACAGTCAAACACGATGTAAACCTGCCCGCCCTGCTGCTCGACCGGGTAGCTGGCAACCTTCAAGGCCCTGGAATTGACCAGGTAGCCGCTGGCCAGGTCAAAGCGCAGGCCATGCGCGCAGCACTGGATGACACGGCCTTCCAGCCGGCCGCCACACAACGACGCGCCCTGGTGCGGGCAGCTGTCGTCAATGGCATAGAGCGAGTCGGCAACGTTGAACAGCGCCACGCTGCGCCCTTCGCAGGCCAACAGCACACGGCCGTCACGTTCCGGCACCTGATGGGGGGCCAATGCAATGCGCCGGGTCATGCCCTCTCGACCTCTTGCAGCGCTTCGGTCATGGCCGCATACAGCACCTCGGCAGGCTGCGCACCTGCAATGAGCGGCCCTTGATTGAAACGAAAACGAGGCACTGCACTGCCGGCGCGCCCTGCCCCATCGAGGAACGGGCTGCCGTCGTCACGCAGGCAGTCGACAACCTGCACGGTTTCCAGCCCGCAACATTGGGCGATGTCGAGCAAGGTGCGGCTATCCCCCAGGTCGCGGCCCTGGTGGAAATAGGCGATGAACAGCTGTGCCAGCAAGGCTTCCAGTTGCCCTGCTTGGAGCAACTGAGCAGCACGTTGCAGCAGCCGATGGGCATTGCCGGTGTTGGGCATGCGGCGAATACGCGAGAAGTCGATGTCCTCGCCCACCACGCGGGCAGCGGCGCGCACCTGGGCCTGGCGCTCACGTACCGCTTCCTCGCTGCCCAGGCGTTGCAGATAGAAGGCATGGAACGGCACGCCACTGGCTGGCAAGCCAGGCAACAACTGCACACCTCGCCATTGCAGTTGTACCTGCACTTGCGGCTGTTCGCGCTGCAAGTGCAAGAGCGCGGCCTGCAGGTGTCGCTGGCCAATCAGGCACCAGGGGCAGACGAAATCGAAGAACACTTCGACGGACAACAGCTGTTTCACGGTTTCAACTCCCGGGGTGCGGCAGCGTCGCCTGCCGGTGCATGCAGACGCTCCATGTCGCGGTGGTAATGACGTTTGGCAAGGAAAAACACTGCCGCCGCGCCGATGCTCATCAGCGGTACCAGCTGGAAGGCGGCATGCAAGCCGATCAGGTCGGAAACGCGCCCGGTGATCAGCGGCCCGGTCGCCAGGCCCAACAGGTTGTTGGCCAGGGTCAGGGTGGCAAACGCGGTGCCGTGCACCGAGGCGTGGGTGAGGTTGGCGACCATGGCACTGGACGGGCCGTTGGTGCCGGCGGCGATCATCATGCCCAGGCAGATCAGTACCAGTTGGGCGGTGCCGGCCGGTAGTGCGAAGGCGATGGACAACAGCGCGCAACTGCCCAGGCAGTAGGCGATGGCAAGGCTGATCTTGCGGTCCGGGCGCTGCCGCCCGAGGCGGTCGCAGAGCATGGCGCAGAGGATCATGCCGATGCCGCTGCACAGCACGATGACTGCGGCAATCGCCCCGGCGCGGTCGGTGCCCATGGCGTAATAGCGGTTCAGGTAGCTTGGCATCCACACGATCACGGTGCCGCCGACGAACAGCTGCAGCCCGCTGCCGACGTATGCCGCTATGACCGAACGGCTGCTGTACAGGGTGCGCAGCGGGCGGCTGGCCTTGCCTTGCGACTGCTGCGCGCATCGAGGCGCAATACGCGCCTCCTTGACGATAATCGGGTACAGCATCGCCAGCACCAGGCCGAACAGCGCCATGCCGGCGAATGCCCAGCGCCAGCCCAGGTGCTGGGCCAGTACACCGCCCAGGGCCATGCCCAGCACCGAGCCGAACATGCCACCGGCCATGAACGCGCCGGCCAGGGTCGAGCGCATATCGCGGGGGAACACGGCGACCACCACGGCGATGCCGACACTGCCGTAGGCAGCCTCGCCCACCCCCACCAGAAACCGCGCGACGAACATTTGCGGGTAGTTTTCCGCCAGGGCGCAGCCGAGGGTGGCCAGGCTCCACAGTACTGCCATCAGCACCAGGCTGCGCACCCGGCCGAAGCGGTCGGCCAGCAGCGACAGCGGGAAGGTCAGCAGGCCGACCATCAGCGCGACGATACCGCTGAGCAGGCCGAGCTGGCTGTCGCTCAATGCCCATTCGCCCTTGAGCAGCGGGAAAACCGCATTGAGCACCTGGCGCGACATGTAGTCGGAGATCAACAGGCCAAAGGTCAGGGCGAAGACCACCCAGGCATAACGCCGAGGGACGCTGTGGGCGGTGTCGGTGCCGGAATCTTCGGCACTGGCGAGATAGGTGGCCATGTTGCCTCCTTGGGTGCGGGGCGTGAGGTTGTTCTTGTTGTTATGGACTACAGCCAACATTCATGTTGCTTTTGCGGGCCTCTTCGCGGGCTCGCCCGCTCCCACAGGGACTGCGTCGACCTTTGGGCCAATGCCGCACCTGTGGGAGCGGGCATGCCCGCGAAGAGGCCAGGCCTGCCGTACCAGCATCAGCCGCGCTGCGGCACGCCCTTCACACCCGGCTGGCGATTCGGCGCCATGCCGTTGGCCTCGAGGGTCTGCTCGATGCTGTCGTACTGCTGCCCGATGCGGTAGATGGCGCGTGCTTCCTTGCCGCTGGCAATCTCGCGGCCCAGCTCATGGGCCACACGCACGGTCTGCTGGATCTGCTGCACCGAGGTGAAGCGCTTGCCATGCTGGTCGATGATGGTGTCTTCGTTACCGCAGCGTGGGTGCAAGCCCATGGCCAGGGCCATGGTGTTGAACGGCAGCACGTTCTTCAGCAACGATTCGGCGGTCAGGGTGCAGCCGTCCGGCGCGCGGTGGATGAAGTTGAAGAAGTTGAACGGGTTGGGGCCGTCGAAACCGCCGCCGATGCCGATCCAGGTCAGGTTCAGCGGGCCCATGTAGTCACCGCGACGCACGATGCGCTCGAGCGTCTCCAGGGCATGCATGCCGGTCAGCTGGAAATGCGGCTGGATGTTGCTGGCCTGCAGGCGGCGCAGGTGCTCGCGGACCCAGGCCGGGCCGGCCGGCACGGTCATTTCGCTGTAGGCGGCATGAATCGCCGGGCTGGCCAGCGAGGTGCCTTCCAGGTACTCGGGGTACAGCAACTCCATGATGTTCATCTGCGTGGTGTTGATGGCCACGGTCACCTGGTCGGGGCGCGGCGTCAGCTCGGCGAGCATGTGCCGGGTGTCGTCCGACAGCCACTTGGCCGCCTCGCCCTCGCTTTCCGGGGCGAAGGAAATCGATCCGCCAACCTGGATGATCATGTCCGGCACCGCTTCGCGCACCCCGGCGATCAGCTCGTTGAACTTGGACAGGCGCTTGGAGCCCTTGCCGTCCAGTTCGCGCACGTGCAGGTGCAGTACGGTGGCACCTGCCTCGTAGCAGTCGACAGCCTTCTGCACCTGCTCGTCCATGGTCAGGGGAATGTCTTCAGGGAAGTCTTCGGGCATCCACTCCGGGCCATAGGGGGCCACGGTGATCACCACCTTTTCCATGTTTTCCGGGTGCAACGAATCGTCGAAGAATTGCATGCTGTAGTCCTCGCTGTTGTTATTGTGCGGTTGCCGCCAGCGACGGCGACGAACTCAGAACGTGGGGCTGCCCTTGATCCCGGCGCGCTCCATCTTGCGATGGCACGGCGGGTAGTCCATGACGGCGTAATGCTGTGTGCTGCGGTTGTCCCAGATCGCCACGCTGTTGGGCTTCCAGCGCCAGCGCACCTGGTACTCCGGCAGGTAGGCCTGGCTGATGAGGTAGCGCAGCAGGTCGCTGGCGCCAGGGTTGGCGTCCTGGCCGAAGCGCACCCGCTGCGGGGTGTGGTAGTTGCTGAAATGGGTGGTGAAGGCGTTGACGAACAGCACCTGCTCGCCGGTTTCCGGGTGGGTGCGCACCACCGGGTGCTCGGCATCGGGGAACTGCGCCTTAAGCGCCAGGCGCTTTTCCAGCGGCATGGCGGCGCCAAAGCTCGCCTCGATGCTGTGGCGGGCGCGCAGGCCTTCGATCTTGGCCTTCACATCGCCTGGCAGGTTTTCATAGGCCAGCACCATGTTCGCCCACATCGTGTCGCCGCCCACCGGCGGGCATTCGATGCAGCGCAGCACACAGCCCATCGGCGGGGCCTCGCGCCAGGTGGCGTCGGTGTGCCAGGCATTTTCATAGCGGTCGTTGGGCTGGTCCGGGCGCTTGTAGATCTGTACCAGGCCCGGATGCTCCGGGTCGCTGCCGGCCACCGGGTGGTCCTCCAGGTCGCCGAAGCGGCGGGCGAACGCTACATGTTCGGCGCGGCTGAAGTGCTGGTCGCGCAGGAACAGCACACGGTGCCGGAGCAACTGCGCGCGAAGCTGGGCGAACAGGTCGTCGTCGTGGATCGCGTCGGCCAGGTTGACCCCACTTACCTCGGCACCGATCGCGCAGGTCAGTTGTTCGATGTGCATGCTGTTGCCCTCTTCAGATGACGAAGATCGACGAGCCGGTGGTCTTGCGCGCTTCCAGGTCACGGTGGGCCTGGACGGCATCCTGCAGTGCGTAGTGCTGGTTGATCTCGATACGGATGCGCCCGCTGCCGACGTGATCGAACAGCTCACCGGCCAGGTCGGCCTTTTCCGCCGGGTCGGCGATGAAGTCGGCCAGTGCCGGGCGGGTGAGCTGCAGCGAGCCCTTGATCGCCAGCAACTGCGGGTCGAACGGCGGGATGGTGCCTGACGCCGTGCCGACGCAAACCATCAGGCCGCGGCGCTTGAGCGAATCGAGCGAGCCCATGAAGGTGTTCTTGCCAACGCTGTCGAACACCACGTTCACCCCCACCCCGTCGGTCAGCTCACGCACGCGCGTGGCAACGTCCTCGACGCTGTAGTTGATGACGTGGTTGCAGCCATGGGCGCGAGCCACTTCGGCCTTGGCCTCGGTGGACACCGTGCCGATCACGTTAAGCCCCAGCAGCTGCGCCCACTGCGCGACGATCAGGCCGACCCCGCCAGCAGCGGCATGCAGCAGCACGCTGTCGCCGGGTTTGAAGTCATGCAGCCGACGCAGCAGATAGGCCGAGGTCAGGCCGCGCATGGTCATGGCGGCGGCGGTTTCGAAGGCGATGGTATCCGGCAGCTTGATCAGCGCGGCAGCAGGGATCAGGCGCTCGGTGCAATAGGCGCCCAGGGTGTTGAGGAAGCCGGTGTAGGTGACCCGGTCACCGACTGCCACCTGGTTCACACCCTCGCCCAGCGCCTCGACCACCCCGGCCGCTTCCACGCCGATGCCGTTGGGCAGCGGGATCGGGTAGGTGCCGTTGCGGAAATAGGTATCGGCGTAGTTCAGGCCCACAGCCACCTGGCGCAAGCGCACCTGCCCCGGGCCGGGCTCGCCGACCTCGGCGTCCTCGTAGCGCAGCACCTCGGGGCCACCGGTCTGATGGAAACGTACGACTTTGGACATGCTTGTCTCTCCAATCATCGATCTGGACGCATGGCGTCAGTTCTGGGTAATTGGACTGTATGCCCTTGGTGTGCGGGGTGCTTCGCATCGGACGACAGCGGGTTTTCATTTGATGACAGGACGGGCGTCGACCTGCCGTTCAACAAAACGAGGTTTTATTCATGAGTATCCTTGATGGTTATCCATGGCCAGACTAATACTTAAGTCTCTGCCTGGGGAGGCACGAAAAATGCAACCAAGATTCGTTATCGTTCCCGCTGTGCCGATCGAAAAGGAGTCGTTCCGCGTGGGTAGCCGCTATTACGCCGCTACCGTTTGTGGGGGGTTCGACATTTACGACAACCAAGCGAAGGAGCGGCTCAAGCCCAGCTATCCAAGCAGGTCGGATGCGCAGGTGCGGTGCGAGCAGATGAACAAGCGCGGTGATGCAGGCTGACTGCGCAAGCAATAGCCTTGCTCGATCCCTGTGGGAGCGGCCTTGTGTCGCGAAAGGGGTGCGTAGCGCCCCCGAGATTTCAGCGTCAACACTCAAATTGCCGGGGCCGCTTTGCGGCCCTTTCGCGACACAAGGCCGCTCCTACAGGGGGTTACGTGTTCGTGGCCTCGCCCTGCTGCCAACCGGCAATCAGGCGCTGGGCATTCTCCTCGCAATCCATCCCCTGCGGCTTGTCTTCCATGCCTGCAATAACCGCCAGCAACTGCGCGCGGTTGTGCGCCAGCCGCTGCTGCATCGCTTCGATCTCCGCCACCTTGCGCTTGAGGCTGCCCAGCAATAGATCATGCCCACCCGCCGCAGCCCCGGAGGCATCGGTGAGTTTGCGCATTTCTTCCAGGCTGAACCCGGCCTGCTGGCCGCAGGTGATGATCTCCAGCGCCCGCACCACCTGCTCTGGGTAATCCCGATAACCATTTCCCAGGCGCCGCGCAGTAATCAGTCCGCTGGCTTCGTAAAAGCGGATACGCGATGCACTAAGCCCCGTGCGTCGCGCCAGTTCACCAATTTTCATTGCGGCAGCATTCCCCTCTTGACCTTAAAGCTGACTTTAACCTTAGCCTTCTCCCGAACCTAGCCCACGCGCGCAAAAACCGATGCGTGGCAACCCTTTGCGGAGATCGCCATGACGCCGTTCCAGCCCCTGCACCTGCCCAATGGCAGTGTCATCCCCAACCGCATCGCCAAGGCGGCGATGGAGGAAAACCTGGCCAACCCGGACCAGACCCCTTCCGACCAGCTGCTGCGCCTTTACCAGGCTTGGGCCGAGGGCGGTGCCGGGCTGTTGCTGACCGGTAACGTGATGGTCGACCCTGGCGCCATGACCGGCCCGGGTGGCGTGATGCTCGATGCCAGCCAGCCACTGCAACGTTTTCGCGACTGGGCGCGCATCGGCCGCGCCCACGGCGCGCAGTTCTGGATGCAGATCAACCACCCGGGCCGGCAGATGCAGGCCAACCTCGGCCAGCCCACCGTGGCGCCTTCGGCCATTGCTCTGGACATGGGCGGTTTGTCCAAGCTGTTCCCCTTGCCCAAGGCACTGGACGAAGCCGAGATCGGCGCGTTGATCCAGCGCTTCGCCCGCACTGCGGCGCTGGCTGAAGAAGCTGGTTTCAGTGGCGTACAGATCCACGCTGCCCACGGTTACCTGCTCAGCCAGTTTCTTTCGCCACTGAGCAACCAGCGCCAGGATCGCTGGGGTGGCAGCCTGGAAAATCGCGCGCGGTTGCTGCTGGAGGTGGTCAAGGCCGTGCGCGAAGTGGTTTCGCCCGGTTTCGCCGTGGCAGTGAAACTGAATTCGGCGGATTTCCAGCGCGGCGGTTTCGAACCGGCGGATGCGCGCCAGGTAGTGCTGTGGCTGAATGAATTGCCGGTGGACCTGGTGGAGCTGTCGGGCGGCAGCTATGAGGCACCGGCGATGCAGGGTGATGCCCGCGATGGGCGCACCCTGGCTCGCGAGGCCTACTTCCTGGAGTTTGCCCGGGAAATCGCCGCCATCGCGAAGATGCCGGTGATGGTCACCGGCGGTATCCGGCGGTTGCCGGTAGTCGAGCAGGTGCTGGCCAGCGGTGTGGCCATGGCGGGGATTGCCACGGCGTTGGCAGTCGAGCCTGCCCTGCCCCGGCGCTGGCAGAACGGCGAGCCGACGGCAACCGCCGAACTGCAGCCCATTCGCTGGAAGCGCAAGGCCTTTGCCGCGCTGGCCTACATGGCCCTGGTGAAATTGCAGATGCGCCGCCTGGCGGCCGGCAGCCGGCCCAAGGCGCATGCGTCGCCCTTGCGCGCCTTGTTGCTGGAGCAAGGCTGCACGCTACTGCGGGTGCGGCAGTACAGGCGTATGATGAAAAGCCGAGCGGATTGATGGTGTGATCGCAGAGCCAGGGGTCGCACATTCGCGCTGGGAGCACCTGCCTTCATCGGCGTCCTCTACCGGAGCACTGCCATGAACAAACCCTTTCAAGCGCTGATCCTTGCACTGGCAGCGCTTTCTGCTTGCTCGTCCAACTCCGCGCTGTACCACGACCAGCCGCTGGTGGCGAAAGTCACCAACGGCATGAGCAGAGACCAAGTCATGCAGGTAGGCGGCAAGCCCGATGCCGAGACCGAACGCACCGTGGTGCCCGGCACCTGTTTCGACTACATGCTGACCAAGGCCGACAACCGGCAGCCCTACAGCGTAAGTTTCGACGGCACAGGCAAAGTGGACAATACCGCGTTCATGACCTGCGCCGAGTGGAGCAATGCTCAGCGCAGGGCCCGCCTGCCCAGCATGGGCGGCTCTAGCGGATCGGGTTACTGAGTCAGTCCAGGCATTCCCTGGCTGCCTGGCGCAATTTGTCGCCAGACAGGAAGCTGCCCTTGTAGAAAGTCGCACGGCTGCCCTCGTGGGAATCGACTACGTCCAGCACATCATCGGATGCCACGGGGCTGGGTGCCGTCAGCCGATAGCCGTGGGCGATCGATTTCTGCGTGGCTTGAGGCGCCAGTGCTTGCCATTTGGGTAGCACGCAAGCGGCGTATTGCTGGGGCGATTTTTGAGTCAGTTTGCTGGCAGTGGGTTTGCCTGGGGTTGCGCAGCCGGCAACACTGGTGACCAGCACGGCGAAGAGAAAGATACGAAACATAGACATTTGCGATTAGCCATCAAGGATACGCTGCATTCTATCGGGGGTTGTAATGGCTTACCAATCAACCAAAGTCTCGCACAGGCCGCAACTGATATTTCTGCCAGTGGCCTGGGTGAGTGAAGGCTGGGAAAGTGCATCTGCCAATAGCCTTCGGAGCACTAACCATGCAAAAGAACACCAACAGAATGCAATTCTTCTATCAGAATGGAAAACTGATCTCTCTGAAGGTTGGTGAACAAGGTCGCAGTATTTTCCGTACTACAGATGTGCCACTCGCCGAACTGCAAACTGAAGGCACCCACTCCAGCGGCTTGCTGGCGACGGACGATAAGGGTTCAGTACTGAACGTGCAGGAAAACTCCTGATTTTGGAGGAACGGGCGCTATCGAGAACACTGGCGTAGCCGGTATCAGCCACCGCGTCGCCTGCTTCGCGGGTGAACCCGCTCCCACAGGGACCCCATCAGCCGAAAGAATGCGCCATACCTGTGGGAGCGGGCGCGCCCGCGAACACCGGCGTAGCCGGTGCCAGCCACCGCGTCGCCTGCTTCGCGGGCATGCCCGCTCCCACAAGGACCCCACCTGCCGAAAGCATGCGCTGTAACTGTGGGAGCGGGTTTACCCGCGAACACCGGCGCAGCCGGTGCCAACCACCGCGTCGCCTGCCGGGGGCTGCTTTGCAGCCCATCGCGACACAATGCCGCTCCTACAATTGACGGCGCTCGCTGACACCTGCGCCTGACGTCAATCCAGTGCGCCGTTCAACACCTCGTAGATGATCCCCGTAGCAACTGCCACCAGGATCAGGTCCGCACCCGCCTGCATCCATTCATAGCCATCGTAATGAGGCAACTGCCCCAGCAGCCTGCCATCCAGCTTCTTGGCGATACCCGGCGGCAGTGGTTTGCCACGGGCCAGGTTCTTCTGAATGCCCGGGGGCAGCGCCGGCCCTGCGCTCCAGTAGCTGCGGTGCCCGTCAAGAATGCCAAGCACATCGCCACGGTTTATCGACGGCCCACCATACGAGCCCCCGTGACCTTGACCATGCTGCCCCTTGTCCTTGCCGTGGCCCTGCCCTTTACCATTACCCGGGTCGGCATAAGTGAGCGCCGGCCCCACTGCCAGCGCAATCGAGGTAGCGATAACTGCCCATCGACGCTTTGCCATAGCTGTTTCCTTACACGGAAGACGTCCCAGCACTGTAGACCAAAACCCGGTTCAGGGTGGAAGTCCCCAAACCCGGGTCAGGGCTTGGCACTCCGATAGAGCATGATGGCTGCCACATCGAGAGCCAACACGGCAACGGCGTAGAGAAACATGAAGTACAGATCTTCTGGAAACATGGCCGTATCCCCAAATGAGCAGGTTTTCAGGGATGCAGCAATTCCCGTTCCAAACGCCTGGCTGAACGAGCCTGCCCATCTGCTATCGAGATGATTGCTCCATAACCACGACATCAGCCGGTAATGTTCCAGCGCGGCTTTCCCATTTTGCGACCACGATCGGCGCCAGCGCATTGCCGAGTACGTTCAGTGCCGTAACGGGCATGTCCATCAATCGATACACCCCTGCAATCAAGGCCACGCCTTCCAAAGGCAAACCTGCCGCCGTCAGGGTTGCGGTGAGAATGACAAACATGAACCCGGGCACTCCGGCAGCGCCTTTGGACGTCAATACCATGATGAATACCAGCATGACCTGGTCTGCCAAGGCCAGTTCAATATTGTAGGCCTGCGCGATAAACAGCGTACCCAGGCCCGCAAACAGCGACGCGCCATCCAGGTTGAATGAATAGCCCAACGGGATCACCAGCGAAGTGATCGTACGCGGTACACCCCGTGCTTCGGTCTTGGCCATCAATTGCGGCATGACGGTGGCAGAACTCGCGCTGCTGAACGCCAGTATCAGTTCACCCTTGAAGGCCTTGATGATCTCGAAGATATTCTCGCCAACAGCCCTGGCAACAAGGCCCAGCACGACAATTGCAAAGAACAGTACCGCAACATAAGTAATGGCTATCAGTTTTGCCAACGGCAGCAGTGAATCAATCCCGAAGGTCGACACCGTGACAGCTATCAGGGCAAAGATGCCGATCGGTGAGTAGGCCATGACCATATGAGTGACCTTGAACATGGTATCCACTACCGTCTGCAGCACTGCAACCAACGGCTGTTTCCTGGGTTCATCCAGCGTAGACAGTGCCACCCCGAACAAGATTGCGAAGAACAGTACCGATAACAGCTTAGCCTCCGCCATTGCCGCCACTACATTATCAGGAATGATGCCCAAGAGTACCTTGCCGAGCCCTGCCGAAGCATTTTGCACAGGAGGCACTGCCCCACTCGCCGGTGTAACGGCGAACCCCGCACCGGCGCCTGGCTGGAGCACGTTACCGACCAACAAGCCGAAAATGATTGCGACCCCGGTCACGGCAAAGAAATAGACAAGGCTCTTTGTTCCCACCCGCCCCAGGGCGCGCTTGCCGGAGCCGGCTATGCCTACCACCATGCAGGAAAACACCAGCGGCACGATGATCATTTTCATCAGTTTTATGAACGCATCACCCGCCGGTTGCAGCACTTGCTCGATCCACCAGCCCTTGTAATCTGGAAAATGATTCAATAGCAGGCCAACGCATATACCGACAGCCAGACCAATTGCAATTTGCGTGATTAGATTTATTTTTATTCTCACGGGATTGATCTCTGTTTTTATAAAACACTAGGAAGCAAAGATTGCACGAAAGTTCTTGAACCCCTTGATCTCGATCGGGTTACCACTGGGATCCAGGAAAAACATTGTCCTTTGTTCGCCAGGCTCACCCTCAAAACGAACAACCGGCGGGATTTCGAACTGCACGCCCAGAATTTCAAGGCGCTTAGCCAAGGCCTGCCATCGCTCCAGAGGCAATATCACTCCGATATGAGGCATCAATACAAGGTGCGGGCCGACCTTGCCAGTGCGGCTGGTTTCAAAGGGCTTGCCCACATGCAGAGATATTTGGTGACCAAAAAACTCGAAGTCTACCCAGGTCTCAGTGCTACGTCCCTCGACGCAACCAAGAACTTCTTTATAGAATTTTCTTGCCACATCCAGATCGCTGACATGATAAGCAACATGAAAGGGTGTCAACATGATGGTACTCCTCGAACGGAGCCACTATCCTCACACCGCCCGGCATCCATGTACACCAACTGACACTTGGCCTGAGCATAAGCATTACTTATGGACATTCAAAATCTGGAAAGCCTCATATCCGTTGTCGAATGCGGCTCCATTGCGGGTGCGGCAAAGAAAGCAAATGTTTCAGCCGCCGCAATAAGTTTGCGTATTCGCAATATGGAGAAACACCTGGGCTGTGCACTCTTCAATAGAGAGGCCCATGCGATCAGGCCGACAGACAAGCTGCTGGTATTGATGCCACGTATACGTTGCATTGTCGAACATGCCAGTCAGCTCAGGAATGACCTGAACACCGACACGCTGACCGGGGAACTGCGCATTGGCGCCATATCAACTGCACTCACCGGCCTTGTACCGGCAGCACTGGAGCAGTTGTCATCCTCCGCGCCCAACCTCAAGCTCACCATCACGCCCGGTGACTCCAAATTGCTCCATGACAAGCTGATCAATCAGGAACTGGATGCGGCAATTCTGGTTACGCCACCCTTCAAGACAGCAAAATCGTTGAGAATGCTCACGTTGCGCAGCGAACCGCTGTGCTTGTTGGCACCTGCCACAGCCTCCCGGGCTGAAGCGCAGGCAATGCTGGCCACCGGGCCCTATATCCGATATGCCGTCGATTCCTGGGGCGGCCTGATAACCCAGCGCTATCTGGACGATCTGGGTCTCGCGCCAAGCGTGGCTTGCGACCTGGATGCGCTCGAGGCCATCAGCCTGCTGGTGTCGCTGGGGCAAGGCGTTTCCTTGGTACCGCAATGGCCGTCATTGCTGGAGCAATCGCCAAACGCCCGGATTCTGAGCGAAGAACCAAGGTACTGCCGCGACATAGTGCTGGCCTACAGTGCCGGCCATCACCGCACGTCGGCAATCAAGCTGCTGGCATCCGTACTGATGCCCTGACGCTCCAGCTCAGTACAGACGGGCCTTGATCAGCGGGCGCAGCAAATAATTGAGCACGCTGCGCTTGCCGCTGAGGATATCCACCTCGGCAACCATGCCGGGGATGATCGGCAGCACCTCCTCGCCGCGTTTGAGCTGGCTGCCGTCAGTGCGGATCAGCACCTGGTAGTACGACTCCTTGCCATGGGGCGTGTCCTCCTCGATGGTGTCGGCACTGATCTGCTCCAGGGTGCCCTTGAGGTCGCCATAGATGCTGAAGTCGTAGGCAGTGATCTTCACCTTGGCCGGCATGCCCGGCACCAGGAAGGCCACGTCGCGCGGCTTGATCCTGGCCTCGACCAGCAGGCGGTCCTCCACCGGGATCACTTCCATGATCGCTTCGCCGGGCTGGATCACCCCGCCACGGGTGTTGATCAGCACGGTGTTCACCCGCCCACGCACCGGCGAAACGATCCCGGTACGGCGCAGTTGATCCTGGCGCTGCTGGACGATCGGCTCCAGGGCACTGAGGTCGGCCTTGCGCTGTGAGCGTTCGGTATAGGCATCCTGGAAGTAGCTACTCTTCAGCTCGGTCAGCTTACCGTTGAGGGTAGCGATGTCCTGGCTCAGCCGCAGCGCCTCCATCTGGCTCACCGCACGCTTGGCCACCAGCGGGCGGACCAGGTCGAGCTGGCTCTGGGCCAGGCTGATCTGCCTCTGGATCGCCTGGCTACCTTCGAGCAGCTTGTCCCGCCGCGACTTGAACAGCTCCCGCTCGGAACGCGCCAGCGGCCCCTGCGGGTCGATATCCGGGGAAAATTCGATGGCCGCCTTGCCCAGCACCTCGGCGTCCAGCCGGGCGATGGCCGCCCGCAGCACGCCGGCCTGGTTGGCCGACTCCTGGAAATTGGTGAGAAAGCGCGTCTCGTCGAGGCGCAACAGCGGCTGGCCAACCTCTACCAGGTCGCCCTCCTGCACCAGCAGACGGTCGAGAATGCCCCCTTCCAGGCTCTGGATCTTCTGGATGCGGCTGAACGGCACCACGCGCCCGTCACCGCGCGTCACCTCATCGAGCTCTGCCCAGGCGGCCCAGGCGACGAACAGCACGACGCTGCCGAGCAGGGTCCAGAGCAGCGGGCGATAGACCGGGTGAGTGGTCGCCAGCAAGGGGTCGGCCAGTTGCCGGCGCAACACTACTGAATTTTTTTCAGTTGCCATGGCCAGCTCCTTCGGCGACCTGCGGCGCCTGCACCTGGTTGCCCAGCACCACCTGGTTCAGCGGGCCGTCCATGATCACCTGGCCGTTGCGCAGCACCACCGCACGGTCCACCAGCGCCAGCACGCTTTTCTTGTGGGTGGTGATGATCAAGGTGCGCCGGCCAAGCCACTTCTGCAGGTAGTCGATAACCTGTTTCTCGCTGTTTTGGTCAAAGGCCGCGGTCGGCTCGTCGAGCAACAGGATCGGCGGGTCCTGTAGCAGTACCCGGGCCAACCCGACCGCCTGACGCTGGCCGCCGGAGAGGCTGGCGTTGCCCTGGATCGGCATGTCCAGGCCCAGCGGGTGGGCGCGTACGAAAGTGCCCAGCCCCACGCCATCGAGGGCGTCCAGCAATTCCTCGTCGCCCAACGCAGCGTTCGCCAGGTTGAGGTTTTCGCGCAGGCTGCCGTGGAACAGCGCCACGTCCTGTGGCAAGTAGCCGATGCCGCGCTGGCGGTCGGCCGGGTCGATCTGGCTCAGGGCGATGTCGTCCAGCAACAGCCGGCCGGATTGCGCGTCGAGCAGGCCACTGAGCAGCCGCAACAGGGTCGACTTGCCGGCACCGTTGCCGCCGAGCAGCGCCACCCGCTCGCCGGCCTGGATGCTCAGCGCCTGTACGTCGACCACCGGCGGGCTGTCGCCGTGGGCCAGGCGCAGCGCCTCGAGGCGGTAATGCCCGTGGAGCCGCTCGCGGTGCACGAAGCGCTTGCCGACGGGACGCTCCTGCTCGGCCGACATCAACTGGTCGAGGCCCTCCAGGGCCACCTTGGTGTGCTGCCAGCGGCCGAGGATGGCGGCAGCCTGGGACAAGGGTGCGATGGCCCGCGAGGCAAGGATCGAACAAGCCACCAGGGCACCGACGGTCATCGCCCCGTCGCTTATCCGGTAGACGCCGAACACCACCACCCCGACATAGCACAGCTGCTGGACGATACTGGCCGAGTAGCTGAGGGTCGAAGCCAGGGTATGGGTCTTCATCGCAGTACCGGCCAGTTCCCCGGTGAGCGTCTCCCACTGCTGGCGGCAGCGGCCTTCGGCACGCGCGGCCTTGACCGTCTCCAGGTGTTCGAAGGCTTCCAGCAGCACGCTGTTCTTCATCGCCCCCTCGCGCAGGTTCTGCCGCGACAGGTGCCCCAGCAGGCGCTGGGTCAGCAACCCCGGCAGCAGCATCAACACGCAGGCCACCAGCGGAACCCAGACCACATGGCCACCGATCACGGCGATGATCAACAGGAAGATCACCACGAACGGCAGGTCGCTGATCAGCGCGGCACTGGACGAGGTGAAGAACTCGCGGACCGACTCGAACTCACGCACCTGGGTGCTGAACGCCCCCATCGACGCCGGTTTGGCGGCGATCCGGGTGCTCAGCACACGTGAGAACAGCAGGCTCGACAATTGCAGGTCCAGGCGCTTGCCAAGTACGTTCAGCAGGTGCCCGCGAAGGATCCGCAATACCCCGTCGACGATGATTGCCAGGGCCACGCCGCTGGCGAGTATCCACAGGGTATCGAAGGCCGCGTTGGGCACCACGCGGTCGTACACCTGCATGGCGAACAGCGCCGAGGCGACGGCCAGGACGTTGGCCACCAGGGCCGCCGCCGTGACTTCCGCGTAGGAGCGC
The DNA here is from genome assembly GCF_046557535.1 of Pseudomonas sp. S1(2024). NCBI lineage: Bacteria > Pseudomonadati > Pseudomonadota > Gammaproteobacteria > Pseudomonadales > Pseudomonadaceae > Pseudomonas > Pseudomonas sp. S1(2024). Next base: position 137,061 of record NZ_JBKGFP010000061.1, read on the forward strand.
CAGAGCCGCTTGAGCGGCCCGAAGAACCAGTGTTCCGGCAGGCCGCTGGCGTAGTCGCCAACCCGCCCGTCGGGGCGGTAGCGGCACTTGGCAAACACCGCCATGCCGCTGTAAAGCGCCTCCAGCGCGGGCAGCGCCATGCACTCACGGCCGCCGTCGCTCTGCGGCACCAGCACCTCGTACTGCTCACCCTCGATGCCAACCAGCAGTAGGCTGCGGCCATCGTCGAGCAACAGCAGGGCCGGCAGCAGGTAGGCGTCCATCTGCCGCAACGGCAGCTCCGCGACCCTGGCAGTGATGTCGGCGCGACGCAGGGCGCGGGCGACCAGGCGCAGCGGCAGGCGTCCGTGCTCCAGCGCCAGGCCGTCGACCAGCTCGGCGTCGCCCAGCGGCCGGCCCAGTTGCCGGCACAGCAGCAGCAGGCCCTGGCGCAGCGGGTCGTCGTGGTTCAGGGTCACGACATTATCCGGGGATTGTTCAACTTCCATGATTCAACCGATTCTCCAGTAATGCCCCCAACAGCCCGACTTGCGCGGCCGCCCGGTACTCGATGCGCTTGCGCTCGATGTGCAGATTGATCAATTGTCGCTCGGCCTCGAAACGTTCGCGCTGCACGTTGAGCAAGTCGATCACGTCGCGCCGGCCGACCTCGAACTGCTCGCGGTACAGCTCGCCGACCTGTTCCGACTCCGTCACCTGCTGGCTCAGCGACTGTTCCCGCCAGCGCAGCGTGTCACCGTTGTCGAACAGCGTCTGCAGCTGCCGGCGGATGTCACGCTGCATCGCATCGGCCGTCCATTGCGCCGACTCCAGGCGCTGTTGCGCAGCCGTCGGCCGACGGAAGTTGGAAAGCCCCTGGAAGGTGTCCATGCGAAAGCGCAGCGACATCACCGAGTCGCTTTCCGGGCGACCACCGATCTCCCGGCGCAGCGCGGAGGCCTCCAGGTTCAATTGCGGCAGCAGCGAAGCCTTGGCCTCGCGGACTTGCGCCTCGGCGACATTGGCGTCCTCCAACGCCTTGCGCTGCAACGGCGACTCGCGGATCACCCGCGCCACGTCGCTGGCAGCCAGGTAGCGCTGCAGCGACATCGGCTCGGGCTCGACCAGTTCGGAGGGGTCCTGGCCAACCAGGATCGCGTACTGGTTGCGCGCGTCCTGCAGGTTGCCCTTCTCCAGCGACAGCTGTTCCTGGGCACGCGACAGTTCGAGGTTGGCGCGGTCCAGTTCGCTGCGGTCGGCGTAACCGTCGCTGCCGCGCGCCTGGGTCATCTCGCGGATGCCGTCCAGACGCTGGATGTGCTGGCGCACCGTCTCCACCCGGCGCTCCGAGGCAAGCACGTCGAGGTAGGTCTCGACGATATCCAGTGCAGCATCGTCGCGCGCCACCAGCACCGCCTCGGACAGCTTGCGCCGGGTTGCGCTGGCGCTGTCGACCTTGCTCGTCACCCGTCCCCAGTCATACAGCATCTGCGATACGGTGACGTCGTAGACAACCTCGCCAACGTCGAACTCCTGCGGCCCCCCAGACATAGTGACGGAGGGGTAATAGCCACCCTTGGCGATCTCCACCTCGGTGCCCGCACGATCCGCCTCAGCCATCGCCGAACGCACCTGGGGGTGAATCGCCAACCCCGCCCGCACCGCCTGGTCGAGAGGGATGGCCGGGGCGGACAACGGCAGCCCGAGGCACAGGAGCCACAGGGCTCCCGCGCTGCGGCGCCTTCCCTTGAGCACGGACAGGCCGCGCATCAGACCACGACCTGTACCGTGTTGTCCTCGATCAGCAGGGTACTGCTGCCAAAGTTGTAGACATCGTAAGTAATGCCGTTGACCTGCTGGGTGGTCCCGGTGTTCACGGCACCCACCACATTGAGGGTGTCGTTGTTCTCGCCGGTGATCTGCAGGATGTTGTTGCCATCGGTGATGGCGTCCACCTCTGCCGCAGTCAGGGTCAGCACGCTCCCCGAGTCGCCCTTGCCGAGGTCGATACGCTCGATGTTGGAGAGCGTGCCAACGCCGACGGCGTTGTAGTCGAGGTCGATGCCGTCGGCCAGGATCAGGGTGTCGAAGCCCCCGCCGCCGTCGATGCTGATGAAGTCGGTCGCAGTGATCTGGATCGCATCGTTGCCGTTGCCGGCCACTACGTGATCGCCGGTCCCCACGTTGAAGATCAGGTCGTTGCCATCACCTCCGTTGATGTGCTCCGAACTACCGCTCGCCCCGGACATGACATCGTCCCCGGCAGTACCGTTGACATCGATCTGGCCGATATTCAGCGACAGCCCGTTAGGGGTCAGGGTGATGCCGTATGCCGAGCTGTCGTTGCCGTTGGTGTCGGTGGCGACGATGTTGAACGAGATCTGCGAACCGAGGTTGAGGATATCGGTGATGTTCAGCCCCAGCTGGGTGAGGACGGTCGGGCTCAGCAGGTTAAGCGAGAAGTTACCGGCACTGTCTGCCTGGATCGGCAGTAACTCAACGTTCAGCGCCGGGGTGATGACACGGATCACCACGCTGGAGTCCGGTTCGGTAGTGCCGCTGAAACCGAACCTCGGGTTCAGCGGGTTGAGGCTGACATCGACGCCGAAGTTGCCGATGGTCACTGGCTGCTCGATGCTGCTGCCGACGCCGATGGTCGCCACATTGCTCGGGTTGCCGGCCGGGTCCTCACCGATCACGGAGACTTGAGCATTGAGCAGTTGGTCCAGGGTAAGGTCGATGTCCAGGTCGGAGAGCAGGTTCAGCGAAGCCAGCCCGCTGTTGTCGGCAGTTACCGTGGCGGTGGCAGTGACCCCGCCGACGTCCACGGTGACCGTCAGCTCGGTGCCCGGATCGGTGGAGATGGTCAGGATGCTGCCAACCAGCGACAGCACCGGTGTTGCAGGCGGAATGGTGTCGACGGTGAACGGCACCGGGTTCGACGCGATACCGCCATTGATATCGGCGGTGACGGTCGAGGCGCCCTCCGGGAACGGCCCCATGCCATCGCCAGGGGGTATGGTCACGGTGACGCTGCCGGCCAGGATGTCGCCGGCAGTGATGGTGTGCGTTACCTGCGTCTCATAACCGTTCTGCCCGGCGAACGCGACGGTGATCACCTGGCCGACCTGCAGGGTCGGACGGATCGCCACATCGACCTGAATGCCGTCGCTGATCTCGGCAGCGTTGATCCAGGTATCAGCGGCCTCCGGTACGCTGATGGTCGGCGGCGCCAGGTCTGGCGCGTTGATCGTCGCCGGGCCGCTGAGGTTGCCGGCAGCATCCACCGCGACCCCGGCGATCAGCTCGCCGGTGATCAGGGGTGGCGCGAACGGCAGGCTGAAGCTGCCGCTGCCGTCGACATTCACCGTGATCGGGTTGGCGGTATCGCCGTCGACCACGATGCGCACCTGGCTGTTCGGCTCGGCGGTACCGGTGAGCAGCGCACCGTCGGCACTGATGCTCAGCAGCGGCGCCGATGGTGCCACCGAGTCGACCGTCGTACTCGCCGGGCCACTGGTATTGCCGGCGGCGTCCTCGGCCACGGCGTTGACCACCGTGCCGTTGGCCAGCGGAGTAACCGGGGTGAAGCTCCAATCGCCACTGCCGTCGGCGGTCGTCTGGCCGATCGGGTTGCCGCCACCGTCAGTGAGGATGACGGTGGCGCCGGGCTCAGCGGTACCCGTGAGGACTGCACCATTGCTCGGCTCGATAGTCGGCGCGGCCGGGGCGACGGCGTCAACGGTGGCGCTGGTCGGCCCGCTGGTATTGCCGGCCGGGTCCTGGGCCACGGCGTTGATCACCGTGCCATTGGCCAGCGGGGTCGCAGGCGTGAAGGCCCAGTTGCCGCTGCCGTCGGCGATGGTCTGGCCGATCGGGTTGCCGCTGCCGTCGGTGAGGATCACCCTGGCGCCGGCTTCAGCGGTACCGCTGATTTCGCTGCCGTTGCTCGGGTCGACCACCGGCGCGGCCGGAGCCACCGAGTCCACCGTGGTGCTCGACGGCGCGCTGGTGTTGCCGGTCGCGTCCTGGGCCACGGCGTTGATCACCGTACCGTTGGCCAGCGGCGTGCCGGGGGTGAAGCTCCAGTTGCCGCTGCCGTCGGCGGTGATCTGGCCGATCGGATTGCCGCTGCCATCGGTCAGGGTCACGGTGGCGCCTGCTTCAGCTGTACCACTGATCACCACCCCGTTGCTCGGGTCGATGATGGGTGCGGCCGGGGCGATGGCGTCAACGGTGACGCTGGTCGGCCCGCTGGTATTGCTGGCCGCGTCCTGGGCCACGGCGTTGATCACCG